>JAAYFN010000104.1 GCA_012728225.1 Campylobacter sp.
ATAAACTGGGGCAAGATTTACAAGATTTTATGGAAAATAAAGGTTCTGACCCATATTTTTTTGGCACAATTATTATAAGTTGTCAAGAAAATGATACCCAATTAAGTCTTATAGACGGACAGCAAAGAACTACAACCTTTATTTTGTTATTTAAAGCTTTATTAATGCGTTTAAATATTGAAATTTCCAGAACAGAATCAGATAGGGATTCAGATAATTTAAGATATGCTCTAGCTAAAAAAAGAGATGATGCAATAAGAATACTATATAAAATTGAAGATAATGATATATTGGAGTTTTTAAATAACTTTGATAATGTAGAAAAAGTTAAGATATTAGATAATAATTCCATTAATGAATTATATCGTTCGGAAATTGAGGTAATTTTAAATGGATCTGATTTTTCTAGTATAGAAAAAAATGTTGAAAAAATACGATTTAAGAAAAAAGATAATAAGTATACTAACTATTTTAAAAATTTAAAATTCTTCTATAATTGTCTAAGTAGTTTATCTACATCGGAATTGAATTCGTTTGCTGAATGTATATTAAATAAAGCTGAGATTATTGAAATTCGTAGTTGGAATATAGAGCAAGCTATCGCAATGTTTAATTCTCTTAATTCCGATGGAATGCCTTTATTAGATTCTGATATTATTTCCGCTAAATTATATTCGTATTCAGCTAATGATAGGGAAGACTTTAATTTAAAATGGGTTGAACTAAAGGAGATAATTTCTAAATTAGAACAAAAAAGAATTGTAAACATTGATTCTATTTTATTGTAATATATGTATATAAAAAGGGCATTGGATCGTGTTTATTTGTCTGAGAAAGGCTCTGTTGATGTAACAACTCCTGGAATAAGAAGGTACTACATTGTAGAAAATGAGGTTTTATTAAAATCTCCTCTGAGCTTAACTGCCAAGCTTTTAAAAATTTCAAAAATATGGGATAAAATAAGTAATTATTCGATTATAGAAATGCTTCTTAAGTTTAATGAAAACATTAAGTTATATCTAATTTCATATTTGTATAGATATGAAATAGATGAAATCAACGAAAACCTAATAATTGATTATGCTGAGTATTTGATAAAAATATTTGCTATTTTGGATTTGGTGGATATTGGATATTCTAGTTCAAAATTTAAAACTTATTTATTTGGTTTAAACATAAAACTTGTTGATAAGTGCATTGATATTAATGAAATTAAAGATTCAATACAAGCACATATTGAGAAAGAATGGGATAGAAAAGACATTAAATTACAAATTTTGGAATACAATAAAAATCTTTTGGTTTTTCTAAATGAGTATATATATTGCAAAAGTAAAAAGGTAAAATTTTCTCTCCCTGCAAAATATGAAGTAGAGCACATAATGCCAGCAAGTGGACAAAATATAGAACAAATAAGGAAGGATGCTGGTATTGAGGATGTGGAAAATTTTAAATATGTAGTTAACAAACTAGGTAATAAAATTATTTTGGAAGAATCAATTAATAGGTCGCTAGGCAATGCTTGGTTTAGAACAAAAATTCAAAATTCTGTTTCAGATAAAAAAGGCTATAAAAATAGCTCTTTTGCATTGGCTCAAAAGATTGTTGAGGAGTTTGAATCTGATATTAACCCAATATGGAAGGTAGAAAACATAAATAACAAAACAGAAGATGTAGCTGATAGAATTTGTTCGTTTATATTTGATTAACTATAAAATTTTAAACAACGATGCCTAAATTCATTTATAAATAAGTGATTTTAGGTATGCTCTTAGTCAATATAAATTGGACTTTGGAACGTTCAAATTTTCTTGTAATATCGATAAAATAATACAACTAAATTTAATCCCAAATTTTTACTTCACCTAAGATATAATATATTAAACTCCTTGTTTAAGGCTTGCACTATTTATTAAATATTGTTTTCAATATCTATATGATATTAGAAAAATAATGAAAATTTTATTGTGATATAATTATATAAAATTAATATAGGTGTTTGTATGATCCCTTTTGAAAGAAAAACTGAATTTGTAGTTCGCCTAATGCGAGGTCAAACTCTAAATACTAAGAGATTATCAAAGGAGTTTAATATTGATGTTCGCTCTATCCAACGAAATATTAAAGATATAAAAGATTTTTTTGATAACAATTATAAAATTTATGGATTGAAGCTTGAAAAAATAGGTAATTTTTATCAACTAATCTCTCACAATGACGCACAAAGCGAAATAACTGAGCAGTTTATCAAAGAGATGAACAAGGATAAAAATAAAGACAGTAGTAGCTTTTTGATTAATTTAAATTACGAAAAGGTTGACCCCAAAGAGATTGTTACGCTTAAAGAAGCTGTAGAAAGCTCGGTTGTTATCACTGCAACTTATATGAGAAATAAAGCAAGATATATAGTTACTTTAGAGCCCTACCGTGTAGCTTTTATGGAGAAATTTTGGTATCTTATTGCGGCAGATACAGGAGATGATAACAAAATCAAAACTTACAGAATATCCAAGCTTGAAGATATTGTTAAAACAAATGAGAGTTTTAAATTTAACAAAGATATTCTAAATAAAGCCCATTTAGCGATAAACGCATTTTTTAGTCCAGATAGGGAATTTTTTGATGTTGAGCTTTTAATAGATAAAGAGGTTTCGCACTATTTTCTTAATCCTCCTATTCAATCAAATCAAAGATCAGCAACAGAATCTGACGGCAGTATGAGACTTGAGCTATCTATTACGCATGAAAAAGAGATAATACCAACTATTTTGTCATGGTTGCCACATGTTAAAGTTATTTCACCTAAGTTTTTGGCTGATGAGATAAAGCAAAGAGTTTCAAGTTATGCTAAAGAGATAGGACTTTGATTTTTTGTTTGTATTTAAAACAAAGATAAAAATAACCACTTTTATAGATTAGGGCGCTCTAAAATCATATTGCTTTTATACTTTATTTTATAACCGACAGATTTTAGTCGCTAGTTCTAATTATAATTACACTATAAGTTTTAAAAAAGTTGCCAAAAGGCTAGTGTTTTTATTTAAAGGAGTGATTATGTTTAGTTATAGGAATTTGGGTTTAAATAGAGTTGAGTTAAGAGTAAATTCTGTAAATGGTAATGGGCTAAGCTATGAGTTAGATGCAAAAGGGGTAAATTTTAGTGATAGCTTAAGGATTCTTAGCAATATCGTTCAAAGTGATGAAGAGGTAAATCTGTCCATTAACAAACTAAATGGAGTTTTAAGAGAGAAAAGTGAGCTTTATTGCTACTACTCAAAAGGAAACCGCTCAGCATACGAAGCTATTAAAAATGCTCTAAATGGCGAGGATATATCTAAATTTAGAAGCATTTTAGTTCAATTTTTAGCTAAAAAAGATACGACTATTTATGAGATAGCTGATGCTTTAGAAAATACAGTTTTACTCAACTTAAACCAAGATACAGATATAGTTTTTGCTTCAAATTTAAGTAGCACAGATGACTATGGAGTTGTAGTTTTAGGAGCTAGGTAGTTGGTAAAAAGATAAGAGAGGCAAATGGCTAAATTTAGCTAAAGCAAATATCAAAGACATCACACTTAAACTAGGCTCAATAAAACAAATATGTCACTTATCAGCTTTAGTGGAAGTTGTGAGATAGAGTATACCGTAAGCCCTACAAGTGATAATAAGTACTTTGTAAGACAAGTGGCTAGTATGAAAGTAGCTGGGTACGCCTCTTGCAAGTGCGATAAGACAAGCCAAAAAGCTCAAGCACAGCGGTTCATATTATACTTTTAAGCGACGGATATGAAACTTGTAATGGTGATCGTAAATTTGAAATGCAAAGAGTCATAGCTAAAAACCCAAACATAAAGATAAGCACCTTTATCATAGGGTATGATGTAGATAGAGGCACAGAAAAATTGCTTAGATACCTAGTGTTAGGCGAGGGCAGATACTTTGATGCTAAAAACTCTAAAGAGATGACAACTACTTTAAACACCATAACAAGCGGACTTTATATCTCTTAAATAGGATGGAGTAATGAAATGTATGATTTTAGGATAAATTTTGATAATGATAGCGATGTTATAAAGTCTGAGTTTATAACAAATGTTCAAAATTTGGCAAGCTATCTAGTAAGAAGTGCCACCATACAAAGTCATACCGACAATGTTGGAGATAGTAGTTATAACAAAAAGCTCTCTCAAGATCTTTATGGTTATATGTTTGCGTGAGTTTAGTGGTTGCTGTTTATAGTTGTTATAGTTAAAATAGCTGTATTTAAAATAGATAAATTTGATTTTAAAACTATGATATTGTAATGATAGAGATAAATTAGTTAAATTTACTATAGTTTGTTACAATTTTGCTTTAGAAAAGAGTAAATTTATGTATATTAAAAATATAAGATCAAAAAATCCACTCATACACTGCATTACAAACTATGTCACCGCTGTAGATGTGGCAAATGCCTTAATTGCATGCGGAGCTAGTCCTGTGATGGCAGATGCAGTAGAGGAAGTAGCTGAAGTTGTAGCTTTATCAGACGCTTTAGTTATAAATATTGGTACTTTAGATGAAAAAAGCGTAGTTTCTATGCATGCTGCTATTAAAGAGGCAAACCGCCTTTGTAAGATAGTTGTGCTTGATCCTGTTGGGGTAAGTATCAGCAAATTTAGACAAAATAGCATAAAAGAGTTTTTGTTAAACTATAAATTTAGTGTTATAAAGGGAAATTTATCTGAGATTAAATTTCTAGCAGGTGAAGATAGTATATCAAAAGGTGTTGATGCAAGTTTAAGTGACATTAAAGACAGCATAGATGAGCGTGTTAAAATAGCTCAAAATTTAGCACAAAAAACTGATGCTATTGTCGTTATAACAGGTGAAATTGACATCATATCTGATAAAAACAGATCCTATATTTGTAAAAATGGTAACGCTATGATGAGTCAATTTACAGGAAGTGGGTGTATACTTTCAGGTTTAATAGCAGCTTTTTTAGCTGGAAATAAGGATATAACGGGTAAAGATTTAGAAGTTGTATCTGCAGCCGTTAGTTGTGAGGCGATAGCAGGAGATCTTGCCAAACAAAGAAATATCCTTAGTAAAATGGGCAATATGACATTTAAGACAAATTTAATAGATGAAATTTATCTTATGAATGATGATAAGTTTAATAATTTTGTTAAATTTGAGAAGTTTGAAAGATAATATGAAAAAAATTTTATTGACACTTTTTTTAATTATAGGAGTAGCAAATGCAGAAGATAACGCTACAAAAGTTGAAGTTTATGATCCATTTGAAGGGTATAATCGTGCTATAACAGTAGTAAATAGTGCATTTTATGACTATATATTTTATCCAGTTTCATGGGGATATGACTATGTTATGACAAATCCTATACAAGAAGCTGTTTCAAATTTCTTTGACAATCTTTTATATCCGATGAGACTTATAAACAATCTTTTGCAGGGTGATTTTAGCGGTATGTGGAATGAAACTAAACGTTTTGCATTAAATACAACAATTGGCTTTGCGGGCTTTAGTGATGCGGCGACTATGCATTTTAATATACCTAGAAGTAGTGAGGATTTTGGTCAAACTCTTGGCGTTTGGGGAGTTGGAAGTGGACCTCATATAGTTTGGCCGATACTTGGACATTCTAACTTAAGAGATACATTTGGTATGGTGGGGGATTACTTTGCAACCCCAGTTAACTATATAGATGATGATGCTACAAGATTTGGTATAAAAATAGGAGATGAATTAAATGAGTTTTCGCAAGGTCTTAAAGAGTATAAAGCGATTAAGATGCAAGAAGATCCATATGCTTATTCAAGAGATATGTATTATTTAAAAAGAGAAAAAGCGATAAAAGAGTAATTTAGTAAATTTAGTAAATTTTATGCTTAAATTTGCTATAATTATTAGTTGATTAAGGAGAGTATAATGACCTGGCGGCATTCACGGACTTCAAATCCGATGTCGGGGCGGTTGACCGTTTCGTGGGAGGTTCGATTCCTTCACTCTCTCGCCATATACTACCTATGCCAGCTTATAAAGAATTTATGGCGATGTGCTAAAGCAGTTAAAACTAAATTTTCATATAATGGTTATAGCTTTAACCTTTAATAAGGTAAATTTAGATATCCTTATGTTTTGATATTATGGAGGCATAGATGCATAACTTAGATCATGAAATCCCAAATGGCTCTAAGCTTTATTTTAGTAAAAGTGCAAAGATAAAAAGAGAGTTAGAAAATTTTTCAGCAGATATTTTTTTAAAACACGAATTTAACGAGATCGTAACTCCTTATTTTTCATATCATCAGCACTTAAGTGTTAAAAAAGATCAAATTTTAAGCGTAAAAGATTTGGAAAACAATGAACTTTCACTTAGAGCTGATAGTACTATAGACGTTTCAAGGATAGTTTTAAAAAGATTAAAAGATGAAAATCTAAAACGTATTTTTTATATCCAACCTGTATTTAAATATCCAAGTAATGAGATTTACCAAATAGGAGCTGAGCTTTTAGGAAGTCGAAATTTAAGCACTTGTCTTGATATAGCAAGTGAAATTTTTGATAAATTTGATGTTAAAACCAAGCTTCAAATAAGTAATATTGAAATTCCACATATAGTTTGTAAGCTTTTAAATTTACCACTTACTATTTTTGAAAAAGGTGATATAAATGCGCTTTTAAAGTTGAATTTAGAGTGGGTAAATGCTCTTTTAGGGCTTAGTGACTGGAGTGATTTAGGCAGAGTTAAAAAGATAGTTCCTAGTGAACTTATAGCACCATTAGAGAGGATAGAGAATTTAGCAGTTAATAGAAAGAATGTCTGCATTATGGCACTTTATTACTCTAAAATGCGCTATTATGATAAGCTATTTTTTAGATTTGTTAGTGATAATTCCATACTTTGTAGTGGTGGGGATTATGAGATAGATGGGCTTGAATCAAGTGGTTTTGCCGTGATGAGTGACGCGGTTATTGAAAGAATTTTAGAGAAAAGAGAGTATAGATGAACAAGGTTGATATTATAGTTGGGAGTCAGTGGGGCGATGAAGGAAAAGGCAAAATAGTCGATATGCTTTCATCAAAATATGACTTAGTTTGTAGAAGTGCAGGAGGTCATAATGCAGGTCATACTGTAGTTGTTGATGGTAAAAAGTACGCTTTACACCTTATCCCAAGTGGAATTTTGAACAAAAATATCATAAACATCATAGGAAACGGAGCTGTTGTAAATCCTAAAGTTTTGATAGATGAGTTGTCAAATTTTGATGAGTTAGAGGGGCGATTTTTTGTAAGTGACAAAGCGCATCTAAATTTAGAGTATCATGCACTCATAGATCAGGCAAATGAAAAACTCAAAGGATGCAAGGCTATCGGTACAACAGGAAAAGGAATAGGACCAAGCTATGCTGATAAGATAAGCCGTACAGGACATAGAGTTGGAGAGCTTTTAGATCCAGATAAGTTAAGCCAGAGCCTACTTGCTACTTTAAATTCTAAAGAGTATGTGTTTAAAACTTTGGATATTAAAATTCCAACTAAAGATGAAATTCTAACTGAACTTGAGTATTTTAAAGCTAAACTTAAACCATTTATCGCCGATACAACCAAGATAATTTGGAGCGCAATGGATAGTGATAAAAAGATCCTTTTAGAAGGCGCTCAAGGTACACTTCTTGATATAGACCACGGCACATATCCATATGTTACAAGTTCAAACACGATCTCAGCAGGAGCGTGTGTTGGGGTTGGGATTAGTCCAAAAAGCATAGGAGATGTTATAGGTATCATCAAAGCATATACAACTCGCGTTGGTCATGGGCCATTTCCTACTGAAGACTTTGGTGAGGAAGGTAAGAGGCTTGGTGATGTTGGAAAAGAGTTTGGGACTACAACTGGACGAAGAAGAAGATGTGGTTGGTTTGATGTGATAGCTGCAAGGTATGCGGCTAGGTTAAATGGGATTGATAAATTTGCTCTTATGAAGCTAGATGTGTTAGATGGTTTTGAAAAAATTAAGATATGTATAGCTTATAAGTTAGCGGACGGCTCAGTAACTACTCATTTTCCTACAAGCTTAGAGGGCGCTACTCCTATATATGAAGAGTTGCCAGGTTGGGATAGTGTAGTAGGTGTTGACAGGTATGAAGATCTACCTGAAAATGCTAAAAACTATATCAGACAAATAGAAGATTTAACTGGAGTAAAGGTTGGGATTGTATCAACTAGCCCTGATAGAAAAGACACGATATTAAGATAGAAAGGATAGGGTATGCGTATAAAAATTCCTCATATACCTTATGTTGCAAGAAAGATATCTTTAGATATGCTAAACTCGGGTTTTATTAAATTTAACAGTGGAACAGAAGCTGTTACACAGATAGCTCATGAAATTTTAATGGCCAATGCGTTAGCTGAGAGAGCTTTAGACGAACATACAGATAGACTCTTAGATGATAATGAAGATGATATGGAAGTTATGAGAGTTGATAGACGTAATATGTTTTGGATGGTCAAACGTCGTTTAGCTGAAGAAAGCAACTTTATTTTAACCCATGAAGATAGATACAATGCACTTTCATATGAAATTTTAGAAACTGCATGGAAGAGAAATTTAATTGATTATAATGTATCTGAAAATAGAGCTAAAAATATTATTTATCAATCTATCGACGGGTATCTTAAAAATTTTGAAGCGATAGAGGATATCGTTGCTGAAAAGATAGAAAAAGGGAGCAAAAAGCTTATCCCAGGAACCGATGAGTATGAGATTGTATTTGAGAAAATGTATCAAGACGAGCTTAGAAAACGAGGAGTTTTTTAACTCATGCAAGAAATTATCTTTACAGTTGTCCCGACAGCTTTTTTCTTAAGTTTTGGGCACTGTATAGGTATGTGCGGTGGATTTGTTATATCTTACACTGCTAAACTTAAAGATAAAAGCAAAAGTGTGGCTTTTGGCTACTCTTTTGCCTACCATAGTTCAAGAGTAGTTGCATATATGTTTTTAGGACTAATTGGTGGATTTTTTGGCTCTATATTTGCCACAACTTCTAATTTTATGGGAATTTTTCAATTTATAATTGGAGCTTTTTTAGTTATTTTAGGTGTAGCGTTAATTAAACGTGGTGAAATTCTAAAACTTATTGAAAATGATAAAATTTGGAGTAAATTTCTAGCAAAACCTACAAAATTTGCTATGTCTCAAACCTCGCTTTCTGGGTTTTGTCTGCTAGGATTTTTAAACGGACTTATTCCGTGCGGGGTTGTTTATACATTTTTGGCGATGGCTATTTTAAGTGGAAGTGTAGTAAAAGGAATATTTATAATGTTTGTGTTTGGAATTTCAACGATGCCAACACTTCTTGGACTATCTTTTATATCAAATGCTCTAACTTTTAAATTTCAAAAAACAATGCTTTTTATCTCAGGAATTTTAGTAGTTCTTTTTGGAGTACACAGTATGTATTTAGGATTTATGGCGTATGCGTAATAGCATAAAGGAATTAGTAAAAAAGCTAAATTTGATTAAATTCTTAATTTTAGTTACATTTTTATCTTCTTTAAAGCAAAAATTGACTATATTAACACAAAGTAAGATTTTAGGATGGTCATGACTAGAAGTGAGAGTCGTTTAAAGCAGTATCAAGATGCTATTGATGCGAGTAATATTGTATCAAAAACAGACATTACAGGACGTATAACTTTTGTAAATGATGAGTTTTGCAACATAAGTAAATTTTCAAGAGAGGAACTTTTGGGCAAGGATCACAATATCGTTCGTCATCCTGATGTTAGTCCTAAAATTTTTGAAAATCTTTGGGCTACTATTTTAGATAAAAAAGTATATAAAGGTATGATAAAAAATAGAGCAAAAAACGGAAGTGCTTTTTATCTCAATGCGACTATCATTCCTATACTTGATGAAAATGACGATATAGAAGAATTTGTTGCATTAAGATATGATGTGACAGAGGTTATAAATTTAAATGAACGTTTAACTCAGGCAAAAAATGAACTCAAAAATTTAAACGCTACACTTGAAAAAAAGATTGCAGAACAGACTAAAAAATTAAAAGAGCTAAATAGAGGCTTAGAGGCAAGAGTTGCAGAAGAGGTTAAAAAAAATGAAGAGAAAAATCGTCTCTTAGCTCAGCAAGCAAAGTTAGCTAGCATGGGAGAGATGATAGGAAACATAGCCCATCAGTGGAGACAGCCACTTAGTGAACTTGGGATAGATATTTTTAAAATGAAGCAAAATGTAGAGGATAAAGATAAATTTTTAGAGATTTATGGACATGCTAAGATGGTTCTTAAAAATATGTCACGAACAATAGATGATTTTAGAAACTTTTTTCAGTCTGATAAAGAAAATAGAGAATTTTACGCAAGTAATGTTATAAATGATGCTATTTTAATGCTTAAAGAGACCTTTAAAAAAGAGTCTATTACTCTTGCTTTGGATATTCAAGAGAGTGTTAAAATTTATGGTATACAAAGTGAGTTTTCGCAAGTTATGATAAATTTACTTACAAATGCAAAAGATGCTATTAAAGATGAAGATAATAAATTTATCCGAATTTCAGCTTATGAGGAGGGCGATTATACTATTGTAAATGTATTTAATCAGGGCAATAATATTGCAGAAACCGTTATAGATAGTATTTTTGATCCTTATTTTACTACAAAACATAAAAGTAGTGGAACAGGATTGGGTCTATATATAAGTAAGATGATAGTTGAAAATATGAAGGGAAACATAAGTGCAAAAAACACACAAGATGGTGTTGAATTTAGTATAAAAATACCTAGTAAGGAAAGAAGATGAATAATTTCAAAGAGCTTAAAATATTAATAGTTGAAGATGAAAAAGACATAAGAGAGTCTATGGCGGAAGCCTTAGAGGAGATATTTGGCGAGGTTATAACTGCACAGCATGGTGATGAGGGCGTTAAAAAATTTAAAAAATATAGTCCTCATGTAATTATTACTGATATATCTATGCCGATAATGAATGGCCTTGATATGACTAAAGCTATAAAAGAGATCTCTTCAAGCACTCCTATTGTTGCTTTAAGTGCTTTTAGTGAAAAAGAGAAGCTTCTTAAAGCTATTGATGTAGGAGTTGATAAATATTTGCTTAAACCGATAGATATGGACGAGCTTTTAGTAGCTATTTCAGAGCTTGCAAAAAGAAGAATAAGTTCATTAAATGATATTGAGTTTGGAGATGATTTTAAATTCAATCTTAGTAAAAAAGAGTTATATAAAAATAATAAATTTATTGCTCTTACAAAAAAAGAGCTAGCTTTTGTTAATCTTTTAGTTGAGAGAATAGGAACTTTAGTTCTTCATGAAGATATTAAAAGGTATGTTTGGATGGATGAGCATGTAAATGACGCTGCTATACGTACTTTTGTTAAAAGAGTTAGAGACAAAATTGGCGCAAATACAGTAAAAAACGTCCCAGGGCTTGGATATAAAATAGAAATTTAATAAAAAATTGATTTTTTTGTTATTTTTTTCTTTCTTTAAGCAATAATCTAGGATAATAACATTATAATAACATATTACTTTTTAGTAAATACAAAAATTTGTAAAATTTAGGAGGGCGTTATGCAACCTGGTAAAGCTATTAGCTACGACTATACGATAGCGAAGTACTTTTTATACTCAACGATTGTTTTTGGTATCGTTGGTATGCTCGTTGGTGTGATTATATCATTTCAACTAGCGTATCCCGATCTAAACTATATCGCTGGTGAGTACTCCACTTTCGGACGTCTTAGACCGCTTCATACAAATGCGGTTGTTTACGGGTTTATGATTGGTGGAATTTTTTCTACCTGGTATTATCTAGGACAAAGAGTTCTAAAAGTTTCGATGGCAGAGTCAAAGTTTCTTATGACAGTAGGCAAGCTTCACTTTATTCTCTATATTGTTGCTATACTTGCTGCGGTTGTTTCACTTCTTTCGGGCTATACAAGCTCAAAAGAGTATGCTGAACTTGAATGGCCTATAGATCTTTTAATAGTTGTCGTTTGGATTTTGTGGGGTATCAACATATTTGGACTCATTGGCATGAGACGAGAAAAAACTATATATATATCAGTTTGGTATTATATGGGAACTTTTCTTGGTATTGCAATGCTGTATCTTTTTAACAATATGGCTATACCAACACGTTTACTTACTGGAATGGGCGACTGGATGCACGCTGTATCAATGTATGCAGGAACGAATGATTCATTGGTTCAGTGGTGGTGGGGACACAATGCTGTTGCGTTCGTTTTCACAGTTGGAGTTTTAGCTCAAGTTTACTACTTTTTACCTAAAGAGAGTGGACAAGCAGTATATTCATATAAACTTTCACTTTTCTCATTCTGGGGCTTAATGTTTGTTTATCTTTGGGCAGGTGGTCACCACCTTATATATGCAACTGTGCCAGACTGGGTTCAAACTATGAGTTCTGTATTCTCAGTTGTTCTAATTCTTCCTTCTTGGGGTTCGGGTATTAACATGCTTTTAACTATGAGGGGTGAGTGGAATCAGCTTAGAGAGAGCCCACTAATCAAATTTATGGTTTTAGCAACAACATTTTATATGTTCTCAACTCTTGAAGGACCAATACTGTCAGTTAAGTCAGTTAACGCTTTAGCTCACTTTACAGACTGGATACCAGGTCACGTTCATGATGGAACATTAGGTTGGGTTGGATTTATGACAATTGCAGCGTTTTATCATATGGTTCCTAGAATTTTTAGAAGAGAAATTTATTCTAAAAAGATTATGGAAGTTCAATTTTGGGTACAAACTATCGGTTTAACTATGTTCTTTACATCTATGTGGATAGCAGGTATCACTCAAGGTATGATGTGGAGAGCAACTGATGAGTTTGGTAGTTTGGCGTATACATTTATGGATACAGTTAATGCATTAATTCCATACTTTTGGATTAGAGCTATCGGTGGGTTTTTATACCTTTCTGGCTTCTTTATCTTTACTTACAATATGTATAAATCATTTACATCAAGTAAAGTGCTTGATAGTGAGCCAAAAGATGCCTCACCAATGGCAGCTTAGAAGGAGGGCGATATGTTTTATTGGTTAGAAAAGCACCCATTCTTTTTCGCACTGTTTTTGTTCTTTGTTATAGCTTATTCAGGCGTGGTAGAAATTTTACCAAGTTTTGCAGATAGTGCAAGACCGCTAAAAGGAACTAAGCCATACAGTGTTCTTGAATTATCGGGTAGACAGATATATATAGCAAATAGTTGCAATGCTTGCCACTCGCAACAAATTAGACCATTTAAATCAGAAACTGATAGATATGGTGAGTATTCTAAAAGTGGTGAGTATGCTTATGATAGACCATTCCTTTTTGGTTCAAAAAGGACAGGACCGGATCTTTTAAGAGTAGGAAACTACAGAACAACTGACTGGCATGATCACCATATGAGAGATCCTAAGTCAGTAGTCCCAGGATCTATTATGCCAGCATATACACATATGTATAACAAAAATGCAGATATAGAGACAGCATATGCTGAAGCTCTAACAGTAAAAAAAGCATTTAATGTTCCATATGATCAAGAAGGTATGCCTTCACTTGGAAGCTGGGAAGATGCTCAGAAACAAGTTATGGAAGAGGCAGGAGCTATAGTGGCTGATATGAAAAGTGAAGACGTTAAACAAGCTTACAAAAATGGTGAGATTCGCCAAATAGTAGCTATAATAGCGTACTTTAACAGCTTAAAATAGAAGGCTTTTGGATGAGTATAGAGTTCATAGGTCAAATTCAAGCTTACGCATACTTAGTCCTAATTGCGGGACTTTGTATAGGTCTTTATGCATATTTTTTTCATCTGTTAAAGTCAGAAAAAACAGGAAGAAAAGATTATGAAAAATATGGAAATTTAGCGTTAAATGATGGCTTAGATGATGAAATTGTGGAGTCAGTGCCATCCAAAGACAAAGAAGAAAAAGGAGCTTAAAGAATGAAATGGTTTAATTTAAGTGATACTGTAAACCTTCTTACTATCATAGCCGCTATAGTTTTAGTGGCAGCAACTATCTTTGTTGTTGGAATTTACATGAAACAAATGAAGACAAAGAAGAGTGGTGGCAAATTTAGAGAAGGTATAAGTCATGATGACATTAAAGAGTATGACAATCCAATTCCAATGGGTTGGGCAGTTGTTTATGTTATTTTGATAGTATGGGCTGTTTGGTATTATTTAGTTGGTTATCCGCTTAACTCATATTCGCAAATTGGTGCTTATAATGAAGAGGTTAAAGCTTATAACGAAAAATTTGAAAAGACATTTAGTAACCCAGATCAAGCTACACTTTTAGCTATGGGAGAGGGTATTTTCTTAACTCAGTGTTCAGCATGTCACGGAATTTCAGGAAGTGGAATTAATGGCAAAGCTGCGGACTTAACAGTTTGGGGAAGTGAGCAAGGTATTATCGATGCGATAGATAAAGGATCTAAGGGTCTTGATTATCCACTTGGAGAGATGCCTGCTAAAAACTTAGAAGGTAGAGAAGCTCTTGCAGCAGCAGCATTTATGGCTCAAGAGATATCAAGCATAGGTAAAACTAGTAGACCTGAACTTGTTGAAGAAGGAAGAGAAAATTGGGCAATATGTGCTGCATGTCATGGTGAAGACGGCAAGGGAATGGACGGATTAGCACCAGATATGACAGAATATGGTTCTTTTGAATCAGTTGTAAATGTTTTAAATCGCGGTAAATTAGGACATATCGGAGATATGCCGAAGTTTATAGATGGTAGATTAAGCGATGTTCAAAAGCAAGCAGTTGGCGAATATATCTTATCGCTATCAAAGGAGTAGTCATGGAATTAGAAAATAAAAAAAGAAAACTATTTGGTATACATGGATTAGTAGGACTTCTCCTACTTGTTGCTGTTTTGCTTTCTATTCTTGTGGTGCTTACTTTTTTAGCTATTCAAGTACAGCAAAAAGTAGTCGATGAACCATATACTATAAATGAAAAAGTATTAGAAGTTCCTATGAAAGCTAATATGAGTATTATTAAGGAGGTTATAAATGTCGAAAAATGATAGCTCAAGAGGGCCATTAGATTGGATTATAGTAGTTGGGATAATTCTTTTAGGACTTATCTCAGCAGCCGCCGTTTTAACCGAAAACCATTTCTTTTTAAACTAATTAGGAAAAAGGTTGTTTAGGTTTATTTTAGGTGCTCTTTTTTGGAGCACCTTTTTTATTTCGGGGCTTTTTGGCAAAAGTGTTATTTTGGAAAATGATAATATCATATCATCAAATACACTTATTCAAATGCAAGTTATGGGTGATGAACTCAAAGAAAAGACGGGAATTTTTTTAGGTGTTGTTGCGATTGAAACTCTTAATGGACAAGCTATTAATGAGAAAGCTAAAGAAATTTCACAAAACTTAGAAGCACCTTATGCTTTTATAATGCTTGTAACATTAGATAAAAAAGTAGAAATTTATATGAGCGAAGATGTTAAGTTAAATAGAAAAGAGATACTTAGCCCATCTCCAAGAAAAGGCACTATTATACCTCTTTTAGTGGCTAGTAAGGGCAAAGAAGATCCTTATAATCCAGCTTTAATAAATGGCTATGCAGATATCGCGGAGCGTTTAGCAAGTAGTAAAAATATCGTTTTAGATAGTGCAGTTGGAAATACAAATAAAGTTGTTATAAATTTAATTAGATTTTTTGTGTATGGTTCTATAATTTTGGTTTTATTAAGTGGAGTATACTACAAGATAAAAAGGAAAATAAATGGCAAAAGATAACGAAAAAAAAACTTTTTGGCCTTATGCTATATTGATATGTTTTTTATTTATTATAATGGCATGTGTCGCAACAGTGGTTATCGCTGTGAAAAACCCACTTCACATGGATACATATTATCTTGAGAATTCAGAGAGTGTTGACCGAAACATAATAGAAATTGAAGCTAGTCAAGAGAGGTTTGATGAGAAATTTAGTGTTACTTTAGTAGATAAATTTTTAGCTATTGGCAAACTGTTTGAGGCTAAAGTTATAGTTGAGCCAAAAAACAAAGATGACGCTAAAGAGATAACTGGGGAAATTTTACTAACTAGACCAGATACAAGCGAGTTTGATAAGAGTTTAAATTTTAATCTTGAAGATAATACTATTTTTATAGAAGAATTTAAAGTTGATAAGCCAGGGCGTTGGCAGCTTTTATTAAAGTTAAATGACGGAACAGACACAGGATTTTACAAGTTCGAACTATTTGCATCGTGAAAAAAAAACTTTTTATTTTTAGTAACAGTAGATCCATAAAAGAATTTCACTCGAAATTTAATGATGTTTTGTTGCCTAAAACTATGACAATAGGTGGATTTTTTAAAGAGTGCATATATCACGATAAGTTTAGTGAATGTTCTGAAATTTCACGAATACTTTACATGAATGAAGCAGTAAAAAAAACTGAAAATTTAGAAGATAAGCTCCACATTAGTAGTGAGTTTTTTAAGTTTCTGCAAAATAAAGAGTATATATTCTCTTTTTTCAAAGAGCTTGCAGAGTATAAAAAAAATATCTTGGATCTAAGTCAAAGTGATATATACGCTCAATACGAAGAACATCTTGAAATTTTAGATAGTTTATTTAAAAACTATACTGAAATTTTATCGCAAAATAGAGTATATGATGATATAACTTTACCTTTTTATTACCATATAGACTCTAACTATATCGAAAATTTTGATGAGATAAATATCGAAATAGATGGAGTTCTTACAAATTTTCATCTTGAAATTTTAGATAAAATATCTAAGTTAACATCTATAAATTTATTTTTTAAAGCCTCATTGCTTAACCAAAATTTAATCCAAAATTTAGAGAGATTAACAGCTTTAAATATCCCAAAAGATCACAGCTATAAGTTAAATTTATCATCTAATTTGCTTGAAAATTTAGGCAGATTAGATGATAAAAAAGAGGTAAAAGTAAGAGGGTTTAAAAATGATACTCTTCAAGCTCTTTATATATATGAAAAAATTTCAACTTTTACCGCTAAAGGTATTTTACCAGATCATATCGCTGTGATAATTCCCGATGAGAGTTTTTCTGAGGTTTTAAAGCTATATGATTTTAAAAATATGCTAAATTTCGCTATGGGTATGAGTTTTAAAGAGACTCTTTTTTATAAGCTTTTTACTCAATTAACTAAATTTGCAAAAGAGCAGCGACCTTTGGAGTTAAGAGATGATTATCTCAATAGTCATGAATATACCAAAGATGAGCTATTTTTAAATCATACAAATATTAGTATTAAAATTTATACAAAGCTTAACTCAGATTTTAACAAAATTGTAGAATATAGCTATTTTAAAGAGTTTATTAATGAACTTTTAGAGATAAGTGGCAATGATAATATCAAAAAACTACTTATAGATCCTCTATATGACATTGAAATTTTTATGCAAAATTTTACTCTTAAACTTGGTGAGATTTGTGAAATTTTTAGCATGTTAATTAGAAATTTAACTATAGATCATGTTAGCGGTGGCAAAGTTAGTGTAATAGGTCTTTTGGAAAGCCGTGGTATGAAATTTGATGCTATTGTAGTGCCATGTTTTAACGATGATTTAGTGCCAAACAGAGTAATAAATGAGATGTTTTTAAACTCAAATGTTAGAGAACAAGCAGGACTTATCAGTTATAAAGATAGAGAAAATTTGCAACGTTTTTACTATAAAAATGTTATAAATTCGGCTAAATTTGTGGCGATATGCTATAAAGAGAGCCAAAATTCTATCCCTTCAAGGTTTTTAGAAGAGTTTGAAATTTCTAAAGATGATGAGTATAGTGATGAAGAGTATCTAGCTCTTTTAAAGACAGGAGATACAGAGTTAAATTTGGAAGATTATAGTTTTAAGCAGAAATATAACTTTTTTGAGCACCCACTTTCATTTTCTAGGCTAAATGATTATCTTAGTTGCCCTAAAATGTATGTTTATAAAAGAATTTTAAAGATAAAAGAGGCTAAAAAAGTTGACGATGCTAACATAAGCCTTCTTTTAGGATCTAAGATCCATGAGCTTATAGCTAAAAGTTATGAAAATAGCAATCTTTTTAACTACTCTAAATTTTGCGATTTATTAGATAGCAAAAGCGAGCTTAATGAAATTTATAAAGAAATTTTTAAAGTCAAGTTTAAAAATTTTAGCTCATTGATAGATAGAGGTGGGGTGGTTGAGCATGAAAAAAGCTTTGTAGAAACCCCTGTGAAATTTGAAGGAATTTTTATAGAAGGAAGAATAGATAGAGTTGAACAAACAGCCAATGGCACGGTCTTAACAGACTATAAACTAGGCTCTCTTGATAGTGCTATCAACTCATATCAACTCGCATTTTATGAGGCTCTTATGGGAATTAAAGAGTGTGAGAGACAGTATTTTAGCTTTAGATTTATGAGTTTTAAACCTCCACATAAAGAAAAAAATCTTGAAAATTTAAAAGAGGAGATCAAAAAACTTAAAAGTATCTCAGAAGAGGAGAGTTTGTTTGATAAAAATGAGAGCAACTGTAAGTATTGCCCGTACACTTTGCTTTGTAAAAGAGTTGTAAATGGATAGTTATTTAGCTCTTAAAGCAAGTGCTGGAAGTGGTAAAACGTTTAACTTAAGCGTAAGAGTGGTTACTCTTATTTTAAATGGCGCAAAGATAAATTCCATAATGGCCTTAACCTTTACAAACAAAGCTGCTGCTGAGATGAAAGCTAAGATAGTAGATCTGTTTTTACGGCTTGAAAGTAGTGACAAAACAAGTGAATTAGATGCGATTTGTCAAAATTTAAATAAAGATAAAGCATGGGTGCTTCATAGAAGAGATGAGTTGAAGTTGGAATTTTTAAGTTCAAATTTAAGAATTTCAACTATTGATTCATTTTTTTCTAGCATTATAAAGAGTTTTTCTCTAAATTTAGGTATAAGTCCAGACTTTAAAGTATCAAATCAAACTGAGTTTATAAAAGAGATAAGAGAGCATTTTATCTCAAATTTAAGCAAAACAGATATAAAAAAACTTGCAGAGTTTGCAGCAAACGATGATTCTTCTAAGTTAGAGTCGATTTTTACGCTTATTGAAAGTTTGTATGAAAAGTCAGATGATTTTAACTATACTTTAGATGCGCCCTTTCCAAGCAGTAAAGAGATAGACAAAACTTTAGCTAGGATAGAGAGTTTTTTTAGAGAAAAAGGTCTTGGAGCTAGAGGACTTAAAACCTTAGAACCAGGCTCGCCTAGTGATATTGTCTCAAGAAAATTTATATCAAAAGATAGCTTTGAGTATTGGAGCTATAAAAGCAAATTTGAGCCAAAAGTTGATGAAGAACTTAGACTTTTAAAGGAGCAGTTAAGAGAGTATTTTAACGCTTTAGAAGAGTATAAATTCTCTAACTTAGGGCATCTTCTTGAAATTTATACTAAAACAAGAAAAGAGATTATAACTAAAAAAAATGAGCTTAGTTTTGCCGATATAAGTAAATTTACCTATAAACTTCTTGCAAAAGATGATTTTAAAGAGCTTTTGTATTTTAGACTTGATGCTAGGATAACCCATCTTTTAATAGACGAGTTTCAAGATACAAACGTTTTACAGTATAAAATTTTAAAGCCTTTGATCGATGAGATAGTTTCTGGTTTTGGTCAAAATGGTATAGGAAGCTTTTTTTATGTTGGGGATACAAAACAGAGTATTTATAGGTTTAGGGGTGGCGTAAAAGAGCTTTTTGATAGACTCAAAGTTGATTATCCACAGATCCAAACTCGCACACTCGAGACAAATTTTAGAAGTGACGAGGTGATTGTAAATTTTATAAATGAGCTTTTTGTGGGAAAAGATGGTTTTGGTTATGAGGAACAAAAGGTTTCAAATAAGCATAAAGATATGGGATTTGTTAAGGTTTTAGAAGCTTTTGATAGTGTTGCTAAGACAGCAGCTCTAGAAGCTAAAAGCATGATAGACAAAGGAGTTAGAGCTAGCGATATCGCTATACTTTGTTGGAAAAATCCAGATATTGATGCTTTAAAAGTTGAGCTTGATAATTTGGGCATAAAAAGTGGAGGTGTTGGCGGTGAGTTGTTGTTTAATACTCCTTTTGCTAGAGCGATACTTGAAAGTATTAAATTTTTCATAACAAATGAGCAAATTTACGCTTTAAATGTTAAAGCACTCATTAACAAAGAGCTTAAA
>JAAYFN010000010.1 GCA_012728225.1 Campylobacter sp.
GCAATATAGGTGATGATGTGCTTTTATATCAAGGAGTCACACTTGGAGGTGTAAATCTTGATAAAGGAAAACGCCACCCAACCATAGAAAATGGTGTTGTAATCGGAGCTGGAGCAAAAATTTTAGGCAACATAACTATAGGAGAAAACTCTAAAATTGGGGCAAATTCTGTTGTTGTAAAAAATGTACCTAAAAACTCAACTGCTGTTGGAATTCCTGCTAAAATTCTCGGTAAAAAAAGCACTGATAGACTTGGTCATGATCAAATTCCTGATATCGGTAAAGAGCTTTTTTCATACATTTTAAAACGAGTTGAAATTTTAGAAAACTCTATTATAAATGATGACAAAGATATCATTGAAAAAGATGAAGAACTTGAACAGTGCTATAAAACATATATAAATTCACTTAGGAGCAGTAAAATTGAAAATATTTAAATCATTTCTCTTTTTTATACTAGTTGCTTTTTTTGCGGCTATAACTGTCGGCATACTCTATATCGATCTGCAATTTGACACTGTGGGGCTTAAAGAAGACTCACTAACTGAATATTCACAAGCTATTTATCTTTTCATGACTGCAGCAATTTTCTTTTATATAAGCAAGAAAAAAGCTAATTTAAAGCAAGCTTGTGTACTAATAAGTGCGTTTTTTATAGTGATGCTCATAAGAGAATCTGATGCATATTTTGATAAAATTTCACATGGAAGTTGGGTATATTTTGCACTTTTCGTTACTTTTATAGCTATTTTTTACTCTCTTAAAACTGCAAAATTTAATGGCTTGTCCAACCAACTATACTGTTATACACAAAGTCCAAGTTACGGACTTATGCTAGCAGGACTTATAACTATTTTAGTCTTTTCAAGGCTTTTTGGAACAGGTGAAATTTGGCATATTGTTTTAAAAGATCACTATCTAAGAATCGTCAAAGATATCATTCAAGAATCCCTTGAGTCTTTTGGATATACACTGTGTTTTCTTTCATCTCTTTGGTTTGCCAAAGATAAGAGAAATTTAAACTAAATTTTAACATAAATATGTATAATAAATCAATTTTAAGGAGCTATTCATGCAAATAAAACTTTCAGATAGAATGAACACACTTGAAGAGTCCATAACTCTTGTTATAAGTGCTAAGGCTAAAGAGATGAAAGCTGCGGGCCAAGACGTTATAAGTCTAAGTGCTGGCGAACCTGACTTTGATACCCCTCAAGCTATAAAAGATGCTGCTAAGGCAACTATTGATAAAGGTGGATCAAAATATACAGCCGTTACAGGAACACCTGAAGTATTAAAAGCTATACAAACTAAACTTAAAAAAGACAATGGTTTAGAGTATAAATCTTCTCAAATTCTCACAAATGTAGGCGCTAAACAGTCGCTTTTTAATATCACACAAGCCCTAATTAGTAGTGGCGATGAAGTTATCATTCCATCACCTTATTGGGTAAGCTATCCACAACTTGTACAATTTGCTGGTGGCGTGCCTGTTTTTCTAAATACAGATGAAAACACAAACTTTAAAATAACCGCAAAGCAGCTAAAAGATGCTATTACTCCAAAAACTAAACTACTTATACTTAACTCTCCTTGCAACCCAACAGGGGCTATATACAACAAAGATGAACTTAAAGAGATAGCTGAAGTTTTAAAAGGAACTAATATTATGCTTGCAAGTGATGAAATTTATGAAAAGGTAAATTTTACAGATGAGTTTACCGCAGCTGCAAGCATAAGTGATGATATGTTTGAAAGAACAATAACCATTAATGGGCTTAGTAAATGCGGAGCTATGCCTGGCTGGCGTTTTGGATATATGGCAAGTGCTAACGCAGATCTAATAAAAGCGTGTAAAGCATTGATGAGTCAAAGTACATCAAATATAGCATCTATAGTTCAAGCGGGTGCTATTCCATCACTACTAGGTAAGACTGATAAAGATATAGAAATGATGAGAAAAGAGTATCAAAAACGCCGTGATTGGGCTGTTAAGGCTATAAATGAAATAGATGGTTTAAGCGTTATCAAGCCTGATGGAGCTTTCTA
>JAAYFN010000105.1 GCA_012728225.1 Campylobacter sp.
CATTGACAAAGAGCTTAAAAGCTCTGATTATAAACTAAATTTTTATAAAAGCGTAGATGAAAGCATCATAGATATAGCTAAGTTTTTAGATATTAGCTTGGATAAAATTTCTGAATTTATAGAAGTAGCTAGAGGATATGATAACTTAGTTAGTTTAGCCTTTAGCAAAGATGATACAAAAAGTGGAAATAGTGATAGTGATGGTGTAGCTTTACTAACTATACATGCATCAAAAGGTTTAGAGTTTGGGCACCTTATAGTTTGTGATAGGATCGGAGGCGACAAAAACAACGTTGATAAGTTTTTGCAAGAATTTGACCATATAAATTTTAGATGGCTTTTTGCATTAAAAGTCAAAGGCCGAGAAAATGTTGATAAAGACTATGCTAGTTTAGTTGACAGATCAAAAGAGCTTGATGAGGATGAAAATTTAAATAAAATTTATGTAGCACTTACTAGGGCTGTGCATAGTTTGATTGTAGTTAAAAATGCCCTTAGCCCACATATCCAGAATAAAAACCCAACATATTTTGCACTAAAAGAAGAAAAAGGCGAGATTGTAGAGCCATTTTTTTATATAAAAAACTGTACTTTTGGTGAATTTAAAGTAGAAAAAAAAGAGAAAATTTGCAAAAAGGAGTCTAAAAAGATTACTTTAATCGACATTGCCAAACAAGATATCAAGGCTATTAGCAGTAATGAGATAGGCGATAAAAGCTCTATAAATTTTGGATTAGCATTTCACTATACGCTTGAAAATTTGAGCAAATTTAATGAAGAGGGCCTAAATTTAGCTCTTATAAAGAGTAAAAATAGATATGCTAAATTTCTTAGTGACGAGCAGTTTAAAAGCATAAAAGATAGAATTTTAATGCTTTTAAATGATATCAAATTCAAAAGCATTTTAAATGGCAGTGAAATTTATAAAGAAGTTCCTTTTAAAATAGATGGGAATTTAAGATATATAGATCTTTTAGCTCTAAAAAATAACGGAATTTATATCATAGATTATAAGACAGGATCTAGCTTTATGGATAAACATAAAGCTCAAGTTTTAGAGTATAAAGAGGCTTTTAAAAAGCTTTTTCCTACTAAAAATATCAATGCGACTATATTTTACGCCCTAGAGAGAGAAATTTCAGCAGTAGAAGTTTAAAATATTCTTAATTTAAGTGATTTTTAAGCTTAATTTTAATACAATCATTTTCTATAAATTTTATAAAGGCAGAAAAATGACAAAGAGCATTAAAGCAAGCGAAGTTGAAAGAGACTGGATTGTGATAGATGCAACTGACAAAGTTTTCGGTAGAATGATTACTGAAGTTGCGACTCTACTTAGAGGTAAACATAAGCCAAGTTTTACACCAAATATTGATTGTGGTGATTATGTTATTATAATCAACGCATCAAAGGCTAAATATACAGGCTTAAACAAAGGAAGTGATAAACTTTATCATAGGCATTCAGGCTATTTTGGAAGTGTTAAAAGTGAGAAATTTGAAGATCTACTTAAGCAAAATCCTGGAAAGCTGTATAAGCTTGCAGTTAGAGGAATGCTACCAAAAACAAAGCTTGGTAGAGAGATGATTAAAAAACTCAAAGTGTATGAAGGTAGCGAACACCCTCACACAGCTCAAGTAAGTAAAGGAAAATAGATATGGCGACAGTAATTTACGCAACAGGAAAAAGAAAAAGAGCAGTAGCTAAAGTGTGGGTTAAGCCAGGCAGTGGCAAAATCATAGTAAACGGGCTTGATTTAAACTCATGGTTAGGTGGACATGAAGGTGCTAAAATTAAAGTTATCCAACCACTTCTTATAACTAAACAAGAAGGTTCAATGGATGTTAAAGCAGTAGCTTTAGGCGGAGGATTTAACGCTCAAGCTGAGGCAGTAAGACATGGAATTTCTAAAGCTTTAGCAGAGATGGACTCTGATTTTAGAGCAACTCTTAAACCGCATGGTTTGCTCACTAGAGATAGTAGAGTTGTTGAGAGAAAGAAATTTGGCAAAAGAAAAGCTAGAAGAAGTCCTCAGTTCTCAAAAAGATAATTGGTTTACTAAAAATTTATTGATATTTATTTACAAATGTGTTATAATATAAGAAATTTTTTTGAAAGGAATAATATGAAAAAAATTTTACTTGCAATAAGTGCATTGAGTTTCTGTGCTTCAACTGCGTTGATGGCTAATGAGGATAACTATAATTGGCAAATTACACCGATGATTGGTGGAGTTGTCGTAAATAGTGATTTTGATATAAAAAATGAGTTTTTCTTTGGAGTTAGAGTAGCTAGAAACCTTCAAGATTCATGGTTTGATCATGTAGAGTTTGGTTATGATAGAGTTAATAACGCTGGCTGGGATCATCCATCTTTAAGTGGTAGTGCAGATATGGATCTTTATCACTTAAGTCTTATCAAAAACTTTGACATGACAGATGATTTTAAATTCTATGGCTTAGTAGGTGCTGGTTATATGAATGGTTCAGATGCATGGTATAACAAAGATAAAGGTGAGTATGAGGATTATGAGTCAGGTTTTGCTCAAGTTGGTCTTGGTGCTAAATACTATGTAACTGATAACTTTCATTTAAGATTTGAAGTTAGAGATGTTATTGCATTTAAACATGATACAACAAATAACTTATTTTACTCTCTAGGTTTTGGTGTTGACTTTGGCAAAAGAAATCCAGATGTTCTACCAGTAGCTCCAGTAGTTATCGGCGATGAAGATGGTGATGGAGTTCCAGACAATCTAGATAGATGCCCAGGAACACCAGCAGGTGCAGTCGTTGATGAGCATGGTTGTGAAAAAGTTATCACTCTTGATGTTAACTCATTACAATTTGCTTTTGATAGTGCAAATATCAGACCAGAGTCACGAGATACTGTTAAGCAAATTTCAGACTTTGTAGCTGATAAACCGGGATATTCTATCAAATTAGAAGGACACACTGATAGTGTAGGTGATGCAAACTATAACCAAAAACTTTCAGAAAAAAGAGCAGCAGCAGTTAAAGATGTGCTAGTTGATTTTGGTATTTCTGCTGATAGAATTACAACTGAAGGATATGGTGAAACTCAACCTATCGCTACAAACGATACTAAAGAAGGCAGAGCTCAAAATAGAAGAGTTGAAGCTAAATTTAGACAATAATACTCTAAGAGGTGAGTTATCTCGCCTCTTCTTTTTAAAATTTTATGATAAAAACTATACTTTTTGATCTTGACGGGACACTTATTGACTCAACATATGCTATTATTGAGGGGTTTAAAACCTCTTTTGATAAGTTTAATTTAAAATATCCAGGTGATGAGCTTGTTAAAAAACAGATCGGATATCCATTAGATATCATATCTACAAATTTAGGCGTTAGAGAAAATATTGATGATTTTATCGAAATTTATAAAAAACGATACGGTGAAATTTATCTCCAAACTACAACTCTTTTACCCAATGCAAAAGAGGCAATAGAACTAGCATCTAGCTTTGCTACTTTGGGGGTTGTGACGACTAAAGTTAGTAAATATTCTAAACTTATACTCCAAAAACATAAAGTTTTAAATTATTTTGGGACTGTAATTGGCAGAGATAATGTCGATAATCCTAAACCCGATAAAGAGCCGATTATAAAAGCTTTAAAAGATTTAGATAAAACTACTAAATATGCATATATGGTAGGTGATACAAAAATGGATATGTTATCAGCTAAAAACGCAAACATAAAAGGTATCGCTTTAGCTTGTGGATATAGTGATATAGATACTCTTAAGGCTTATACTGATTTAATATTTTCTGATGCTTTAGAAGCTGTTAAATTTATAAAAACTATGAATTAATTAGTAATCTTAAATCAAACTAAATATTATTTGTTTCAAATTTTCACACTAAAGAAATTTTTCTTAAATAAGTTACTTCTTTACACTAAATTACTCTTAAATTTTCCACTAATTAAATATATATTAGATATTTAAGAAATTTTGATAAAATGTTAGACACTATAGAGTAAATTTTTAGCTTATAATTATAGGAGTATTAGATGAGTAAAGTTATGAAAACCATGGATGGTAATGAAGCAGCTGCTTATGCAGCTTATGCTTTTACAGAAGTTGCAGGGATATACCCTATAACACCAAGTTCGCCTATGGCGGATTTTACAGACCAATGGGCATCACAAGGAAAGAAAAACCTTTTTGGTATGCCTGTTAAAATCGTAGAGATGCAAAGCGAGGCTGGTGCAGCTGGTACAGTACATGGTTCACTGCAGGTTGGCGCTCTTACTACTACTTATACAGCCTCACAAGGGCTATTGTTAAAAATTCCAAATATGTATAAAATAGCAGGGCAATTACTTCCTGGAGTTATTCATGTAGCAGCTAGATCTCTTGCTTCTCAAGCGTTGTCTATATTTGGGGATCATCAAGATATTTATGCTGCAAGACAGACTGGATTTGCGATACTTGCAAGTGATTCTGTTCAAGAAGTTATGGATCTTGCAGGAATTGCGCACTTAGCAGCTATTAAAAGTAGAGTTCCTTTTATGCATTTTTTTGATGGCTTTAGAACAAGTCATGAAATGCAAAAGATTGAAGTTATGGATTATGATGTGTATGATAAACTTATCGATTATGAAGCAGTTCAGAAATTTAGAGATGAGGCTATAAATCCAGAAAATCCTAAAACAAGAGGTACTGCTCAAAATGATGATATATATTTTCAAACAAGAGAGTTGTCTAACCGCTTTTATGAAGCTACTCCTGAGATAGTATACAATTATATGAGAGAAATTTCAAAAGTTACAGGGCGAGATTATAGACCGTTTAACTATTATGGGGATCCTGATGCAACGCGTATCATTATAGCCATGGGTTCAGTTAACCAAACTCTTGAAGAAGTAGTCGATCTTTTAAATGCTAAAGGTGAAAAAGTTGGCATTATAAAAGTTCATCTTTATAGACCATTTAGTGTTAAATATCTCTTTGATGTTATGCCAAAAAGTGTTGAGCGTATCGCTGTTTTGGATAGAACAAAAGAGCCAGGAAGTTTAGGTGAACCACTTTATTTGGATATAAGATCGGCTTTTTATGGCAAAGAAAATGCCCCACTTATAGTAGGTGGCAGATATGGACTTAGCTCAAAAGATGTTGACCCAGCTCAGATGATAGCTGTTTTTGATGAACTTAAAAAAGATGAACCTAAAAATGGTTTTACAGTTGGAATAGTTGACGATGTTACACATACATCTTTAGAAGTTGGTGATAAAATTTCACTCTCAGATGATGATACTATAGAGTGTCTTTTTTATGGACTTGGTGCTGATGGTACTGTTGGGGCAAATAAAAACTCTGTTAAGATTATCGGAGATAAGACAAATCTATATGCACAAGCATACTTTGCTTATGATAGTAAAAAATCAGGTGGATATACAAGAAGTCATTTAAGATTTGGTAAAAAGCCTATACGTTCAACTTACCTTGTTTCAAATCCACATTTTGTAGCTTGCTCAGTTGCTTCTTACTTAGAAATTTATGATGTTATAGATGGAATTAGAGAAAAAGGAACATTTTTACTTAACTCTATATGGGATGCAGAAGAAGTAGTTAGTAGAATTCCAGATAGAGTAAAGAGAATTTTAGCAGATAAAAATGTCAATTTTTTTATCATCAATGCAACAAAACTAGCTAGGGATATAGGACTAGGTGGACGTACAAATACCATTATGCAGTCAGCGTTTTTCAAACTTGCAAATATTGTTCCTTTCGAAGAAGCTCAGGAGTATATGAAAGAGTATGCTATGTTAACATATCGCAAAAAAGGTGACGCGATAGTAAATATGAACTATAAAGCTATAGAGCAAGGCGCTCAAGGTTTGATAAAGATAGAAGTTGATCCAAGTTGGAAGAATTTAAGTGGTATTGATAAAAAAGAAGATAAATATATAGGCAATGATTTTATAGAAAATATCGTCAAGCCTATGAATCAGGCAAGAGGAAACAGTCTACCAGTTTCAGCCTTTTTAGGCCATGAAGATGGTGGTTTTACAGAAGGAACTACTCAATACGAAAAAAGAGGTATAGGTGTGACAGTTCCTATGTGGATAGAAGAAAACTGTATACAGTGTAATCAATGTGTCTTTGTTTGTCCGCACTCAGTTATAAGGGCATTTTTACTTGATGATAAAGAGGTTGAGGTTGCTCCAAATGGCGTGAAAGAGCATATTTTAGATGCAAAAGGAAAAGATATAAAGCATCTTAAATATAAAATTCAAGTAAGCCCGCTTGATTGTACAGGTTGTGAGTTATGCGCTGAAAACTGCCCAAGC
Source organism: Campylobacter sp. (assembly GCA_012728225.1). Classification (GTDB taxonomy): domain Bacteria; phylum Campylobacterota; class Campylobacteria; order Campylobacterales; family Campylobacteraceae; genus Campylobacter_B. The sequence goes on from JAAYFN010000105.1 coordinate 6,324, forward strand.
AAAGAGAAATCTCTTGTTATGGTTCCATTAGATGAGGAGTTAGACAGAGGAGAGCAAGAAAATGCTGATTATCTATTTAAAGAAGTAACTTATAAAGATGATCTTATGAATAAAGATAGCGTTAAAGGCATTGGCTTTGCAGAGTCTTATTTTGAATTTCATGGTGCATGTCCAGGATGTGGAGAGACTCCATATATTAACTTAATTACAAGACTCTATGGAGATCACACCATAGTAGCAAACGCTACTGGATGTAGCTCTATTTATGGTGGTTCAGCGCCGTCTATGCCGTATAAAAAAGATAGCAATGGAAAAGGTGTAGCGTGGGCAAATTCTCTGTTTGAAGATAATGCTGAATTTGGAATGGGTATGAAAGTTGCTACTGAAACCTTAAGACTTCGTATAGAAAATATTATGTTAAATACAAAAGATAAAGTTCCTAACGCACTTTCAGCGCTCTATAATGATTGGCTAGAGTATAAGAATGATTCAAGCATGTCGGCTGAGGTTAGGGATAAGCTTATACCGATACTAGAGCAAAATTTAGATGTTAAAGGCGTAAGAGAGATATTAAAGCTTAAAAATTATTTGGCGAGAAAGTCACAATGGATCATTGGTGGTGATGGCTGGGCTTATGATATAGGTTTTGGCGGACTTGATCATGTTTTGGCTAGCGGAGAGGATCTTAATATATTAGTTTTAGATACTGAAGTTTACTCAAATACAGGCGGACAAAGCTCAAAAGCAAGTAGAGCAGGCTCTATCGCTCAGTTTACTGCTTCAGGCAAGCCTATACAAAATAAAGACCTTGGCATGATGATGATGACATATGGAAATATTTTTGTAGCTCAAATCAACTCAAATGCAAGTCAAGCAGGAGCTATAAAAGCTATAAAAGCAGCTGAAAGTTATCCAGGACCTAGTCTTATTATAGCTTATTCGCCGTGTATAGCTCATGGTATAAGAGGTGGTTTAAGTAAATCTGCTAATCAAGCTGAGCTTGCTACAAAGTGCGGGTATTGGCCAACTTATACTTATGATCCGCGTTTGATGGCAGAAGGAAAAAACCCACTTATAATCACTTCAAAAGAGCCTGATTGGGAACAATATGAGGAGTTTTTATTCAAAGAGGTTAGATACAGTGCTCTTAAAAAAATTAATTCAGGAAAAGCTGAAGAGCTTTATAATAAAAATAAAAAAGATGCACAAAAAAACTATAGGCAGTTAAAAAGATTATCTGAGGCTGATTATAGTAATGAAATAGATGCTTAAAAACTTTAAGGGTCTTAAATTTAAGACCCTTAAAGTTTAAAATTTATACTCTAAATCTTTAATTTATAGCTTAAACTTGATAATTATCAAGAAATTATTTACCATAATAGGCTAATATAATGATATTAACAGAGATTATCAATACTAAATTTATAGATTTGATAAATTTGTATATAAAATTTTGGATATCAATGTATAGCGTTGATAAGAGGAGAAAAATATGTCATTAGCGATAGTTTATGGGAGTTCAATGGGCAATACCAAAGAGGCGGCTGAACTTATAAAAGAGAAGTTAGAGCTTAAGGTGGATATTTTAGATGTTGCTGATTGTGATGCTGAGAAATTGAATGAGTTTGATAAGTTAATATGTGGTACTTCAACTTGGAATGATGGAGAGTTGCAAGATGATTGGGAGATGTTTGAGTTTGATGGACTTGATTTAAACGGCAAAACAGTTGCTGTTTTTGGAGTCGGTGATAGTGCTAGTTACTCAGATATGTTTTGTAATGGCATGGCAAAGCTTTATAAATTTTTAAAAAATGCAGGTGCAAATTTAGTAGGTGAGGTTGATAGTAAATGTTATGAATTTGATGCGAGCGAGGCTGTAAATGAAAATGGGAATTTCGTTGGTTTAGCACTTGATTTTGACAATGAAAGTGATAAAAATGAAGAGAGAATTGAGAGTTGGGTTAAGGAGATAAAAAGTTATTTTGAGTAGTAAATTTAGTGCCGTATTTGGCACTAAATTTATTTTGATGAGTTTTTGCAGATCTCTACAAATTCGCTAAATTTATCTTTGTTGTTTATCATCTCTTTGTATATATCGGCTGGAATTTCATTTTCAAGGCTAAGAAAACTTAGATAAATTTTACCACTTTTATTTATCAAAACAACTTCTCTATCATCTGAAATTTTCTCATTGTAAAGGATATTTAAATCACTATTTGATACACTTTGTTTGGCTTCATTTTTTATATTGTCGCTAACATCAGCTTCAATATCTTCCTCTTCAAAAAAGTCAAATTCTATATTTCTTCTCTCTTTTTTAACAATCTTAAAAATAGTATAAGCTATGCCCACCAAAAGCGCTAACACTATAATCCAAAAAAATAGTTTTAAAACACCTTCCGCCCCTTTATTTTTTGAAGATATTTCTTCTATCTTTTTGTCTGTAGTTAGGCTTAAGCTGTTTAGTCTACTATCAGAAAAATTTATATTTAAAGAGAGCCCGCCATCACTAATTGATGCACTTGGAGTTAAATTTTTACTTCCTTTTACTGTTATTTTAGTGTTTGCTCCTGCATTTTCTATGACTATATCACTTATTATAGGAGAGCTTATTTGGTTAGTAAATTTACTATTTGTAATAACATCTTCAAGAATAAATTTAATGCTATCTGTACTATTTTCCTGTGAAATTTCACCACTAAATGCAGAGTCAAAAGAGAGTTTTAACTCAATATTTGACCCATTATCTATAATATCATGCTTTAAAAGAGTAGCACTATTTGCGATGGTTGCTACGAAAACAGCTATATATAAAAATTTTTTCAACTTTACTCCTTAAAGAGTTTTTCTATTTCAATTAATAACGCGTCAACACTAATTTTATCACTTAGTTGCACTAAAGCAGTTCCCATTATAACGCCGTCAGCGTAAGTTCTTACCTCTTTAGCATCTTTATTTGTTCTGATTCCAAAACCGATTGCTATAGGTAGGTCGCTGATTTGTTTGATATCAAATACCATATTTTTAAGACGGTGGATTGGAGTTTGTGTACCACCTGTTATACCGATACTTCCTACGCCATATATAAATCCGCTAGATTTTTTTAGGAGTTTAGAAACTCTATGTTCAGAAGTAACGCTTATAAGTGGTATAAGGCTAAGATTAAGTTTGCTACATTTATAAAAAAGTTCATCATTTTCTTCACAAGGAAGATCAGGAACTATAAGTCCGTTTATGCCTACTTTTTTACATTTTGATAGAAATTTGTCTATACCATATGCATAAATTATGTTTGCATAGACTAGAAAAACTAAGCATTTATCAGTACTAACTCCTTCTAACATCTCAAATACACTATCTGTGGTTATACCATTTTGAGATGCACTAAAGCTAGCATCAAATATAACTTTTCCATCAGCTAAAGGATCTGTATAGGGAATTCCAAGCTCTAATATATCTAAAACACTATCATTTAATTTATTTATAAGCTCTGCTGTATATTCAAGACTAGGATATCCTGCAACTACGTATCCGATATTTGCTTGCTTGTTATTAAAAGCATTTTTTATTTTATCCATATATTGTACCTTTTTTATAGTTTACGATAGTGTCTATATCTTTATCGCCTCTTCCTGAAACATTTACTATTATGTTTTTTCTTCCTTTAAGTGATGGGCATAATTTTTCAAGATATGCAAGTGCGTGAGCACTCTCTATAGCTGGTAAAATTCCTTCAAGTTGAGTTGTTAGTTTTAGTGCATTTATACACTCATCATCAGTTATAGGCACGTAAGAGGCTTTTTTGTTTGTGAAAAGATAAGCATGCTCAGGCCCAACACCTGGATAGTCAAGCCCAGCTGATATACTATAAACAGGTGAAATTTTACCATATTTATCTTGTAAAACTATAGTTTTCATGCCGTGTATAATTCCAGGTTTGCCTTTAGTTAAAGTAGCTGCGTGATAGGGAGTATCAACTCCTAAACCTCCAGCTTCAACGCCTATTAAATTTATATTTTCATCATTTAAAAACGCTGAAAACATGCCGATGGCATTACTTCCACCGCCAACACAAGCTATTATATAGTCAGCTTCTATGTTTTTTTCTTTGAGTTGTTCTTTAGTTTCTATACCGATAACGCTTTGCATATCTTTTATGATAGTTGGATATGGATGAGGACCAACGGCTGAGCCGATGACATAAAACAGTTCTTCTATACCATTTACCCAATCTTGAATAGCTGCAGTTGTCGCCTCTTTAAGGGTTTTAAGTCCTTCATGTATCTCAGTGACTTTAGCGCCTAAAAGTTCCATGCGAAATTTATTTATCTTTTGGCGTTTAGCATCAACTGCACCCATATATACATCACACTCTAAATTTAATAGCGCTGCTGCAGTAGCTGTTGCAACACCGTGTTGACCTGCACCAGTTTCAGCGATGATCTTTTTTTTACCCATTTTTTTAGCTAAAAGGCTTTGGCCAATAGCATTATTTATTTTGTGAGCTCCTGTGTGATTTAGATCTTCACGCTTTAGATAAATTTCATGACCATAGTGCTTGCTTAAACGTTTAGCGTGAAAAAGTGGTGTAGGTCGCCCAACATATTCTTTTAATAGATAGTGATACTCTTCTAAAAATTCTTTGCTTTTGCCTATTGTGTTGTAAGCATCTTCTAGTTCTTCAAGGGCAAACATAGCAGTTTCAGGAATAAACTGACCACCAAATTCACCAAAATAACTACTCTTTTGACTCATAATATAACCTTAATTTAAAATTTAGACATTATAGTAGAAAAGCCTTTAAAACTCGCTTTAGTATAGCATCTGAGAGATCTTTTTTAAGAGTCTAGCCGAAGCATCAATTTCAACTTTTCTTGCTGATATGCTCTCTATATTTACGCCTATTGAAAGGTCTCTGCTCTTAGCAAAGGAGTTTAAAAGTTTAAAAATTTCAAGACAAAGAATAAGTGATTTTTCAAGCATATCATTACTATCTAAGAGAAGTTGTTCCACATCTTTAGAGATATAAATCCCAAGCCATTTCATAAACTCAAGAGTTTTAGGCGATCCACAAGGCGTTAAAGTAAAAACTATACGCTTTTTTTTAATACCAAGTTTTGAGTAATCATCTAAGAAGCTCATCGCTCTTGTTAGATCATAAACAGCTTGCGTGATAAAAAATTCACAACCTCGAGTTGTTTTTCTTGCTACTCTAAGATCTTCATTGCCCTTTATATGGTGGCGTTCTGGTATACATATACCGCCAATTGTAAGGTCGTTTCTTAAATTTTTGGTTATTTTATAGGAATCTTGCAGAGTAAGTGAGTTTTGTTCGTTGTTCGAGCTAGCTCCTACAAACACATAAGGGTTTTGAGAATTTGCATTTTTTATAAAATTTTCAAACTCTTTAGGGCTATATTTACCTACAACTTTATAGATAACAGCTTCATATTCGTTTAAAAATTTAGCGTGATACTCTTGTGGATTTAGAGTTTCAAAATAGTCAAATATCCTTTTCTTACTAGTTCGTTCCTTTTCATCTTGAAGGTCATATATCACAAAACCATCAAGTTTTATGCCACTAATTCTATCTTTATGTTTGTTTGCTATCTCTAAAGCTTTTTCATAGCTTACGCCCTTTTTAGGGGGCGTAATACCATAAAGTAGGAGTGGACCATCAGTAGATGATAGTTTATCTTTAAGCATTTTAGAGCCTTGAAATTTTGGTTGCTTCTACTAAATTTTTAAGGCTTGGTTTTACCTCTTCCCATTTTCTTGTCTTAAGTCCACAATCAGGGTTGATCCACAATCTCTCTTTTGGAAGAACTTCTAAAAGAGCGTCTATCTGAGCTACCATCTCTTCAACGCTTGGAATACGTGGGCTATGAATATCGTAAATTCCAGGGCCAACTTGAGCTTTATATCCACTTCTTTTGAAAACTTTTAGTAGTTTGTTGCCACTTCTTGCAGTTTCTATACTGATAACATCTGCGTCCATGTCTTCAATAGTTTTTATTATATCGTTAAACTCAGAATAACACATGTGAGTGTGAATTTGGGTTGTAGGTAGAGCTGAGCTAACTGAAAGTTTAAACGATTCTACTGCAAAATTCTCATAAAATTTGCGGTTTTCGACTCTTAGTGGATAGCCCTCTTTAAAGGCTGCTTCATCAACTTGGATTATTTTAATGCCAGCTTTTTGCAGGTCATCAACTTCATCAGCTATACATAATGCAAGTTGTGTTGCAACCTCATCTCTACTTATATCTTGTCTTACAAATGACCAGTTTAGGATCGTAACAGGTCCTGTTAACATACCTTTCATAACTCTGTTAGTTTGGCTTTGAGCGTAAGATATCCAGTCTACAGTCATAGGATTTGGTCTGCTTACATCAGCAAAAAGAAGAGGTGGTTTTACACATCTTGAGCCATAGCTTTGAACCCAGCCATTTTTAGTAAAAGCAAAACCTTTTAACTTCTCTCCAAAATACTCAACCATATCATTTCTCTCAGGTTCACCATGAACAAGCACATCAAGATCAATTTCTTCTTGAAATTTAACACAATCATCTATATACTCTTTGATATGATTTTCGTAGTCTTCTTTAGTGATAAGAGACTTTTTGTAAGCGTTTCTTATCCTTCTAAGTTCGGCAGTTTGTGGAAAACTTCCTATGGTTGTAGTTGGAAGAATCGGTAAATTTAAGACCTTTTCTTGAAGTTTTATACGCTCTTCATAGTCCATATCTCTGCTAAATTTATTAAGGTTTTTAACTCTATTTTTAACATCTTTATCATGGATACGAGATGAAGTTTTTTTGTTTTTAAAGATAGCTAAATTTTCATCAAATTTAGCTACTGCCCACTTGCTTTGTTCATTTACAAGCTCTTTTAAAACTTTAAGTTCTTCTAGTTTTTCAACACCAAAACTTAGCCATGATTTAAGTTCATCATCTAAATTGTCTTCATATTTAAGTGTAACTGGAACGTGAAGAAGAGAACAGCTTGTGCCTATAGCTAAATTTTCACCAAATTCTGCTTGCAAGCTTTTTGTTAACTCAAGTTTTTCTTTAAGGTTGCTTCTCCAGATATTTCTACCATCTATAATACCCGCAAAAAGCACTAATCCAGCATTTTTTATCTCAGTTAAAGCTTCTTTGCTTGGTTTAGCGTGAACAAAATCAAGTCCAACACCCCAAATTCCACTTCTACTAACTTCACTTATAACTTCATTTGAGTGCTCAAAATATGTGGTAAAAAGAAGTTTTGCACTGCTTGCGTTGCTTAATTTTGTGTAGGTATATTTAGCAAATTTAAGTAAATTTTCTCCTGCTGAGGTGCTAAATATAGGCTCTTCTATTTGAACTATGAGATCATTTTTTAAAGCACTTAGTTCTTTTAAGAGGTTGCAATACTGTGCTGTTAAATCATCAAGATAATCAAATGGAACTTTCTCATCACTGCTTTTTGATAGAGCTAAAAGTGTGATAGGACCGATCAAGTTAAATTTAGCATCAACACCACAATCAAGCCCAAATTTTAGTTCATTTATAAATTTTGTAGAGTTAAGTTTGATCTTTGTATCTTTTGAAATTTCTGGAACTATATAGTGATAGTTTGTGTTGAACCATTTTGTCATCTCTGAAGCAGGGTGTTTGTCATCACCTCTTGCTATAGCAAAATATAGCGTCTCACCGCTTAGATCGTTAAATCGCTTTGGAATAAGGTTAAATGCGATTATATGGTCTAAAACTATATCATAAAATGAGAAATCATTTGTGCTAACTATGTCTATTTTAGCATCTTTATGGTATCCGTGATGTCTGATTCTTAGTTCGTTTGCTACACTTTCTACACTCTTTAAATTATCTTTTTTTTGCCAAAATTTTTCTAATGCAAATTTTAGCTCTCTTTGTTCACCTATACGTGAAAAACCCGTTACGTATGTTTTTAACATTTTTATCCTTTATAATTTTATTATTTGTGTTGTTTAGTAAATTCGTAAGCTGCACAATCAAAAAATATAAGCGGCCGCTTAGATCCATTTAGTTTGAAAAATAACTTTTTATCACTAAGAGGTAGAAGCGATAGATCTCGCGCTAGGATCTTTTTAGTTCGTCTTTTAAATACATAGTTACAATGACATGCTGAATTTATCATATATAAACAAGTTCCAAAAAAACTCACAAGTCCAAGCGGTAGCCTAAAGATAAATTTACCGCTAATAGCAGAGTTATTAAAGTATCTAGCAGCTTTTAAACATGGGACATGTCATAAATAAAGACCTCTTATTGTTTTAAAATAAAGATAGAGTTTACCATTTTAATGCTTAAAATAATATAAGAATTTATTGTATAGAGCTAGTTAAATAAAATATAGCAAATTCATATTTTTTTAATTTAAATGTAAGTTTAATTTTAGTAAAATATTTAGATTATATATATTTAATAAAGGAAAACTATGCAAGATGAAATTTTAAGTTCTGGCAGTGTTGGCGGAAGTGATGGCATAAAGGAGATTAAACTTAAAGCTTATATTGGGCTTGGTTGTAGTATAGGTCTTGGATGTTGCATACTTTTAGGAGCTTTTAAAATAGGAGCTATTTTTGCTCTGCTTGGTCTTGTTTTTTTGCTTTTGGCTGTTGTTTTGATTAAAAAAGCATCTAATAGTAGAGTTTTACTTAGTTTTTTTGTTATGTCAGTAGTTATTTTGATTTTAGGTGTGGGTATTATAGGGTTAGGAGGAGCTACTTCGCACGCTGCTTTTGAAATATCTTCTATGACTATGCTTGCTATCGCGATAGGACTTGTTTTGTTAGTAGTTTCATCTTATTTTCATTATAGGTTTTATAAAGAGCTATACTATGTCACAGATGAAAAAATATTTATCTTTGCATTTATAATTAGAATTATAGGGCTGTTTACGCTACTTGTTGGGTTGGTACTTGCCATAGTGTCGTTTGCTATAACAGGAAATATTTTATTAATTGTTGCATTTATTTTAGAAATTTTAGGATGGATGAGGTTTAAGGAGATTAGGCAGTCTAAAACTGCTTAATACAGTATGGCAAGTGCTGTATTGGTACTTGCCATTATTTTAAATTTAAATAGTTTAAATTTCTAACATTTCTAAAATTTGCTTAATCTTTTCTGGGTTTTTTTGCCCATTTTCATCTTCAACTTTACTGTTTATATCAAGTATGGCAGGTTTATAACTAGCTGCTTTAAGTACATTTTGCAAGCTTATACCGCCTGCTAAAGCAAAACTATAAGGCTTTAAAGGTTTTAAAATTTCCCATTCAAAACTTTCTCCGTTTCCACCTAAATTTTTACCTTTACAATCAAAAAGAGGCAGATCATAAATACCATCTAAATTCGGTAAAGTATCACTTACACTAAAAACCCTCCAAATTTCTATATCAGCAAAATTTAGCTTATCATAAAGCTCATCATTTATAACGCTATAAATTTGTGCTACATCTAAGTTTGCATCGGTGCAAAGCTTAAAGATAAGCTCATCACTGATATTTGCAAACACACCAACACATTTAACATTGTTATCATGAGCTATTTTAGCTATCTTTTGGGCGGTTTGAGGGTCTATTTGACGTGGGCTTTTAGCAAATATCACGCCGATATAGTCAATATCTAAATTTACCACACTAAGTGCTTCATCTACACTTTTTATGCCACAAATTTTGATTTCCATTTCTAACCTTTATACTCTTTATAGTTTTGATAATACTCCCAAATTTTACCATCTTTTATGGCTTTTAGGATGATCTCTTTTCCTTCTGCTGGAGTTTTGGTTTTACCAACACAGTAGAGCCCAAACATTGCATTTAAAACAACTATGTCAAGTTTTGGTCCGTTTAGTTCACCTTTTAGTGTCGCTTCTAAAATTTTGCCATTTTCTTCGCCTGTACCACCTTCTAGATCTTTGTGAAATGCCCTTTTAAAATCAAACTGTTCAGGCGTGACGCAGTATTCTATGATTTTACCATCTCTTACTTCATGTATAAGAGTTTCATCACATAAAGTTATCTCATCCATTCCGTCCATCCCATGAACAACTAAAGCACGTTTTCTACCTAAATTCATGAGAGTTTGAGCCATAAGTTCATTTACTTCCTCAAGATAGTTTCCAGCTATTTGATATTTTAAGGCTAAATTTGGGTTTAAAAGAGGTCCAAGCATGTTAAAAACTGTGCCTATTTTAAGGCGATCGCGGACTTCTTTTACCTCTGCTGTTATTTTATGAAAAAGTGGAGCGTGAAAAAATGCCAACCCTTTTTCATCTAGTAAACGCACATTGTTCTCAATACTTTGACTCATCGGAATTTTAAGAGCCGAAAGAGCATCACTACTTCCGCTTTTGCTTGTGATCGCTCGGTTACCGTGTTTTGCTACTTTTACTCCAAGTGCTGCTAGGATAAAAGCTGTTGTTGTGGAGATATTGATGGTTTTTAGTCTATCACCACCAGTTCCAACTATATCAAAATACTCACCCGGATCACTATATGTAATCGAGTATTTAAGTATATTTCTAACAAAAGCTGAGAGACTATCAGCGTAGAGACTTTTTTCGCTTATTAGAACTAAAAGTCCAGCAAGTTGAACGATATCGTAATTTTTGTCATTCATAGCTTTGCATATAACTTCATAATCTGTACCATCAAGTGGAAAGCCCTTTTGTAGCTTTATCATAAATGGTGCTAAATTTTCCATATGTAATTCCTTGTTTTTGTCTAAGTTTTCAGTTAAATTTAGAAAATTTTTAATTATCATCTTTCCATACTGAGTAAAATAACTCTCAGGATGAAACAAAATACCATAAATAGGCTTTGAAACATGCTCAATAGCCATTATCATATCACCACTTTTTGCTGTAATTTTAAGAGTATCAGGCAGATCATCAACATAAAGTGAGTGATATCTCATAACTTCAAATTCTTTAGGTAAGCCTTTAAAAAGCACTGAATCTGTTGTAAGTTTTAAAGTGCTTGTTTTGCCGTGAAGTGGGAGTTCGCACTGTTTTATATTAGCGCCGTAAGCATAAGCGATAGCTTGATATCCAAGACAGACTCCAAGGATCGGAATTTCTAAATTTGAGTTTAAAATTTCTAAACAAATTTTGCTATCTTTTGGGTGTTTTGGACCAGGGCTTAGGACAATGTGAGTTGGGTTTAGGTGTAAAATTTCATCAAGAGTTATCTCGTCATTTCGCACGCATTTGACATCATCATCACTTAGTTCACGAATGTATTGATAGATGTTATAGACAAAGCTATCGTAGTTATCTATTATAAGTATCATTTTTTTTCCTTGCAGAGCTCTTTTATAACTTTAACACAGGAATTTCGCTTGTTGCAAATTTCATCATACTCATTTTGGGGGTTGCTATCATAAACAATTCCTGCACCAGCTCCGATAAAAACTGAATTTAAGCTTTCATCTTGAGGAATAAAAATAGCTGAACGAATAAGTATGGAAATTTGTGCATCAGCGTTAAAATGCCAAAATCCAAGACCACCACCATACACACCACGGCATGAACGCTCAAGTTCATTTATGATCTCCATAGCACGAATTTTAGGAGTCCCACTGAGTGTTCCAGCAGGAAAAATGCTTTTTATGCATTCAAACGCACTAACTCCTCTCTCCTTTTTACCGTAAACTTCACTTACGATATGCATTACACTTTCATAAAATGTCACGGTTAGTGGATTTTTAACTCTTATAGAAAATGGTTCTGCAAATTTAGATATATCATTTCTAGCTAAATCAATAAGCATTCTATGCTCTGCTAACTCTTTTTCATCACTTAAAAGGTCATCTTTTAAAGCTCTATCTTCGTTAGCGTCTTTTCCACGCGCTCTTGTGCCAGCTATGGGAGCTACTAAAATTTCGCTGTTTTTAATGTTCATCACAAGTTCAGGACTTGAGCCAACAATAACGCCGTATTTAGTTGGGAAATGAAACATATAAGGGCTTGGGTTGTTAATTTTAAGATGTTCATAAAAATTAAATGAGTCTAAATTTGTCTCTATGTTTAAAATTTCGCTTAAAACTACTTGAAAAATATCACCATTTTGTATATACTTTTTTGCTTCTTGAACTATTTTTAAAAAGTGCTTTTTTTCAGCATCCAAATCAGTTATAGTTTTATAATAAAAGCTTTTTTCACTCTCTTTTTGTGGTGATAAATTTCGTAAATTGTTGTAAATTTCCACTTCTTTGCCATAAAATGTGTAAATTTTAGATATTTTATCGTAATGAAGGTAGTTTTTAGCATCTGCATAGTAGAAATTTGGGAATTTATACAACTCTTTTTTAGGGCTTCCAATATCTTCGAATTTATATACTATATCGTAGCTTAAAACCCCAAAAATTCCAGCATAATCAGGTAAAAATTTATCTGAATTTAGCTCTTTTCGTGCTTCAAACCACTTTTTAAGTTCATCAATATCATCACCCTGTTTATAGTCGCAGTTTATACCTATGATGATTTGCCTTTCATCTTCGGCTAGATAGCTATTTGGGTAGAGTGATAAAATCTCTTTATAGCAGGTAGTTGGCTCTATAAGTATCACTTTAAATCATCCTTTCTAAAGCAAATATTATATCTAAATTTGTTTAAAAGCATAGGTAAACTTTAAAATTTACCTATATTTAGATAAAATATTTGGTTATAGAAAAATTAAGAGTGGTTGATGGAAATTTTATACATAGTCATATTTATTATATTTGGCACGTTTGTTGGAATCGTGTCGGGATTTTTTGGTATTGGTGGTGGTAGCGTTGTAGTGCCAACTTTAATGGCGATGGGTTTTACAATAAAAGAAGCGGCAGGAATTTCAGTAGTTCAGATGCTTTTTAGCTCATTTTATGGTTCATATCTTAACTATAAAGCAGGAAAATTAAAACTTAACTTAGGCATAGTAGTTGGCTTTGGCGGGCTTGTTGGAGCAAGTTTTACAGGGGCTGTTCTTAAGGGTATACCTGAAATTATTCTTGAAATATCTCTTGCTCTTGTGCTTTTTTTATCAGTTCTTAAATTTTTCTTTACTACCTTAAAAGCAGAAAAACAAAATGAGTCAAAACTACTACTTTTTTTAGTTGGATTTTTTATAGGACTTTTTTGTGTTAGTATGGGAATAGGCGGAGGAGTGTTTTTAACGCCAATTTTAGTTGGATTTTTAGGATATGATATAAAAAAAGCAGTATCGATGGGGCTATTTTTTGTGATGTTTTCATCTCTAAGTGGCTTTATAAGCATGTTTTTGAGTGGTTTTGTTGATATTCAAAAAGGTGTACTTTTAGGGGTTAGCTCGCTTTTTGGAGTATATATCGGTGTTAAGCTAAGCCATAAAATAGATCCAGTTTTACAAAAAAGACTTTGTTGTATACTTTATGTAGTGATGTTATGTATAATTTTAAAGGAAATAATTTTAGGATGAATAATAAGATAAAGATAATAGGTGCTAGAGAAAATAACCTTAAAAATATAAATTTAGAAATTCCAAAAGATCAGCTTGTAGTTTTTACAGGGCTTAGTGGAAGTGGGAAAAGCACGCTTGCTTTTGATACTTTATATGCTGAGGGACAAAGAAGATATATGGAGAGCCTTAGTAGTTATGCAAGGCAGTTTTTAGATAGAGCATCTAAACCTGATGTTGATAAGATCGAAGGACTTACTCCAGCTATTGCGATAGATCAAAAGACTACTTCTAAAAATCCACGCTCTACCGTAGGAACAATAACTGAAATTTATGACTATCTAAGGTTACTATACTCTAGAGTCGGTACGCAACACTGTCATAAGTGTGGTAAGCCTATATCAAAAATGAGTGCAAGTGATATCATAGCTCAAATTTTAAAGTTTCCCAAAGGTGCTAAAATCATCATATACGCACCAATTGCTAGAGAGAAAAAAGGAGCTTTTGTAGATGTTTTAGAGAGTTTGCGAGCTAAGGGCTATATAAGAGCGATGATTGATGGTGTAGTGGTTAGACTTGATGAGGAGATAGAACTTAGTAAAACCAAAAAGCATACTATTTTTTTGCTTATAGATAGAACAGTTGTTAAAGATGAAAACAAAGAACGAATAGCACAAGATGTAGAAAAAGGGCTTGCTGAGAGCTTTGGTGAGATAGAAGTTGAAGTGGTAAATGCTAGTGAGCTTGGATGCCAAGATAGAGTTCATTATAGTGAGCATATGGCTTGTTTTGATTGTAAAATTTCTTTTCTTCCGCTTGAGCCACTTAGCTTTAGTTTTAACTCGGTTAAAGGAGCTTGCCTTGATTGCGATGGGTTAGGAGTTTGTTATACTATCGATCTTAAAAAGATAACAAATGAAGAAAGTTCCATACAAAAAGGCGCTATAAAGCTTATGTATGGCTTTAACAAAAGTTACTACCACAAATTTATGATAGCTTTTTGTGAGCAAAACAATATCCCTACAAATGTTCCTTATGGGGAGCTAAGCAGTGAGCAACAAAAGATGATTTTATATGGCAATGCTAGGGAGATTAGTTTTACTTGGAAACGCCACGCTTTAAAGCGTAAATTTGAAGGCGCTATAAAGTATGTTTATGAGATGCTTAAAAATGAGAGTGATTTTGAAGAGTTTATGAGTGAAAAGCCTTGTATGACTTGCAATGGTCATCGTTTAAAGCAGGAGAGTTTAGCTGTAAAAGTAGCGGATAAAACTATTGCTGAGGTGATAGATATGAGTATTGAAAATTGTGTGAAATTTTTTAGTAATGATGAGAATTTTAGCTCATTTTCATCTCAACAAAGGGCCATATCACTACCTATTTTAAAAGAGATCAAAGAGAGATTGTTTTTTTTGGATAATGTAGGTCTTGGTTATCTAAGTCTTGGTAGAGATTCACGTACTATAAGTGGAGGTGAGGCCCAACGTATACGCATAGCTAGCCAGATAGGAAGTGGTTTAAGTGGGGTTATGTATGTTTTAGATGAGCCAAGTATAGGACTTCACGAGCGAGATACCCTTAAGCTTATAGAAACGCTTAAAAGCTTAAGAGATAAAGGAAATACTTTAATAGTTGTTGAACACGATAAAAAAACCATACAAAGTGCTGATTTTATCGTCGATATCGGGCCTAAAGCAGGGTTAGATGGTGGAGAAGTAGTTTATGCAGGAGATATTAAAGGTTTGCTGAATGGCAAAACACTAACGGCTCAGTACCTAAATGGCAAGAAAGTGGTAAATCACACTAGAAATAGAAAACAAGATAAATGGATAGAGATAAAAAACGTCACTATCAATAATATAAAAAATTTAACGGCTAAATTTCCACTTGAAAATTTAGTATGCCTAACAGGAGTTAGTGGAAGTGGTAAAAGTTCACTTCTTTTGCAAACTTTACTACCTGAGGCTAAAGAGGAATTAAATAGCGCTAAGAAAGTTAAAAAAGTTAAAAATACTAAAATTTCAGGACTTGAAAATTTAGATAAAGTTATCTATCTTGATCAAAGCCCTATTGGTAGAACGCCTCGTTCAAACCCAGCTACATATACAGGCGTTATGGATGATATAAGAGCTCTGTTTGCTCAGACAAAAGAGGCAAAATTAAGAGGTTATAAGATAGGTAGATTTAGTTTTAATGTAAAGGGTGGGCGTTGTGAAAACTGCTCAGGTGATGGGCAGATCAAGATAGAGATGCACTTTTTGCCTGATGTTATGGTAACTTGTGATGCTTGTAATGCAACTAGATATAACGCTCAAACCTTGGAAATTTTATATAAAGGTAAAAATATCGCTGAAGTTTTGGCGATGAGTGTGGATGAAGCGTTAGAGTTTTTTAAGGCAGTTCCTAAGATAAATGCGAAGCTTAGCACTATGCAAGATGTCGGGCTTGGGTATGTTTCGTTAGGTCAAAATGCGATCACGCTTAGTGGTGGTGAGGCTCAGCGCGTAAAACTTGCAAAGGAGCTTAGCAAAAAGGATACAGGAAAGACGCTTTATATATTAGATGAGCCAACCACAGGTCTTCATTTTGCTGATGTTGATAAGTTAGTAAGTGTACTTGAACATCTTGTTGATCTTGGAAATTCTGTTTTTGTTATTGAACACAATATGGACGTGATTAAAAATGCTGATTTTATTGTAGATATGGGGCCAGAAGGTGGTATTAAAGGGGGCAAAATCATAGCAGAAGGAACTCCTACAAAGCTTGCAAAAGAGTGGAAGAAAACAGGCTCATTTACAGGTAAATTCTTAGAAGATGAGTTAAAAAGAAAATAGAAAAGAGGCGAAAATGAGAGTTTTTTTGGTAGATGCTGAAAATGTAAATTTAGAGATGTTTATTAAAAGTAGAGAGTTTGATAGTGATGATAAATTTTATTTAGTTGGATATTCAAGTCTTAAATTTGGGATAGATGTGCTTAAATTTCTGCAAGATAGAGAGTATTTTGTGTATAGATTTAATAGTCCAAGTGAAAATTATGCTGATAAGATCATTTTTACTATACTTGGATACATTATGAATGAGCCTAATTTTAGTGAGTTTTTTATAGTTAGCAATGATAATATATTTGTAAATTTAGACTATACAGAGAAACTTTTTGGTAAAAAAGTGGAAAATATCAAATTTTCAAACTCAACTAGCTTGGTAAAAGTTGAGAAAAAAGATTTAGCAAGTGTTAAAAAAAATGAAATTATAGCTGTTAAAGATGATGTTAAACATAGTGTAAAAAAAGAGATACCCATAGAAGAAATCGCTGAAATTTATGAAAAGCATAAAAGCGATATATTTATTCTTAGTGAAGCTAATGCTGATAAAAGCGACTTTCACAATACTTTAGTTAAAATTTTTGGTATGGAAATAGGTAAAAGATTGTATAAATATCATAAAGACCATAGCAGTGAGCTTTTTGAGTTTTATACTAAAAATAAAGATGATATACATAAGACGATCAAAGAGCTCTGTACGCTTAAGGAAATTCATAATGCACTTCAGGGAAAATACGGTAAAATGGGAACTGAAGTTTATAAGATGTTAAAAGATGGAGATAAGCTATGAAAACTTTAACGATAATAGATACGTTTGGCTTTTTCTTTAGGCTTTATTATGCAATGAGCGGACTTAGAGCACGTGATGGCAAACCAAGTGGCATGGTAAATGGTTTTGCAAATTTTATAGATAGTTTAAAAGATGAGTTTGAGAGTGATTATATTATTTTTGCACTTGATAGCAAAGGTAAAACTTTTAGAAGTCAGATAGACCCTAACTATAAAATAAATCGCCAAACTCCTCCTCAAGGGCTTCTTGAGCAACTTCCAGTCTGTATAGAGATGATAAAAAAAATGGGATTTTGCAGTATAGAAAAAGAGGGATATGAAGCTGACGATATTATAGCAAGCGCTACTAGAGTTTTAAAAAATGAAGATATCTTTATAAGAGTCGTTACTAGCGATAAAGATCTCTACCAACTTATAAATGATAAAGTTAGTATATATAGTCCAACTAAGAAAATTTTATATGATAAAGATGCGTGTTATGAGCGTTATGGTGTATATCCAGAGCAAATTAAAGACTTTTTGGCAATAGTAGGAGATGCGAGCGATAACATACCAGGAGTTAAGGGCATAGGTGAAAAAGGAGCTAAAAAACTTCTTGATGAGTTTGGAAATTTAGATGAAATTTATGCAAATTTAGACAAAATTTCAAATCTTAGAGTAAAAACTATGTTAGAAGAGGGAAAAGAGAGCGCTAAACTTAGTAGAAAACTTGCCTCTTTGTATGAAAACTTAGATATTCCAAATTTAGAAGAGGCTAAATTTCCTACTCAAAACCCACTTCTTAAAGTAAAAGATACCCTTAAAGAGTACAATTTAACAAGACTTTTAAACCATCTTGAAAACTCAAATGATGAAAAAGAGCTTAGTTTTGAGCCCGTACTAGTCACAAATAGTGACAAGCTTAGTGAAATTTTAAGTAGTGTAGATGAAAATACGCTTATAGCATTTGATACTGAAACAACAGGGCTTGAGAGCAGAAGTGCCAAAATAGTGGGATTTTCTTTTTGCATGGACAGCTCTAAAAGCTACTACGTTCCTATAAGACATAACTTTTTAGGTGTAGGAGAACAAATTTCACTTAGTAGTGCAAAGCAAGCTTTAGAGCAAATTTATAAAGGTATTGTTATTGGACATAATCTTAAATATGATTTTTGTATCATTGAAAATAATTTTGACATAAACGCGCCTAAAAATTACGCTGATACAATGATAATGGCGTGGTTGCTTGATCCAGAAAGTAGCGTTGGTATGGATAATCTAGCAAATAAACTTTACGGGTATAAAACTATCAAATTTGAAGATGTGGTTCAAAAAGGAGAAACATTTTCAAGTGTAAATTTTGAAAATGCTTCAAAATATGCAAGTGAAGACGCTTGGATAACGCTTAGATTTTATAACACTTTATCTAAAATTTTAGATCCAGATTTATTAAAAGTTGCTAAAGAGCTTGAGTTTGAATTTATAAAAGTACTTTTAGAAATGGAAAAGTGTGGTATTGGGATGGATATTGAGGCTTTAAGGCAGATGAGCGCAAAGCTTGATACTGATATTAAAGCTTTTAGTGCTGAAATTTATGAGTTGACACAAGAACGTTTTAACATTAATTCACCTAAACAGCTTGCTACTGTGCTTTTTGAAAAGTTAAATCTTCCTGCTAAAAAAAAGAGTAAAACAGGATATAGTACAAATGAAGCAGTTTTACTTGAACTCATTAATGCTCACCCAGTAGTGACTAAAATTTTGGATTATCGTGAAGTTTATAAACTTCAAAGTACCTATGTAGAACCTCTTTTAAAGCTTGCTCTTCAAGATGATAAAAGTAGAGTTTATACAAATTTTTTACAAACAGGAACTGCTACAGGAAGGCTTTCTAGTAAAAGTCCAAACCTTCAAAATATCCCAGCGCGTGGAAGATTGGCTAGTGGCATGAGGGCTTGCTTTAAGACAAAAGAAGGATATAGTTTCATATCACTTGACTACTCTCAAATCGAACTTAGACTTTTAGCACACTTTAGTAAAGATCCTGAACTTTTAAGAGCATTTAAAGATGGTGCTGATATTCATGAAAGAACGGCTATATCGATATTTGGGCAAAGTGATAAAGATAAAAGGGCTATAGCAAAGAGTATAAATTTTGGGCTTATTTATGGCATGGGAGCAAACAAGTTAAGTAATGAGCTTGGAATAAGTAAAACTGAGGCAAAGGACTATATAGAGCGTTATTTTAAGGCCTTTACTACTATTAAAAACTTTCTTCAAGGTCTAAAAGATGAGGCAAAAACTAAAGGATATACTCAAACTTTATTTAAAAGAAGAAGAGTTTTTGATTTTGCAAATGCTACGCCTATGCAGTATGCTATGTATGAAAGAGAGGCAGTAAATACCAAATTTCAAGGAAGTGCGGCTGATATTATAAAGTTAGCTATGGTCAAAATTTCACCATTTTTAGATAGTGATAAGCAGATGCTTTTGCAAATTCATGATGAGTTAATATTTGAAGTTAAAGATGAACAAGTAGAGAAATTTAGCAGACAAGCTAAAGATATAATGCAAAGCATCGTAAGCTTAAACGTTCCCCTTATCACAAGCGTGTCCATAGGCAAAAGGTGGTCAGATCTCTAAGCTATGGCTTAGAGACGTTATTTAAGATTGTTAAGCTAAATTATTATAAGCAACTATTTATAGCATCTTTTAAATTTTGCACATAGCCATTTTGGTCAGTTATCAACTCTCTTTCACAGCAGTTCATTTCTGGAATTGTTTGGCAGCCATTTTCATCACATTTATCTACATATACACCTGTTGCTTTGCAGTTTTCATAGATATAGATCTTATCTCCTGCTGAGTTCTCTGTTTCACGAGTTGGAGAGCCCCAAGCTTCTATTATTTTATCTATATGTAGGTTGTTTTCATTATGTTCTTTGGTGGCTACTGATGAAGGTTTAGTTTCTACAGTGGCTACTTCTTCATCGCCTTTTGCAGTCTTGCCAACATTCCAATTAGATACACTACAGCCACTTATTGTGATAGCTAAAAGAGCTATTATTAAGATGCTAAATTTATGCATATTTTCTCCTTAAAATAAAATCAACGTTTATTATATCAAATTTATTATTGAGGTGGATGATATTTAGCGATTATTGTAGGCTTAATTTTAAAATATAAATTATCATTTAAAAATTTATCTTAGTAATCAACACTATTTTATAATCTTTTAATAAAAGATAATGTATAATTAATTAAATTTTAATAAGGAGAAAATATGAGAATTTTATCAGTTGCGTTGTGTTCAGCTATTTTAGCTACAACAGGTTTTGCAAGTACGGAGCTTATTCAAAAAGCTAAGGATTCTGGGCTTGTTCCACTTCCACCAACACAAGAAGAAATTTTAAAACTTGCGGAAGAGTATGCCCCAGAAGCTAAAACTTATCCGATGACAGATGCGGGTGTTGAACTTGGAAAAATATTATATTTTGATCCAAGACTTTCAAGAAGTGGTATTATTAGCTGTAATACTTGCCACAACATAGGTTACGGCGGAAGTGACAACATTCCTGCATCAACAGGACATAAATGGTCACCAAACCCATCTCACATTAACTCACCTACAGTACTTAACTCAGTGTTTAACTCAGTTCAATTTTGGGACGGACGTGCTGCACACCTTGCAGAACAAGCTGCAGGTCCTATGACAGCAAATGTTGAGATGGCTTCAACTCCTGCAGATATAGAGGCAGTAATTAACTCAATGCCTGAGTATATAAAGTTGTTTGAAACAGCATTTGGTGAAGGTGTAAAGGTTGATTTCAATCTTGTTACAACAGCTATTGGCATGTTTGAAAGAACTCTTAACACACCATCAAGATACGATGACTTTTTAAATGGAGATGTAAATGCTTTAAGCGAAGCTGAGAAAGCAGGACTTAATCTTTTCATAGATAAAGCTTGTACAACTTGTCACAATGACATAAACTTAGGTGGAAACATGCAAACTTTTGCTCTTGCTGCACAGTATAAATTTTCAGATCTAGGTGATTTTGTTGGTGATGAGAATGGAATGGTTAAAACACCACCACTAAGAAACGTTAAAATGACTCGCCCATACTTCCACAATGGTGCTATTTGGACTCTTGAAGAGGCTATTAAAGAGATGGGAAGTATCCAGCTTGGTCTTGAAATAACAGATGAGGAAGCAGAGAGCATTTCAACTTTCTTTGAGTCGTTAAATGGCAGAATACCTGAGATTACTTATCCGGTATTTCCTGTTTCAACAAACGATACTCCAAAACCAGAACTTGACTACTAAGAGTAGTTAATTACAAAGTTATCCTGCATTTTTGCAGGATAACTTTTTTAAATTTCATAGTCATTTTATAATTTAATTAGCTATCTTTAAGGATATAGCAACATCATTAATTAATAAGCAAAATTTAAGCAAAAATAGGTATAATAACTCCTTTACAAATCTAAAAGCTCCTTAAATTTCTGTTAGAAATGCTTTTAGATACTACCAAATTTAAAGGATTAGCAAGTGTATGCTATTATAAAACATAGTGGAAAACAGTATAAAGTTAGCGAAGGTGACTACCTAAATTTAGACCGTTTTGAAGCTGAGAAAAATGAGGCCGTAGAAGTTAATGAAGTTTTAGCTATAAATGACGGTGAGTTGAGGGTAGGAGCGCCATTTGTTGAGGGTGCTAAAGTTGTCTTAGAAGTTGTAAATTTAGGTAAAGATAAAAAGATTATTATCTATAAAAAACGTAGAAGAAAAGACTCAAAACTAAAGCGAGGATTTAGAAGAGAATTTACTCGCGTTAGAGTTAAAAGTATAGTTGCGTAAGGAGAAGATATGGCACACAAAAAAGGTCAAGGTTCAACCCAGAATAATCGCGATTCTATAGGTCGTCGTTTAGGTGTTAAGAGATTTGGTGGAGAGTTTGTTAGAGCTGGAAATATCATTATTCGCCAAAGAGGTACAGCAACTCACGCGGGTGAAAATGTTGGTATAGGAAGAGACCATACGCTTTTTGCTCTAACCGATGGTTATGTAAAGTTCGAAAGACTTGATAAAAACAGAAAAAAAGTTTCAGTATACTCTGAGGCTTAACTCAAAATTTAGGAGCTTTTAGCTCCTTACTCTCTTTTAAAATTTAAGGTATAAATATATGTTTGTTGATAGCGTGAAATTTAGCGTCAAAGCAGGTAAAGGTGGTGCTGGATGCGTAGGATTTAGACGTGAAAAATATATCGATCTTGGCGGCCCAGATGGCGGAGATGGCGGTGATGGTGGCGATGTTTATTTCAAGGTAGATAACAATTCACACACTCTTAGATTTTATAGAGGAAAGACAAAATTTAAAGCTAAAAATGGAGAAGGTGGCAAGGGTAAAAATATGACCGGCAAAAAAGGTGAAGATTTAATCCTTATTGTCCCGCCTGGAACACAGGTTATAGATAGTGATACGGGTGAAATTTTGTACGATCTTACTATAAATGGTGCAAAGGTTTTATTTTTAAAAGGTGGTAAAGGTGGTCTTGGCAATACTCATTTTAAAAATTCAGTAAATCAACGTCCAGATTATGCTCAACCAGGACTTTTAGGCGAAGAAAGTAGTGTCAAACTTGAGTTAAAACTAATAGCTGATGTTGGGCTTGTAGGCTTTCCAAATGTCGGCAAATCAACACTTATTTCAGTTATATCAAATGCTAAACCAGAGATAGCAAACTATGAATTTACTACTTTAACTCCAAAGCTTGGAGTTGTTGATGTAGGGGATTATGAGAGTTTTGTTATGGCAGATATCCCTGGTATTATCGAAGGTGCAAGCGACGGTAGAGGTTTGGGGGTTAAGTTTTTACGACATATAGAGCGTACTGAAGTTTTACTTTTTATGATAGATATGAGCAATTATCGTGATCTTAAAACTCAGTATCAAACACTTAGAGATGAAATTTCTAAATTTAATCTAGACCTTGCTAGTTTGAAATTTGCTATTGTTCTTACTAAGTGTGATCTTGTACAAGATTCCCAACAAACTTACAATAAATTTTTAGAAGAGTTTAATTTTACTAAAAAACAAAATTTAAAAGAGTACGATATCTCAAAGCCAGCTTTTATCAGCATGATATCAAGCGCAACAAATTTTGGACTTAAAGAGCTTAAATACGACCTTTATAACCTTGTAAATTTTGATTAAATTCTAAATTCTACTATTTTTTCATTCTGTTTTTTAAGCTTATTTTGCTACAATTACAAAAATAAGGATGAAATTTGAAAAGAGTTGTTATAAAAGTTGGATCGCATATTTTATGCGAAAACAACGCTATTAGTAAAAAAAGATTTGAGGC
>JAAYFN010000106.1 GCA_012728225.1 Campylobacter sp.
TAATTATATTTTTATATAAATATTTATTAATTTTTAGCATTTTTTAACTATTTTTCTGATACATTCATCGTATAATTTATTTTATAAGGAGATGAAATGAAAGTGATGTTAAAAGGGTTAACCAAAGATAGTTTATGCAAAATAAAAAAAATAAATGCTTCTCTTCCAGAGGATGAACAATTTGAACTTAAAGAAAAGAAGGATTGCAAAAAAAATAATAAAAATTGTAAAAGAAAAAAAATAAATTCTTCTGTTCAAGATAGTAAAGAATTTGAGTCTAAAAAAAACAAAGAGTGTAAAAGAAAAAATAAAGAGTGTAAGAGAAAATAACTTCTCTCGTCTTTCAGATAAAAGGGGGGAATTCCCCCTTTATAAATATTTAAATCAAATTTATAATCATAAAAATAATAACCAAAATTTTATTTAAGATAAGATCCTTGTCCTGTTGGATTTCTTGATATGTTAGTATTTTCCTTAGGAGTGCTTGTTTTCCAAACAAAACTAGTATCATCTTTTAGATATGCTATAATATATCCTAATTCAGTATCATTTATACGCCCAGCAATAGGAATCATAGTCACTCTACTACTTCCACCATGTTGTCCATCTGAGACATATTTACGAAATGACATATAAATATCATCTGCTCTCATATTTGAAAGCTTTTTAGCAGTAGCATAACTTCTTTTTGTCCCTTTTTCGCCATGACACTCTAAGCAATTATTAAGATAAAGTTTTTCTCCACGCTCTTTTGCATACTCAAGAGTTCTACGTTCTTGATAGTTGTTCATAGCACTTCCACTAGCATCTCTTTCATAAACATTTATCTCCACTCCTTCAATTTGTGAGTGTTTTTCTACCAACTCTTTTAGCTCTTTGGCAAATTCACCTTTAGCCTCTATAACGTAAGTTTCCTCTTCAGTAGCATTTAAAGCTAAAGATAAAAAGCATGTTAAAAATAGAGTTTTGATATATCTCATAAATAATAATCCTTGAGTTGAAATTTTACATCAAAGATTATAGCAGATAAATACTAATAGTGAGTTAAATTTAAAGTTTATAGATGTAAATTTGAAATTTTATGTATGAATAAAAATTAGAAAAAAGACTATATATATAAAAAAATTTAAGATATTTTTTTAAATATATATAAATTTAAAAAGCCCAGAGTAAACTCTGGGCTAATATCTAGATAAAAAAGATCTTAGAATGAGTATTTAGCCTCAAATCTAACTCTTTTATTGTCATCATCACCAATCTCATAGTCTGAGTACCATAGTTTAAACTTAAGGTTTTTGTTGTGTGCATAATCAATTCTAGCAACCCACTCTTCTATATCGCTTTTATCGCCAGCAAATTTTTGATCACCATTGATATAGTCAACACCAACTCTTACACCATAATCAGCAAAAGTATATCCAGCTGTTATAAACCAGTAATCATTTTTACCAAGGAAGAATGTATAATCAAGTACTTCTTCACCTGGGCTGATAAATCCACCTTGATCTTCAAGTGTTACAAGTGAATATGTAGTGTCATTGTCAGCATCAAAGAAAACATAACCAGCGTTCATATCAAAGCCATATGCTTTTGTAAATGCCTCTATACCAAAGAACTCACCGTCTGAAAGAAGACCTGTATTTGTGTAATCACTGTCAAGATCTGAAAATCCGTATTGAGCTCTACCACCAAGCATAACGTTTTCATCAATATCAAACGCAGCAGCTACTTCAACAGCAAATAAGTTTGCTGCATCTTCAAGAACTGCATACCAAATTTGGAAGCTAACTGGGTCATATGCACCGATAGCTGCAACACCATAAAGGTTGTGATCTGCAACGCCTTTAAAACTAGCAGGAAGTGTTCCATCAGCTTTAAGAGCATCTACAGTTTTACGTGCAGTCATATCGCCATCATCTTCAAGGCTGTCCATCCATAAAGCTGCAAGTACTAAGCCTTCAACATCAGTATTTACAACTTTGATACCATCACCATACATATCAGCAGAGAAGAAAGTACCTAAAACTTGTCTACCAACTTGGATAGTTGTACCACCTATGTTATATCCAAAGTATGCTTGGTATAGATCGAAATCTTGTCCATCGCTACCCCTACTTGTACTAACATCGCCTCCATGAGCGTTGTCACTATCATTATATCTAATACCAACTACAGAGAAGAAATTGTCATCAATTTTAGCTTTGATATCTAAAACACCTCTGAAATTCCATGCTGCGCTATTATCACGAGCAGCATCTCTATCGTGTGTATACCTTAATCTTGTATAGCCACTTACGTCTACATCTTTAATAACCTCTTCAAGAGGTGCTGCAGATGCAGTTGTAGCAAAAACGCCTGCAGCCATAGCTGCTACTAAACTTAGTTTTACTAGTTTCATTTAGAACTCCTTTAAAAATAGTATGCCGTAATCTTAACATATTATTTCTAAAGTATTGCTTAAAAATTTCTTAAATTTACCAAATTGTAAGTGAATTGTTACCAAATGTTTGCCAAAAAGCCAAATTTTGGAACTAAAGTTAAAAAAGAGTAAGGTTTTATCCCAAGATAAAACCTCATTCTAGAAAGGAAGTTCTAATTTTTATCTTGCAGTATGATTATAACTTTTAGTAGTAAACACTCGGTAATCTTAAAGATTAAGAGTTGAAATATTAAATTAATATCCTATTTTCAAACTATTAAAGGCTTATAGTTTCAGTTTTACTCGGAGTTATTAGTAAAGTTTTGCCACCTTTTAAAGAGACTGCTCTTATATATATAGTACTTTCGCCTGCCTGCTTAGCTATAACTCTATCACCTGGCTTAAATTTCTCATATGATATAGCATCAAATTCTTTAGAATCTATCCTTATAAGATATCTATTATCTGCAAGCTCTCTTATAACTATCGCTTCACTAAATTTCTGAGTTACTTTGTTGGGATGCTGAGTTTGTGGTTCAACGTTTTTACTAGCACAACCTACTAACAACAAAGCAAATCCTAAAGCAAATAGTAAATTTCTCATCTACATCCTTTTATCTTTAAATTTGATACATTATATCATAAATTTAATCATCATATCCAAGTTCTAAAATTTTAATACCTTCTATAACGTCTTGTCCAGCTATCGTTCGTATATTAGTATGCATAGATATGGCGTTACTTTGAGCTATCTCTATCTGTTTTTGACGCTCTTTCCAAATTCTCTCCATGGAGCGCTTCTCTTTATTTAAATTTTCTTGTAAACTAACAAAACTCATTACCACACTTTCAACTTGCATCTTAAACTCGTTTGATGTAAGATAGTTATAAAGCATACCCATTTTACTTGATCTATTTTCACTTCTTTTACTTGCATAGGCTATATCAATAGCAGTACTTCTCATAACTTCACAAAGGCTTTTAAACTCGCTAAATGAACAGACCCAAACGCCCTCCATCATACCTAAGCGATTCATATCTTTGGGCATAGTTTCAGTGACAAGTATCCCAATATCAGCTCCAACCTCTACCATATCGGCTTTAAATTTTGATATCCACTCAAAACTAAACATTTTTGTGCGTTTACTTTCATAGAGAATTTTAGCACAAGCGGGCATATCAGAGGTATTTACTATCTGCAAACAATCAGCCCCTTTAACCCCTTTTTTAATCTCTGTGATATCATCATATATAAACTTATCCTTTAGATACTCTCTATTGCAAGCTCCATAACCTCACCTCTAAGTTGCTGAGAAGTAACGTCTGAGCGACGTTTAAGCTCGTTAATCTGCTTAATAAGAGCGCTATTTTGTTCAATTAACTCTTTTTGCTTGAGCTCATTTTGTGAGTTTAACTCATTAAATTTTAACCTATTTTGCTCGACGAATTGCTTGTTTAGCCTCTCTTTTTCTTCACTAAGACGTTTTGATATCTCAATCTCGCTTTTAGCTTTATACTCTGCTTGCATTTCACTATTTTTACGTTTAACTGCTTCAAGTTCTGCAGTTTGAGCGTTAAGCTTAGAAATTTGAGCGGACTTTTGGGTTAATTCTTCATTTAAAGCTTTAAATTTACTCTCATTTTCGTTAGCAAATTTCTCTTTAAGCTCTTTAGCAAGCTCTTCTTTTTGAGTATCTAATGCTTTTTTAATAGCTTCTTGTGATGCCTTTTTTACACTTTCATCAAATTTGGCTTTTTCATCTTCAAATTTCTTTAACTCATTTTGATATTTCTCGTCAAGCAACCTCTGTTTTTCATCAAATTTAGCATGTATATCTTTAACTAAACTTTCTTGTATATCGATTATAAAACCACAATTAGGACATTTGATACTACTTTTCATATATTTTATCTCTTTTCGTATGATATTTTAATAAATTTTATAAAGATATAGTAGCTAAATTCTATAAATTCGCTCTAAATTTGATCTATATTAACAAGAGTATCTGTTAAATTAAGTACAATTTAGATAAAAATTAAGGAATGATATGTATTTTATAGCTCTATGTGTTCATATATTTTGTGCGATAGCTTTTGTGGGATATCTTTTCTTTGATGCTTGTATCTATCCATTTGCTAAAAAAAATATTGATGAAGAAATCTTAACTAACGTCAAAAAAGCTTACACTAAAGGAAGTGCTGTTGTTTTAGCAATAGCATTTTTACTCTTGCTTATAAGTGGAATTTATCTTGGCTCACACTATATAGGTATAGAAAAAGGCTTTTTTAGTTTACCTTTTCAGGCTCTTTTATCACTTAAACTTCTAACTATTTTGCTTCTTTTTGTGATAACTTTCATATCTATTTACGCTGTAAAAATTAAGAAAAAACCTGATCCATTTGGCAAATACTCGCATATAATCGGCTTAGTGCTTTGCATTATCATAGTATTTTTAGCTAAAGCAATGTGGTATGTGTAATTTAAAAAGAGACTAAAATATCCAAATTTAAGCAAGAAAATATCTAATTTACAGTATTCTTTTAAAGTTTAATTTAAATTTAAGGCCACTATTTGAAAGAAAAGATATTTAAAATTCTCTTTTTTATCATCATTGTTATCATAGCTATATATTTTACTTATCCACAAGATCTAAGTAAAACTCAAAAAATGATCTATTTTTCTAGCTATCTTACGACGCTAAAACTTACGATTGGCGGTATTACGATAGGTATTGTGTTTGGATTTGCTCTAGCTTTTTTACGCTCTTTAAAACTAAAACCTCTAAATTTTATCATTGATGAATATATAGATATCATACGTGGCACACCGATTCTTATACAGCTTATGGTCTTTGCTTTTATAATATTTGCAACTTGGTCAAATAGCTTGTACGCTGCTATCATAGCTCTTGGACTTAATAGCTCGGCATACGTTGCTGAGATAGTTCGCTCAGGTATAAATAGCGTCGATAAAGGTCAAATGGAAGCTGCTAGATCTATGGGACTGACATATTCACAAAGTATGAAAGAGGTAGTTTTTCCACAAGCTATCAAAAATATCCTACCTGCTTTGGCAAATGAGTTTATAAGTCTTTTTAAAGAGACTTCAGTTGTGGGAATGATAGGAATTTTTGATTTAACGATGTTTTCACAAAGCTTACAAGCTACGCTTTTTACAGCCAAACCAATACTTTTTGCGGCTGTTATATACTACGTAAGTGTAAGGTTTTTTTCACTTTTAGCAAAACTGCTTGAAGGGAGACTAAATAGAAATGATTGAAGTTAAAAATTTATCTAAAAGCTACGGTGAACTTTTAGTCTTAGATGATATATCAACTAATATATCAAAAGGTGATGTTGTAGCTATCATAGGTCCAAGCGGAGGCGGAAAATCTACATTTTTAAGATGTATAAACAGACTTGAAGAGCCTGATAGTGGTGAAATTTGGGTAAACAAACACAACATCTTAGACAAAAAAGCAGATATAAATAAAATTCGCCAAAAAGCAAGTATGGTATTTCAGCACTTTAATCTTTTCGCTAACAAAACAGTTTTAGAAAATTTAACTTTAGCGCCAATAAAAACTGAACTATATACACCTCAAAAAGCTAAAGATATAGCTTTAGAGCTACTTGCTAAAGTTGATTTAAAAGATAAAGCTGATGCATATCCACACAAGCTAAGTGGTGGACAAAAACAACGCGTTGCTATCGCAAGAAGTCTTGCAATGAGTCCTGATGTGATACTTTTCGATGAGCCAACTTCAGCACTTGATCCTGAAATGGTAGGTGAAGTTTTAGCGATAATGAGAGATGTAGCAAATGTAGGTATTACTATGCTAGTAGTAACTCATGAAATGGGCTTTGCTAGAAATGTAGCAAATAGAGTATTTTTTATGGCAAGTGGTAAAATACGTGTAGATAAGAGTCCAGATAAATTTTTTAACGCACCTGATGATGAAAGGCTTAAAGAATTTCTTGATAAAGTACTTAATTATTAGACTAGAAAATTACTAATTTTTGGTATACTTTGCAGATTATTATAAAAATATCTCTAAATTTGGATAGATATATTACAAAATAAAGGAAAAATATGAAAAAAATTGCTAAATTTCTTATGGCAACTTGTGTTTTAGTTGGAGTAAATACTCTTAATGCTGAGATGATTAAAGTAGGCACAAATGCGAATTTCCCACCATTTGAATATATGGATGAAAACTCACAAATAGCAGGTTTTGATATAGATTTAGTAGATGCTATAAGCAAAAAAGCTGGTTTTGATTATGAGTTGATAAATATGGGCTTTGACGGTCTTATACCAGCACTTAAAAGTGGAAAGATAGACATGGTAGCATCTGGAATGAGCGCAACAGAACAAAGAAAAAAAGCTGCTGATTTTAGCGAGCCTTACTTTACAACTGAAAATGTCTTTATCAAACAAACTAACAACACAAAAATACTCTCAAAAGACGATTTACAAGGTAAAACAGTAGCTACTCAGCTTGGCACTGTACAAGAGCAGACTATAAGGGATTTAGAAGGCGTTATAGCAGCCACTATGAAAGACCCTATAACAGTCATTTTATCACTTAAAAGCGGTAAAGTTGATGCGGCGATATTTGATACATCAGTTGCATATGGATATCTTAAACAAAATCCTGATTTAGTAGAATTCCACAAAGAACCTGACGGAAGCGACGGTTTTTCGTTTGCATTTGATAAAGATAAAAAACTTGAGCTCATAGCTAAGATAAACAGTGCTTTAGAAGAGCTTAGAAACGATGGTACATACGATGCTCTTTTAGAGAAATATGACCTTAAATGAGTGAAATTTACGCCTTAACTGATGATTTTTATACTCCGTTAAATAGCATAGAAGATCAAGTTAAAGAGATCTTAGATTGTGGCATTAAAATGGTGCAGTTTAGGAGTAAAAAAAGAGTTATTAATGAAAATATTATATCAAATTTGATAAGAATTTGCGATGACTACAATGCAAATTTAATGATAAACGACCATGTCCACCTAGCTAAAAAACTAGGTGCACATGGTGTTCATATAGGAAAAGAAGACAGTGATATCAAAACAGCTAGACAAATTTTAGGTGTTGAAAAGATAGTGGGTATAAGCTGCTATGATAGTTTGAAATTGGCTTTAGATGCTGAGGAAAATGGTGCTAGTTACGTCGCTTTTGCCTCCTCTTTTAGTTCAACTACAAAGCCTGAAGCTGTTTTTCTTGATGAAAATAAATTTATATCTTTTAAACAAAACTTGAAAGTTAAAACTTGTCTTATAGGTGGCATAAATGCTTCAAATATAGATCAAATTTTAAAACTAAAGCCTGATTATATCGCTATCGTAAGTGCTATTTATAAACCAAATACAATAACTAAAAATCTAAAAACACTACTTAATACCATAAAGAGGACAAAATGACTATAATTAACGCTATTATTCTTGGTATAGTTGAAGGATTAACTGAGTTTTTACCAGTAAGTTCTACCGGGCATCTCATCCTTACATCGCATATCTTAGGACTTGAACAAACCGACCTATTAAAATGCTTTGAAGTTGTTATACAACTTGGATCAATTCTAGCTGTAGTTTTTATGTTTTTTGATAGACTTAAACAAGATATTAAGCTATGGATTAAACTCATTATAGGCTTTATACCGACTGCTATTATTGGGCTTTTGTTATATAGTACGATAAAATCACTATTTGAACCTAGCATAGTTGCGTATATGCTTATTTTATGGGGTATTGTTTTTATCATTGTTGAAATTTTACGTAAAAAACATCTGCCAAAACATGAAGTTACAAAGCTTGATGATATAAGTTTTAAACAAGCCTTTATTATAGGTTTTTCACAATGTTTGGCTATGGTTCCAGGAACTTCAAGAAGTGGTATAACTATCATAACTGGGCTTTTAAGTGGTCTTAGTAGAAAAGTTGCAGCTGAGTTTAGCTTTCTTTTAGCGATACCAACGATGTTTGCAGCTACTATCTATGATAGCTACAAAAACATAAACTATTTTGTTGGAAATTTAGACAAAATGTGGTTATTTCTACTAGGTGGAGTTACAGCTTTTATCGTAGCAATATTTGCTATAAAAACATTTTTAAAATTTGTAAGTAAATTTGACTATATACCATTTGGAATTTATCGTATACTTGTAGGACTTATCTTTATACTCTTTATTTTTTAGATTAACAGCGCCAATTTGAATTAGTATGTTTAAACTGTCCTCTTTTTTTAATTACTTCTTTTATAGCTCTTACAAGATAATCTATATCATCTTTAGTATGAGTGTAATGAAGTGAAATTCTTATAAAACTCGGTTTTTCGCCATTTTGATAATCAACACCATCATCTTTACCCATAAGATCGTGAGTATATGGCCCAGCACAAGCACACCCTGCTCTAGTTTCTATAAAATACTTTTGACTTAAATAAGCAGCAAAATCATAAGGGTTGAAACCCTTAACATTAAAAGATAATATGGCTAATTTATTCTCAAGTGGTATATCTTTGGCAAAAAGCTTAATGTCATCAATGTTTAAAAATTTCTCTAAAAGATACTCTGAAAGCTCAACTTCTTTTTGACGAATATTTTCTAAACCTATGTCATTTCTAAGTTTAAAAGCTAAATATGCACGTAAAAGCTGAGTAATTCCTGGAGTTCCGGCCTCTTCAAGCTCTTCTTTATCTAAATGATATATAACCTCACTTCTACTTACATATCTAACAGTTCCGCCACCTGCAAAAGTTGGCTCATCTATATCACATAAACTTTTACGAATAACTAAAATCCCACTCCCTCCAACGCCACCTAAAAGTTTATGAGAGCTAGCAAACATCACATCATAAAAAGCACAATCAACATTCATATACGCCAAACAAGCAGTTGCATCAAGAGCTACGATACCGCCATATAGTTTTATTTTAAGATAGAGTTTTTTATACTCTGTTATAATACCTGTTACATTAGATGCCACGCTAAAAGCTGCTATTATTTTACGGCCTTTATTTGTTATAAGTATCTTATCTAACTCATCAAAATCTACTAAACCCTTCTCATTCAAAGGTAGACGAACCACTTCACAAAGCCCTGCTCTATAACTTATATCATTTGAGTGGTGCTCATACGGAGAGATTATAACTAAAGGGAGATTTTTAAAAGTACTCTTATCGATACCTAAAATTTCACGAGTTTTAGGTGGTAGATATATACCCATAATTTCTTGAAATTTCTTAATAGCCGCAGTTGCACCAAAACCACAAGATATAAGATAAAACTTGTTTGTATCGACTTCAAGTAAGTTTTTAAGTCCCTCTCTTGCTCTATCATAATACTCATTTGTAATCTTAGCTAATTGGCTAGTATCTGAATGGATGTTAGAATAGGTCTTAAGAACTCTTTGAATTTCATCTTCAATAGGTTTATATGCAAGACCTGAAGCAGTATAATCAAAGTAGTAAATCCCATCTTTTAGTATTATCTTCTCTTTTATCTTATCAAATTTCACACTTTTTCCTAATTTTTGGGTGATTATATCAAAACAAGCTTATAAAAAGAGTTACGTTTTAAAAATATCTTTTGTGATATAATAGAGAAATTTCAAATATAGGAGTTAAAATCGCTAAAATTTCACATTCAGAAATTTTAAAAAAAGTTGAGTGTTATTTTGTTTTTGATAAATTTGAATTGCCTAATGGGCATTTTGATCTTTTTGATGCTATAAGAGTTGAAATTTTAGAACATTTTAACAAAATCTCAAGTGAAATTTACCTTAGCAAAGATGATAGGATTGCGCTTACTAAATTAGCCAGAAGTGATAGAAAGAAATTTGCTCCAAGTAAAGTTATGAGTCGCTTTAAATCAAGACAAAGTATAAATTTCTTGCTTGAAAATGGCTATCTTATGCTTGAAAGAAGCAGAGAACAAAAGCCTATGCCAAAGCGCAAAAATGAGAAACTTCCAAAAGAGTTAAGAAGATATATTGTACATGATAAAGTGCAGTTTAAAAGCAACTATATGCGGTTTTGGTTTAGATTTATAGAGCCAAATTTAGCTCTTTTAAGGCAAGGCGATATAACAAGCGTTTTAGATATCATAAAAGCTGACTTTGACAACTACGCCTCACTTGCTTTTGAGAATTTAAGTATATCTATGGTTAAAAAGTGGCTTAATATGCCAAATTTAGAGATATATAGCTACTGGACCAAAGAGTTTGAGATAGATATATACGCACAAACTAAGCAAGGTGAATTTATACTAGGTGAAGTTAAATATAAAGAGCGAAAAATGTGCAAAAATACACTAAATGCTCTTAAGAAAAAAGCTGAAAAAATGGGTATTGATCCTAAATTTATACTCCTTATATCAAAAAGTGGTTTTAGCCAAGAGTTGTTTACCTTAAAAGGAGAAAAACTTAAACTTTTTGATTTGGAGAGTTTTAAAACTTTTTTTGAATAAATTTAGCTAAGCTACTAAAATTTCTTGTAAAATATCACCAAAATCATCATTTACAAATAAATTTGTATCATAAACAAAAATTTTACCATATGCTTCAACTTTAAGTATAAGCTTTTTTCTATTTTCAGCACTATTTTGTCTATATGCTAGGTTATAAATTTCATTTATTTTTTGAATATTTAGTTCGTTTAAATTTAAGATAAACTCTAAATTTTCTACTACTCGCTTATAGGTATTTTCCTTAAAATTTTTACGATTGTTGTAGCCTTTATCGGTAAATTTAGTATTTTTGGCCTCTTCTAAAGGAAAAAAATCATTCATACTTATCTTATACTGCGTATCATCTTTTTCTATCTTAACACGAAATGCATAAGGACGCTCTAAATCCTCACTGCTTAACGCCTCTATATCCGCTAATTTGCGGTCAAACACAAGCATTTTAAACGCTCCATGCATGTCAATGACATTTAAAATTCCCATCTTTGAGCCACGCTTTGTAATCTTAATATCAATCTCTTCTATCTTGCCAACAAGCGTTGTCTCTGTGATATCTCGCTCTAGATCTTCAAATTCACTAGTTAAAGTATACTTAAGCTTTGAAATTTCATCTTTATATTCATCAAGTGGATGTCCTGATATATAGATGCCAAGGCTCTCTTTTTCAAGCTTTAAGAGCTCTTTTTTCTTATACTCTTTATCATTTGGTATAAATTTTACTTCAACATTCATCTCATCTTCAAAATTACTAAAAAGTGAGTTTTGTATCGAACTTTTCATCCTTGCTACATCACGACAAGCATCTGTGATGTTTTCAATGTTTTGCAAAAGACAGAGACGAGTTAGCCCTAAACAATCCATCGCACCTGATTTAATAAGTGAATCAATAACGCGTTTGTTTACTTTAAAACTATCTATCCTTGATACAAAATCATTTAAAGTTGTAAAGTTTCCATTTTTCTCGCGCTCTTTTACGATATTTGCTATTGCGCCTGTTCCAACGCCCTTTATAGCTCCCATACCAAACACAATCGCATCTTTTCCCTCAAATTCTACAACACTAAATTCTCTAATAGATTTATTTATACAAGGTGGCAATATCTTAATACCAAGACGACCTATCTCATCTATATATTTAGCAACTTTATCCATGTTATTTTCTTCACTTGTAAGAAGAGCTGCCATAAACTCAGCTGGATAAAATGTCTTAAGGTAAGCAGTTTGAAAAGTTATCATAGTATAAGCTGCAGCGTGACTTTTGTTAAAACCATAATTTGCAAATTTCATGATAAGTTCAAAAAGCTCATCTGCTTTTTTGGTGTTAAACCCCAAATTTTTAGCACCATCTAAATATTTAGCCTTCATATCAACTAAAAGCTTATGGTCTTTTTTACCCATGGCACGGCGAACTAAATCCGCTTCTCCAAGACTAAATCCCCCAACCTTTTGAACTATCTGCATAACTTGCTCTTGATAGACTATAACGCCGTATGTTGGCTCTAAAATCTCTTTAATCT
Organism: Campylobacter sp.; assembly: GCA_012728225.1. Lineage (GTDB taxonomy): Bacteria > Campylobacterota > Campylobacteria > Campylobacterales > Campylobacteraceae > Campylobacter_B. The sequence goes on from JAAYFN010000106.1 coordinate 12,414, forward strand.
CAGGCATTATATACTCTATCTTTTGTTCACCATGTTTTCTAGCACAAAAATCCGGTATAAGATCCATCGGTCCTGGCCTATAAAGAGCTATCATAGCTATAATGTCTTCAAAAGTATCTGGTCTAAGCTCAGTTGCAAGACGTTGCATACCGCCACTTTCTATCTGAAAAATTCCTAAAGTGTTGCCACTTTGGATAGTTCTGTAAACATTTGGCTCATTAACGTCGATATTTTCCCAAATTATATCTTTTGCGTATCTCCTTTTTACAAGCTTTACAGCATTATCAACAACAGTTAAAGTTTTAAGTCCAAGGAAGTCAAATTTTATCAAATCAATATCTTCAAGATAGTCTTTAGTATACTGAGTGATAATATGTCCATCAGCGTTATTAGTTTGCCTAAAGAGTGGAGTTTTATGCCAAAGTTCTTCATTACTGATAACAACTCCTGCTGCATGCATGCCTGCATTTCTGTTAAGCCCTTCTAAGCTAAGTGAAAATTCCCAAACTCTCTTAGCTGCCGCATCTTCATCTATAAGCTCTCCTATCTTTGGTTCAAGCTGAAATGCTCCTGGAGTGTAGTTATCATCACCTTCCTTTCCTTTAGCCTCAAGTGTGATACCTAATTTATCGGGGATAAGTTTTGCCATTTTATCCGCTTCAGGGTAAGGCATACCACATACTCTAGCCACATCTCTTATAACTCCTTTTGCTAAAAGCTTACCAAAAGTTGCCACTTGAGCTACGTTGTACTCTCCATATCTATTGATAACATAATCTATAACCTCACCTCTTCTATCTTGACAAAAGTCTACATCGATATCAGGCATGCTCTTTCTATCTGGA
>JAAYFN010000107.1 GCA_012728225.1 Campylobacter sp.
ATGCTTCAAAATTTTCGCATATATATTTTGCTACTTTTTCCTCACTATCTAAAACTATCTCTCTTATAAAAATTTCATTCATTCTTTTAAGTTTGTCAGAAATTGACTTTAAAAGCTCAAAAAGTATAGTTGGATTATCTATAAATAAAGCTTTAAATTTATGATAATTTATCCTTAAAATCTCTCCATTTGAGACAAAAATAGAGCTTGCAGGATATCTCATCTCTTCGAAATTTACTAGTTCAGCAATCATATTTATAGGTCGAATTTCATGCAAAAATATCTCTTTGCCTTTTGGATTTGTTTTATAAATCTTAAGTCTACCTTTTAAAAGTATACTTAGCCATTGTGGTTCTTCGCCTTCTAAAAAGAGCATTTCGCCTTTTTTATATTTTTTTACAACACTTATCTCTTCAAGTTTAGTTAGTTCATGTTCGTTTAGTGATGAGAAAAATGGAATCTCTTTTAGCATAAACTATCTATTTTTTAAAATATCTCTTATTTCTGATAATAAAACTACATTTTCATCAGGTTTTGGCTCTTCTTCTGGAGCTTCTTGAGAGTTGTTTTTAAATTTATTTATAGCTTTGATTACACAAAATATTGAAAATATAATTATTAAGAAATCAACAATATTTTGAATAAAAATTCCATAACTAACTGAAACTTCTGGAACATCTAAAGTTGCCTCTTTTAGTATATATTTTAAATCTGTAAAATTAACACCACCGGTTAATGCACCAGTAATTGGCATTATAATATTTTCAACTAAAGAACTTACAATCTTGCCAAATGATGCACCGATGACAATACCTATTGCCATATCCATAACACTGCCTCTTAGGGCAAATTTTTTAAATTCTGATAAAAAAGACATATCTAATCCTTGATGTTTATTTAAATTTTATATATTCTATTTAAAAGATTTAAATGATTCATTAACTTATAAACAGTTAGTTAGAAATTTGTGAATTTATACTTAAAATATCCAAATTTTACTTTTATTAGCTAGGTTTTGTTATAATTGATGATAAATTCAGATTTAAAAGGGACTAAATGTATCGTTTCGCACCATCTCCAACAGGGGATATGCATATAGGAAATTTAAGAGCTGCTATCTTAAATTTTATAGTAGCAAAACAAGCTAAAAAAGAGTTCATACTTCGCATAGAAGATACAGATAAAGAGCGTAATATCGAGGGTAAAGGCGAAGAGATTATGGAGATTTTATCTAAATTCAAAATAGAGTGGGACGCTCTTTATTATCAGAGTAAAAACCTTAAATTTCATAGAGAGTTTGCTAGCAAATTACTTCAAAATGGCAAAGCTTTTTGTTGCTTTTGCACTGAAGAAGAGCTAAGCTTAAAAAAAGAAAAAGCTAAACAAAGTGGTATAGCGTATAGATATGATGGCACGTGTGAAAAAATGAGTGATTTGGAAGTTTTAGAGTGTGAAAAACCCTTTGTTATACGTATGAAAAAGCCTGATAAAACAGTAAGTTTTAAAGATGAGATAAAAGGCCATCTTAGCTTTGAGCCCGATGATATAGATAACTTTGTTATTATGAGAGTTGATAAAACTCCTACTTATAATTTCGCTTGCGCAGTTGATGATATGCTTATGGACATAGATTTTGTTATAAGAGGTGAAGATCACGTTAGTAATACTCCAAAGCAAGAGTGGATAAGACATAGCTTAGGATATGAAAAAGTTATAAAATACGCCCATCTTCCTATTATTTTAAATGAAGAAGGCAAGAAAATGAGCAAGCGTGAGAGTGATAGCTCAGTAAAATTTCTCCTTGAAAGTGGATATTTGCCTGAGGCGATAGCAAATTATCTTATCTTGCTTGGCAACAAAACTCCTTGTGAAGTGTTTAGTATAGATGAAGCTATAAAGTGGTTTGATATATCAAATCTTTCTAAAAGCCCAGCTAAATTTGATATTAAATTTTTAGCTCATTTAAACCGTGAGCATATACTTCGTCTAAGTAGCAAGCGTCTTAGTGAACTTTTTGGTAAAGGACGCGAAGAGTTAGCTAAATTTTATACGCAAGAAGCTAGTTTGATAAATGAGATTTCTGCCAAAATAGATGATATTTACAAATCAAAAGAGATACCGCAAGAGTAGCAAGATAGTGCTAAAATTTTAAAATCTGAAATTTTAAATATGGAAATTCCAGCTGAGTTTGATGATTTTAAAAAGAGTTTGATGAGTTCAACAGGACTAAAAGGAAAAGGCTTTTTTATGCCACTTCGCTTACTTTTAACAGGTCAAAGTAACGGACCTGAGTTAAAACAGCTATATAAATATATAAAAAACGATATAAAGGAGATAGTTTGGTATTAGGAGCTATTTTTGGAGCTTTTATAGATATTGTAAGGGCTGCTATTTTTGCATATACATGGGTGATTATAATCGCAGCTGTGATGAGTTTTGTAAGGCCAAATCCATATAATCAATTTGTTCAAGTCATCCTTCGTTTGACTGAACCAGTTTATGAGCAGATAAGAAGGATAATCCCTACTGCTTTTGGTGGACTTGATTTTGCACCACTTATCGTGTTGATGATACTTCAATTTATAGATAGAATTTTAGCAAGGTTGTTTTAATGCTAAAAGTGGCTGTTTTAATTTTAACTTCCGTTAGTTTTTTAAGTGCTGGTATTTTAAGTTATGAAGAGCTTAAAAATAGACCAAATTCACTGGTTAAAGACTACTATATACATCGTTTAGCAACTGAGGGAAGTGTTAGTAATGATGAGCTTAAAAATTTACGTAAAGATGTTTATAGAGATAAAGGAAAGTTAAAAACAGTACTTGATAAAAGAGTAGGGCAAAAGCCTGTGTATGATCCTTGTAAAGGTGTTTATGCGGGTAATATTTTGGATGCAAATTTAACATGTAAACTTAAGCGCATGACACCAAATTTTATAAGCTTGCTATCTGAGGATACTAAAAGTAAGCTTATAGATGAACTTGCAGAATTTCTTGACGAGGTAAATTTACTTAAAGGTATGAGTAAAGCAAATCCTGCTGAGTATTTTGCTGACACTAACAACATAAAAAATTTCTTTAATTACTATAAATCACTAAACGATACAAAAAAATCCCAGATGTTTAACTTCGCGCTTAGTTCTGAATTTGCTAAAGAATTAGGTGCTCAGAGTTACTTTACAACCTTTATAACAAATAGTGTTGTAAACAAAAATCATACAAATTTAAGACGTTCGCTTATAGGTATGAACCCAGTAAATACCAGCTCACAAGGAGCGTTTTATCTAGGAATAAATGCGGTTAAATTTGGTAGTGATGATGAGTCTGTGAAGTTTTTTAAGCATGCAGCTGAGAATGCAAAGACAAAAGAGGAAAAAGATAGAGCAAATTTTTGGCTATATCTTGTTGCAAGTAGTCAAGACGCACTTTTAAAAGTGGCAAAAAGTAGTGATTTAAATTTATATTCACTCTATGCAAAAGAGCTTACAGGAAACACAAATTTAAATGTTGTTATACCAACTCCTAGTAAAGAAAGTGTCTTGGGCTATGATCCAAACGATCCATTTTCATGGGTTGAACTAAAAGAGAGAGTAAAAAATACAGCAGTTGAAAATTTAGGTGAGTTAGCTAGAAAATTTGAGACAAAAAGTACACTTGGAGAGTATATTTACATCCAAAATATCATTGATAACTACTCAGATAATTTCTATCCTATGCCGTTTATAGAGATTATTGGTTCTAAGGAGAGATCAAGACAAGCACTTATTTTTGCCATAGCAAGACAAGAGAGCAGGTTTATACAAAGTGCAGTTTCTATATCTTACGCTCTTGGAATGATGCAATTTATGCCGTTTGTGGCAAATGATTGGGCTAGTAGGCGTGATTTTGGAAATTTTGATCAAGATGATATGTTTAAACCAGAAGTCTCTTATAAGATGGCAAATATCCATCTTGACTGGTTAGAAGATACTCTTTGGAATCCAGTTTTTATAGCTTACGCGTATAATGGCGGGATAGGATTTACAAAGAAACTTATCACAAGAGGTGATCTTTTTAACCCTGGTAAGTATGAGCCTTTTTTATCGATGGAGTTAGTTGATTATGCTGAAAGTAGGGAGTATGCAAAGAGAGTTTTAGCTAACTATATTGTATATTCACAAGTGTTAGATAAAAATGCAAATGTCTCTATCATAGAGCTAGTAAACAATCTTTTAGAGCCAGCTAAAACTGATAAATACAGATGATCTAGTTATCGAGTTTTATCTCAGGTTGCCAGTACATAGATTTTGAAACTTTTAAAAATTTAAGTTTTACGTTGGTCTCTTTTTTGGTTGAGTAGCTAATAGTTAAGTAGTCAGCTTCTTTAAAATTAGCTACTATTTTATAGTGCTTTGACCAAGGGATATTTATGTTGGATAACTCTAAAATTTTATCATCTTCTTCAAGTTCAGTTATGCTTAAGTTAGCATCGTTGTTTAGTTTTAAAGTTTCAAGGAGTATAGGTTCATCTTTAGGATATGATGAGAGCAAAAATATCTCATTTTGAGTATCTTTTAGAACGGGATTTAGATATGTTGCAACAGCTAGGTATCTATCAGAGTTATCTCTGATGTGTTCAAATTTTTGAGTATATGCAAGAAGCTCGTTTTTGAGTGGTTCATGA
>JAAYFN010000108.1 GCA_012728225.1 Campylobacter sp.
AAAATATCCATTTTTTTCTAAAGCTTTAATGCGTTCTATGGTGTTTGTATGAGTTATTCCCATCTCTAGAGAAAGTGAGCGTATAGAGTGAACAAATGGAAAAATAGCGCCTTTTTTGATATCAAGCATATCTTTTTTAGTGGAGAAATTTGAGAAAAAACTAAGTGGAGTTTCATAGTTTAATATAGCTTTAGCAAAATGCGGATAAAATCCTGAATTTCTTGATGAAATTTCATATATAGCACTTTTAAACTCATCAAATATCTCACTATCACCAACTACAAAACTAGCATCTATAAAAATAGCAAAATTTATGCTGTTTTGACTGCTTGGACTTTGAACGAAGTTAAGCATATCGCTCTTATATTCGCTTAAGCTTTTACAAAAATAAGGATTAGACACCATGGTATTGCCACTACAAAGCGGATATCCAAAATCCACTAAATTCCTAACAAACTCAGCCATTAACTCGTCAAGTCCTTCTATCTTAAAACCATCTTTAAGAATTAGTCCATTATCTTGATCTGTTCTTATGATCTGCTCTTTTCTGCCTTCACTTCCCATAACCATTAAAACTGAATTTTCTATCAGTTTTTTAGGCATGATTAGCTCGAAAAGTCGCTTATGAATTTTATAGTTTAAATCACTTACTATCTTTGCTATATTTGTAGCGCTTAATCCTCTTAAATAAAGAGCTTTTATAAGCTTTTCTATATTTAAAACTGAGTTTTTAAGATCGCTTAAATTTTCAGCCTTTAAAACTCTAGTATTTAAAAGGTGAGTATTTTCTGAACTAAGCAGATCAGCTTGCTCTAAGATACCAACTATCTTGCCATTACTTTTAACTGCTAGGCGAGTTATAGAAAACTCTTGCATCAAAACTAAAGCATTAAACATAAAGTCATCTTCATCTATACTAATCAAATTTCTAACTGTTATATCGCCGATTTGATTTTTAGTGTCAACACTTTCTAAGATAACTTTTTGTCTTAAATTTGTGTTTGTGATGATCCCAAAACTACCTTCAAAGTCTACTATTAAACAGTCTGAGTTATGTTTGCTCATAAGTTTAACACCTTCTATTATACTCATTGAGCAAGGAACTATGATAGGTTTTTGAGTGTAGATATCTTTTATTTTTGATGATGAAAATATAGCCATATCTGCATTCTGCTTGCTTTTAGCTAGCTCTTTAATCCTGCTTGAGAATGAGTTTAAATAGTATTTTTTAAAATTCTCTCTTTTATAAAATAATTCTAAAAAATCCTCTCTTTTAATAGTAAAAACTATACACTCTTCTCCTGCAACAAAATCATTTTTTACCACATTTTTTAGTAAAGAGTTGGCACAAAAGCTATCCTTTACGCCATAATAAATTCTCTCTTTTTCATCTTCTTCTACCACAAAACCCTTTATGATAAGATAGTAGCTTTCCACCTTATCACCATTTTTTAATATCAAGCTGTCTTTTTTAAAATACTCTATATCGGTTTTTGATATAAGTTCGTTTAATTCGCTAATTTCTAGCGAATTAAACGGTTCAATAGAGCCAAAAAATACTCTAGCTTCTAAATTTTCCATATCAGTGTTTTGCTGCTTTTTCTATGCCTATGCCTGTTTGAGCCCTGATATATTGAGCATCAAATTTGCCTTTTTCTTCATCTGCTCGCTTTGATTTATCAGTAATTGAAAAAAACCAAATACTTATAAACGCGATAGTTACAGAAAAAAGAGCTGGGTATTCATAAGGAAAAATAGGCTTTAACCCTAAAACATTTCCCCAAATAGTTGGCCCTATAATAACAAGAATTATAGCACTTGATAGACCTAAAATTCCACCTATAAATGCTCCTCTTGTTGTAAGTCCTCTCCAAAAAATCGACAACAAAAGTATAGGGAAATTCGCACTTGCAGCAATAGCAAAAGCAAGTCCTACCATAAATGCGATATTTTGATTTTCAAATGTGATACCAAGAATTATCGCCAATATCCCAAGTATGACAGTTGTCACTTTGTAAACCTTTATCTCACTTTGACTATCAGCTTTGCCTTTTTTGATAACACAAGAGTATAAATCATGACTAACTGCACTTGCTCCAGCTAATGCAAGTCCTGAAACAACCGCTAAAATAGTAGCAAAAGCAACTGCTGATATAAAACCTAAAAATAGATTTCCTCCAACTGCATGAGCTAGATGGATAGCAGCCATATTGCTTCCTCCTATAATTTGACCTTTTATATCTAAATATGGCTCACTTGTTAACAAAATAATAGCTCCAAAGCCAATGATAACTGTTAATATATAAAAATACCCTATAAAACCAGTTGCATAAAATACAGACTTTCTAGCCTCTTTTGCATTAGGAACTGTAAAAAATCTCATCAAAATATGAGGTAAACCTGCAGTTCCTAACATCAAAGCAAGACCTAAAGATATAGCAGATATCGGATCACTTACAAGCCCTCCAGGCGCCATGATAGCTTTTGATTGTTTAATTTCAATAGCTTTTTCAAAAAGTCCATTAAGTGAAAAATTTGTCAAATACAACACCATAAATGCCATAAATGTTGCACCAAAAAGTAATAAAACCGCCTTAATAACCTGCACCCAAGTAGTAGCAAGCATACCGCCAAAACTTACATAAAGTATCATAAGAAAACCAACTATAACAACAGCAACCTGATAAGGAAGTCCAAAAAGTAACTCTATAAGCTTACCTGCACCCACCATTTGAGCTATAAGATAAAACAAAACAACACTTAATGATCCAAAAGCTGCTAAAGTTCTAACATGAGTTTGAGAAAGTCTAAACGAAGCAACGTCAGCAAAGGTGAATTTACCTAAATTTCTAAGTCTTTCTGATATCAAAAATGTTATCAAAGGCCAACCAACCAAAAATCCTATCGAATAGATAAGTCCATCATAGCCCCGAAGATATACAAGTCCTGAAATTCCCAAAAATGAAGCTGCTGACATATAATCACCTGCTATCGCAAGAGCATTTTGAAAGCCTGTTATCCCACCACCTGCAACATAAAAGTCTTTAGCCGAGCGAGTCCTTCTTGCCGCCCAATAAGTAATACCAAGTGTAAAAAGAACAAAAAGCAAAAATATAATTATAGCAGCCACATTGATAGGTTGTTTTGAACTTTGCGTATTTAAAACATCAGCTCCCCAAACTGGCAATGAGATAAAAAGTAAAAATAACACTCTCATAAAATCTCCTTTATCTCGTCCATAAGCTCTTTTGTAAGATCATCAAACTCGCCATTTGCCCTATAAGTATAAAAACCTGTTAAAACAAAAGATATAACAATGATAAAAATTCCAACCGGTATACCAAGAGTTATAACACCACTAATCTTTGTCGCTAAAAAACCTGGAAAAAAAGCAACGGTAAAGATAAACCCGAAATATATAAAAAGCATTAACACTGATAGTTTCCAAGCAAAATTATCTCTAGTTTTAACTAATTTTTTATATTTTGAGCTATTTTTTATATACTCAACTACTCTATCTTCCATATTAGCTCCTTTATTGTTTAATAGTTTATTAAATTTAATATGAGCTGATAATAACATATAAATTTATAATAGAGTTAAAAAAATATAATAAATTCTAAAATTCTGAATGATAATGTGTATATTTGTAATATAATTTAAATAATTACTTTTATATGTTACTTTAAGTAACATATAAATTTACTTGTTCTTGTCTAACTTTTAACTATTTAGTTAGTTGTAAGGATTTCAACTATCGTTTCTGGCAAAATTTCATGTTCAATAGTATGAATTGTTGTTTCCCACTCTTCAAAACTCATACCCTTTTTACGCTCAAAAGCACGCTGTTTGATGATCTTTCCACCATCAAGCTCACTACTAACATAATGAACACTAACACCACCTAACATCATTTTGCTAGCGTAACTATCCGTAATCGCATGTCCTCCTTTAAATAGTGGTAAAATGCTTGGATGAAGGTTGATAGCCCTAATTTGCTCTGTAAAAATAGGGGTTAAAATTCTCATAAATCCTGCTAATACTGTTAGATCAATGTTAGCTTTTTTGATCTCCTCTACTATCATTTTGTCAAAACTCTCACGACTGATAAATTTAGTATGGTCTATAACTTTAGTTTCAAGCCCAAATTCTTTAGCCCTTTTAATACCATAAGCATTTGGGTTGTTACTGATAAGCAAAGAGACCTCTATCTTAACGCCATTAAATTCCTTACCGTGGACTTTTTCTAAGATAGCTTGAAGATTTGAACCACTTCCGCTAAATAAAACTGCAACTTTTTTTATAGACATTTTACACCTCTTATGATATCAAATGGACTTAATCCATATGAGTTTATATCTAAATTCTGCACACTTAAACTATGTGCTAAAACTCCACTTATAGCTGCCTCTAAAGGCGTATAACCTTGAGCTTGTAAAGCTCCTATAAGTCCACTTAACACATCACCACTTCCCCCTTTGCTTAAAGCAGATGAGCCAAAATTTAAAACATAAATTTTACCGTTTTGAGCTATGAGGGTATTGGCTCCTTTTAGCACTAAAACAGAAGTATATTTAAGACTAAATTCCTTAGCCCATTTAAAGCGGTTAGCTTGCAACTGAGCAACACTTATATCGGCTATGTTAGATAAACCAAGCAAACTAACAAATTCTTTTGGATGTGGTGTTATAACCTTATCCTCATCTAAATACTCTAAAATTCGAGGCTCATAACAAAGATCAGCGTCAATGACAGCACTTTTGCCTGTTAGTTTGCTTAAGTCAAACTCACTCTTGCCTAATCCACACCCAACAACTACTGATTTAGCACTATCTAGTGAGCTTTTTTGCATAAGTGTGTGTGGCAAATTTGAGATATTTTCTTTACTAACTAAGCTAACAAGTCCAGCACCAAACGCATTTGCAGCAAGACCAGCTATAACAGCCGCCCCACTCATTTGCCCACACAATACATAAAGATGCCCAAAATCACCTTTGTTTGTGTTTTGCTTAGTTCTAAAAGGTAACTTCAAATCACTCTTTTCTAACAAAAAACATTCACTTTCAAATAGTTGAAATTTAGATTTGCTAACCCCTAAATTTGCTAGTATTATCTTGCCAGTATACTCCTTAGCTTCATCCCCATAAAGTCCTATTTTTAAAGCTCCCATTGTTACGGTTATGTCAGCTTTAAAAGCGATCTTTTTAACACCTCCATATCTATCAACTCCGCTAGGAAAATCAACTGCTATCTTTAACGCGTCTTCTAAATTTACACTTTCTAAAATTTTAAAGATTTTTGGATCTAAATCTCCATGAAAACCACTTCCAAAAATAGCGTCTATATAACAGTTAAAACCTGCTATGTTAGTAGTAAAATTTACACCAACTTTTTTTAAAATATTTAGCTGAAATTCTGCCATTTCATTTAGCTTATCACTAACTAACACGACACTAACATTATAGTCTCCACTTAGCTTTCTAGCTACTGCAAGTCCGTCGCCCGCGTTATTACCACCACCACAAAGAACTAACACACTCAAGCCTTGTGTTAGATTTTCTCTAACTTCTGTCTCAACTGCACTAGCAGCATTTTCCATTAAAATAAGTTCACTTAAACCATACTTACTAACACACAAACTATCTAATTTGTTAGTACTTAAAAATTACTTTTTCATTGAACTTCCCTCACTCTAAAGCTAAGGCTTTCTAGAACATGACTTTTTGTAATTATATCTTTTTTATCAAGATCAGCTATAGTTCTAGCAACTTTTAGTGTTTTGTTTATCCCTCTTTGTGAGAGGTTAAATTTACAAATAGCACTATCAAGTACGCTTTTTGCACTTTTTTCTAACTCACAAAATTTAGCTATATCCTCATCACTCATCTTGCCGTTTAATTCGCTCTGTCCTCTTAATTTTTGACGTTTAAAAGTCATCACAACACGCTCATAAAGTTCCTTACTTGTTATATCACTCTTATCATCTTTACTAACCTCATCCATAGCAACATATAGATCAATCCTATCAAGCAAAGGTGCTGAGATCGTTCCTTTATATCGCTTTATCTCAGCTTCAGAACAGATGCAACTAGCACTTTGACTAAAAAGATTACCACATGGACATGGATTCATGGCAGCTACAAAGATAAATTTAGTCTGATACTCAACTTTAGAGTTAACTCTAGATATGAGAATCTTATTATCCTCTAAAGGTTCTCTTAAACTCTCTAAAATTTTCTTGCCAAAATGCGGAAATTCATCAAAAAATAGCTCCCCACCATTTGCTAATGCAACCTCGCCAACGCGCGCAAAGTAAGATCCTCCGCCAAAAATAGAGCTTTTAGTTGAGGTGTGATGAGGCCTTCTAAATGGTCTTAAAGAAGAAAAATCAGCGTCTTTATTGTCTAAACTCTCATAAGCAGCTGCAAACATAACCTCTTTTAAGCTTTGTGGTGGTAGTATATAACGGATTCTCTTTGCACACATACTTTTACCACATCCTGGACTTCCTTCAAAAAGTATATTATGCATGCCACTTGCTGCGATGAGACTAGCTCTTTTTGCTCTAACTTGCCCTTTAACATCTCTAAAATCAAACTCAAAGTTAGAATTTAAAACATACTCTAAATTTGAGATATTAAGAGTGTTGACAAAAAGTGGATGAATACCTTCTACTAAACAAGTATTAGCAAATTCATCATCTCTAAAAAACCTAATCCCATCTTCTAAACTATCAACAGCGAAAACTTTAAAATTAGGAATAGTAGCGGCCTTTAAAGCGATACTTTTAGGCACTAATACTTTAGCACTTTTTATCTTTTCGCTTAAAAAAAGCAGAACAGAAAAAAGCGAATTTGTAGCCTTAACCTGTCCATCTAACCCTAACTCACCAAAGACAAAAAAACTCTCATCAAAGCTCTCTTTTTGTAAAGCTATAAGAAGTGCAGTAGCAAGGTCAAAATGGCTACCTCTTTTAGGTATATCTGAAGGGGATAAGTTTATGACTATTTTAGATGGTGGAAAGTTGAAATTTAGTGATAAAAGAGCTGCTTTGATACGATTTTCACTCTCTTTTATCGTTGTATTTGCTAGCCCTATGATGTTAAAGCTTGGGAGTCCTCTTAGGAATTTGGACTCAACATTTACTATACTAAGTCCATCTCCAAAACTTGCACACTTTAAGGCTTTCATTTTTTCTTAAATTTTTCTCTATATTCTTTGCTAAATCTTTTTTTATTTTTGAAACTAATTTTTTCTATAAAAAGATGGCCATTTAAGTGATCTATCTCATGCTGTATACATATAGCTAAAAGATCTTTTGCATCTAAGTTACAAATTTCACCATCTCTGTTTTGATACCTCAAATGTATATCAGACGCTCTTGTAACTTCTTCAAAAAATCCTGGAACTGACAAGCAACCCTCTTCATAACAAATCTTGCCACTGCTATCTAAAATTTCAGGATTTATTATCTCTAAAAGATCATTTTTATCCTGCTCGCCATCTTCGTTAATTAAATTTACTATAAGTATGCGTTTAGGAACACCTACTTGTATAGCGGCTAAACCTATGCCTTTAAAAGATACCATGGTTTCATACATATCATCTAAAAATTTACGAAATTTATCATCAAATTCCGTCACAAGAGTTGACTTTTCATAAAGTCTCTTATCTGGATATGTTAAAACCTCTAAAATCATCTCTTAACACTCTTTTCTAAAACACTATCTATAAGTCCGTATTTTACCGCCTCTTGTGCACTCATAAAAAAGTCTCTGTCTGTATCTTTTTCTATCTTAGCAAGCTTTTGGCCACTATTTTTAGCTAAAATTTCATTTAATGTCTTTTTAATACGTAAAATTTCATTAGTCTGTATCTCTATATCTGTGGCTTGACCTTGTGCACCACCTAATGGCTGATGTATCATGATACGCGAATTTGGCAAAGCATATCTTTTGCCATTTGCTCCACAACTTAATAAAAACGCTCCCATCGATGCAGCTTGCCCGATACATATCGTGCTTACATCAGAACTTATATAGTTCATAGTATCATATATGCTAAGTCCACTTGTCACAACACCACCTGGGCTATTTATATAAAGATAGATATCTTTTTCAGGATCTTCAGCTTCTAAAAAAAGTAATTGTGCGACTATAGAGCTTGCTACTTCATCATTTATCTCACCACTTAGCATTATAATCCTATCTTTTAAAAGACGTGAGTAGATATCATAACTTCTCTCGCCACGGCTAGTTTTTTCTACAACATAAGGTATATAATAACTCAAATTTACTCTCCTTTGTTATCAGAATCTTTTAGGGACTCTTTATCCTCTTTTTTGAAAAGATCTGCAAATAGTTTATCTTCAACAAGAGCCATTTTAACTGCTGGTAAAATTCCTTGGTTTTTATAAGTTTCTAAATGCTCTTTTGGGTCTATACCGTAATTATAAGCTTCATAATACACTGCTGAAAGTACCTCTTGATCATTTACTGAAATCTTTCTCTGTTTTGCAAGCTCATCAACTATAAAGGTTAGCTTTACACTTTTTTCAGCTTCGCCTCTAAATTCCTCTCTTTTGTTTGTCAAAGCATCTTTATCTTTTCTAAATTTCTCTAAATCCTCGCTTGTAAAGCTGTTCCAAGAGTTTTTAAACTGTAAGTCTATCTCTTGCTCTACAATGTTTTTAGGCAGATCAAACTTAATCTTTTCTAAAACAGCATCTACAAATTTAGGCTTAAGATCTTCATTTATAAGTTTGTTAAGTTTATCAGTTCTAATTTGATCTTTGATCCTATCTTCGAATTTAGCGATTGTAAGATCTTTTTCATTTGGTGCTAGAGTTTTAAGAGTTGCCTCATCAAGCTCTTTAGCCGGTTTTTTAACTGAAATTTCATGAAGTTTTACTTTAAAAACTGCATCTTTACCTGCTAAATGTTCAGCTCCATACTCTTTTGGAAATTTAACATTTACATCGCGTTCTTGGCCAACTTTCATACCGATCATCCCATCTTCAAACCCTGGTATAAACTGTCCACCACCTATCTCTAAAGTATAGTTTTCAGCTTTTCCGCCTTCAAATCCTTCCCCATCAACAAAACCTTCAAAGTCAAATTTTGCTACATCACCTTTTTCTAAAATTTCTTTGTCGCTTTTTTGGACTGGAGCAATCATCAAAAGAAGTTCATTAATCTTCTCTTGTATCTCTTTTTTCATAACTCTTGGAGTCGCATATGTTGGTATAGCTTCTTCATAACCACTTATATCAATATCAGGTCTAAATGAAACCTCAAGACTTGCGTCTAGTCCATTTTCATTATCGTCTAACTTCGCAAATGCTGGTTCACCTAAAATATCATCACCTTTTTTCCCAAGCTGTCTTAATCCTTCATCAATAGCTTCTCTAAAGATATCTTGTTTAGCATCTTGAGTTAGCTCTTTTTCATATCTTTTTTTAACAATATTTACTGGAACTTTACCTTGTCTAAAGCCATCCATTTTGATCTGTTTAGCACTTTTTTTTGCTATCTCATCAACCTTTTTTTCTATAGCATCTAAAGCTACTTTTACGTCCACTAAAGCATTAGCTGAGTTTACTAATTTAGCAGTTACTTCCATTATATTCCTTTTATT
>JAAYFN010000109.1 GCA_012728225.1 Campylobacter sp.
ATTAAATTTGCATTTTTTATTTATATTTAAGCTAAATTTGGAAATTCAAGCTAACATTTTGTGAAATTTTAATAATAAGGATTGTGAAAGTATGAGAAAATTTTTAAGTACTATTTTTATGTTTTTATCTATTGTAAGCTTTGCAAGCGCTGAAATAAAAGAGGGTAGAGAGTATGAGGTGTTGCCATTTGTGGTAAAAAACGCAGAGAATTCTCTTATAAAGGTGTCTAGATATAATTGTCCTTTTTGTTATAAGTATGATGAACTTTTCATGGATAAAGTTATGATAAATTTGCCAGAATTTAATTATATGCCTTATCATAGTGCAGTTGGAGCTTCTTTTGGCAAATATGCCAGTAAGGTTTTGTCTGTTATGATAGCTAAAGACATGGAAGATGGTGTTAGTCTTGTAGATGAAAAGTCAAGCTATCATAGGACGATTATGGCGATTTATACAGCTTATCATAAAGAAAATGAACGCTGGGGAAATAATGCTAATGATGATAAAAATGTTGAGAAATTTCTAAAAACTGCACTTAAGCCAACGGGTATGAGCATTGATGAATATGAAAAAAGATTACAAAACAGCAATACAGTGGAAATTTTAAATGCATGGGGACTTGATGAGAGTGGCATGGCAGCTAACTTAGCAGAGATTCAAGGAGTACCAAGTTTTATAGTAAATGGTAAATATTTGATCAAATATCAAGCTATTAAAACACCAACTCAATTAGCAGAGTTAATAAAAGAGGTATCAAATTTAGACTGAATTTAGCTGTTTAAACAAAACAAAAGCTAAAATTATATAAAATAAGCGGGTTTAAAGTTTGCGGTAGGGGAATTGATCCGAAACTACTTTAAATAATAATACTTTAAGGATTTATATGAAAAAGATTCTTTTTCTTTTAGCTTTAACAGCTGGTGTTGCATTTGGTGCAGAAGATCAAATGCTTAGTTCTTATACAAGTATCGCTGTGTATGCTATGCTAGCAGCCGGTTTTGTTTTAGGTGTTGCTGCTGCAGGTGGTGCTGTGGCGATGGGTAATGCTGCTTCTGCAACTATCACAGGAATCGCAAGAAACCCAAGTGTTGCAAGTAAACTATCAACTACTATGTATATTTCTTTGGCTATGATAGAGGCTCAAGTTATTTATGCTCTAGTTATCTGCTTTGTGTTACTATTTGCTAACCCAATGCTAACAGACACACTTTCAGCTACTGTTGGCTGATTTGCCGATCTCACCGCTTATGGCGGTGAGAAATTTAAACTTTGCGATCGTGGTGGAATGGTAGACACGCTATCTTGAGGTGGTAGTGCCGTAAGGTGTGCGAGTTCAACTCTCGCCGATCGCACCATTTATATAAGTATAATTATGATTTTAGATGATAAATTTTCAGAACTAACTACAATCACTTGCGAAGATGCTCTTAACATCTCTAAAGAGCTAAATATTGCTCCAAATGAAGTTGGAAAGGTTGCTACTTTAAAAGATATCCGGATAAAAGATTGTCTTTTTGGAGAATTTGGTAAATTTAGCAAAGCAGAAGGCGCCAGTGGACATATAAATTTATATGAACTTATAAAACCACATATGGATATTCATAGAAGAGTTTCTTGTAGCTTACTTTTAGAACTTTCACAAGAGTATGGCGTAGAAAATATTAGAGGATGCCTTGAGGAATTTGGTGTTAAAGTTAAAAGCTGTTCTTTGGGTTTATTTAAAGAAAAGAGTGAGAAAAAACTTTTTTTAAATGTTAAAACATGGGTAGAAAATGAAAGTGGTGAGGTTATTTTCAGTAAGGACAGTAACCAGTCACTTGATATGATAGCCAAAACAGGATCTATCCAAAAAGCATCAGATCTTTTAGATATTAATTACAAAAAATGCTGGACACATCTTAAAAATTTTGAGAAAAGCATGGGAGAAAAGGTAGCTCTTACTAGGCGTGGTGCAGGCGATGATGCTGGAACTATTATGAACAAAAAAGCACTTGATTGGGTAGATAAATACAAGAATTTTCAAAGAGCAGTAGATGAGTTTGCTACTGAAAAATTTAATGAGATATTTTTTGAAGATGAGAAAATAGAGTTGTAAAATAGACATTTGGACAGCGCATGCTATCCAAATATTTTAAAGTTTAAAACTCATCTTTGGCGTTATGTCCTCCACCACTTCCCCATGTTAGTTTTGCACCAGCTAAGAGATGAAAGTGTAGGTGCATTATCTCTTGTCCACCGCCTTGACCACAATTATTTATAAGTCTATATCCACTCTTATCAACTCCCATTTTTACAGCTACACTTTGAATAAATTCCGTCATCTCGCTCATAATATTTGGATCTACGACTTGAAAATTTTCATAACATTTTTTAGGAACTGTAAGTATATGTATAGGCGCTTGAGGATTTACGTCGTGAAAAGCTAAAAATTTATTATTTTCTAGCACTTTATTGCATGGCAGTTCTCCGTCGATGATTTGTTGAAAGACATTTTTCATAAAATTTGCTCCTGTAAGTAAAATTTCTTTTAATTATAGCCAAAATTGTCAAATTTGATAAAATTTTACTTTTTTTTTATCAAATTTGACTACAATACCTAAAATAATGTCAAAGGATAGTAGTGAATGATATATTAAAAAATATTAATTCATCAAAAACAGTTGATGAGCTTGATAAGATAAGAGTTGGTTTGCTTGGTAAAAACGGCACTATTACAGCCGAGTTTTCTAAACTTAAGAGAATGAATGAAGGCGATAAAAAGGAATTTGCAGCATCTTTAAATAGACTAAAAGATACAGTAACTAAAGCTCTTGAGCTTAAAAAAATAGAGCTTGAAACTTTAGAACTTAAAGAGCGAATGAGAGCTGAGGCTATCGATGTGACTATGTTTGATGAAAATGAGTATGCAGGTGCATTTCATCCTATAACTAGTACGATGGATAGGATAGTTCAGTATTTTTTATCTCAAAATTTTAGTATAGAAAATGGACCTTTGATAGAGGATGATTTTCATAACTTTGAAGCGTTAAATTTACCTAAGTACCATCCAGCAAGAGATATGCAAGATACATTTTATACAGATGATGGTAGACTTCTTAGAACTCATACAAGTCCAGTTCAAATCAGAACTATGCAAAATCAAAAGCCACCTATTCGTATGATAGCTCCAGGAGCTGTTTTTAGACGTGACTTTGATCTTACTCACACACCGATGTTTCATCAGGTTGAGGGTCTTGTTGTCGAAGAGTCAGATAAGGTGAGTTTTGCAAATTTAAAGTATATTTTAGAGGATTTTTTACGATATATGTTTGGTGATGTTAAGGTTCGTTTTAGGCCAAGTTTGTTCCCTTTTACTGAGCCTTCAACTGAGGTTGATATAAGTTGTATATTTTGTCATGGGAATGGATGTAGAGTTTGTTCACATACAGGATGGCTTGAAGTGCTTGGAAGTGGAGTAGTCGACCCTAATGTATTTAAACATGTTGGTTATAAAAATGTAAGTGGATATGCGTTTGGGTTAGGGGTTGAGAGGTTTGCTATGCTATTACATAGTGTACCCGATTTAAGATCTATGTTTGAAGGGGATTTAAGAGTTTTGGAGCAGTTTAGATGATAGTTACTAGAAAATGGCTTGAAGAGTGGATAGATATCTCTGAGGTTAGCACTCAAATGCTACTTAATACTCTAAATTCAATAGGTCTTGAAGTTGATAGCTATAAACAGATAAAGATGCCTAAAAAAGTAGTCGTAGGTTATGTAAAAAGTAAAAGAAAGCATGAAGATGCTGATAAATTAAATATATGTGAAGTTGATGTTGGAAGTGAAATTTTACAAATCGTCTGTGGAGCCAAAAATGTAGAAGCAGGCCAACATGTAGCTGTAGCGCTTGTTGGAGCTGAGCTTCCAGGCGGTCTTAAGATTAAAAAATCAAAGCTTAGAGGGGTTGAGAGTGTTGGTATGATATGTTCATCAACTGAGCTAGGTCTTTCTAAGATGAATGATGGAATTATGGTTTTAGATAGTAGTATTGGAGCTTTATCTTTAGGACGTGAGTTAAGTGGATATCCACTTTTAAATGATGAAATCATCGAGATAGAGCTTACTCCTAACCGTGGGGATTGTTTGAGTATTTACGGTGTAGCTAGAGATTTGAGTGCTGCACTTGATCTGCCGGTTAAGAGTATAACTTATGAGGATCAAGAGGCTATGCTTGGCATAGGAAGGCTTCTTAGCGTTCACTCTAACGAAAATACGAAAAGTTTTCTTCAGTATAGAGCTTTTTCTATCAAAAAACAGCTAAAACTTAACTTTATAACTAAGCTTAGAATTTGTTCAGCAAATATAGATAAAAAAAGTGATCTAGATGCTCTTCTTGCATACGTTACTTATACAACTGGTGTTCTTCTTAGGTCATATGATGCTGACAAATTAGGCTTAAAAGAGTCTAAAAGGATAGTTCTTACTATTAAAGAGGATAAATTTAACAACTCTGCTATCTATTTAGAAGATAACTTTCTTTCTTTAGTTGGGGTTTTACAAAGTGATTATGCTAGAGTTGAGGATAGTTCAAAAACTATTATTATAGAGGCTAATTATACAGATCCTAGAAGTATCTCAAAAGCGACAAGTGAAGATAAAAGTTTAAAAGGCGATGAACATGTTTATCGTTCAACTCGTGGGAGTGAGCCAAATTTAGAGCTTGGTCAAGATTATCTTTTTAGTATGATATCAAAGATTGATGGGCTTAATCTTTATAGTGGTTCTCAACAAGTTAAACCTTTTTTAGAAGAAAAAATTGTAAGTTTTAGTATAGAGCAGATAAATAGTGTCATTGGTGCTAAAATAGAGAGAAATGATGTAGTTAAAATTCTTAAAAAACTTGGATTTGATGTAAGTTTAGAGCAAGATCTTATCAACGTAAAAGCGCCATTGTACCGTCATGATATAGACAATCACTATGATGTGGCCGAAGAGATAGTTAGGATAATAGGTATAGATAATATCATTTCAAAACCTCTATGTTTTAATGAGAAAAATAGACTAAATAAAGACTATGAGAATTTTATCAATCAGAGAAAAATTAAAGAAAAAGCTGTAGGAGCTGGATTTTTTGAGTGCATACATTATGTATTTGATAGCTCAGAGGATCTTAAAAAACTTGGTTTTAATGAGTGTAAACTAAAAATTTCAAATCCTATCTCAAGCGAATTAGATACATTTAGACCGACACTTATAAATCATATGCTTAAATCAAGTCAGAGAAATGCTAAAAACTCTAAAAAGAGTATAAAGCTCTTTGAGGTAGGCAAAGTTTTTGATGAAAATGCAAGAGAAAGCGATAGATTAGCATTTTTGATGAGCGGTTTTGTAAGTGAAGCAAGTCTTAAAAATGGCACAAAGCCTAACGAGATAGTTTTTATATACTTTGCATCAAAAGTTCAAGATGTTTTAGGAAAATTTAGTTGTGTTTTGCCATCTAGTAGAATTTCGTATCTAAGCGAATTTGAGCAAGCTCAGATCGTTCAAAATGGTAAAGTCATAGGCCACATTGGAAGGCTTGATGTAGAGATAGAAAATGCTCTTGATCTGCCTAAAACCTATATTTGTGAGATTGAATTTGATACTTTAAAATTTGATAAAGTAAGAGCTAAGGCGTATTCAAAATTTCCTAGTATAAGTAGAGATATTAGTATTGTAGTACCAAAAGATATGCGTTATTCTTGTATTACAGAGGTTTTAAACAGTATAGAAATTCAAAATCTCAAATGCTTTAATTTAGTTGATGTTTATAGTGATGAAAAGCTAGGTAATCAAAATAGCATAACTATAAATTTTACATTTCAAAGTAGCGAAAAAACATTAGAAGATGGTGAAATTTCTAAAAGTATGGATGAAATCTTAAAAATTTTAGATGATAAATTAGACGTTGGTTTAAGATGAAAATTTATGCACTAAAAAACTCTATAAATGCTGAAATTTCAAGCATCTCTGCAGATAAATCGATATCTCACCGAAGTGCTGTATTTTCACTTTTGAGCGATCAAACTTCACATATAAAAAATTATCTTTTAGCTGAAGATACACTCAAAACCCTTGGAATTTTAAGAGATTTAGGTGCAAAAGTTGATCAAAATGGAGGCGATATAACTATCACTCCACCCGTTGAAATTATAGAGCCAAATACTGTTTTAGACTGTGGCAACTCTGGGACATCTATGAGAATTTTCATGGGATTACTAGCTAGTAGAGATGGATTTTTTATATTAAGTGGCGATAAGTATTTAAATCAACGCCCTATGAGAAGAGTTGGCGATCCATTAAAGAGTATTGGTGCAAAGATAGATGGTAGAAGTTGTGGGGATAAAGCTCCACTTTGCATAAGAGGTTCTAATTTGGATTATTTTGAGTATAACAGCAAGATAGCCTCTGCTCAAGTTAAAACAGCACTTATATTGGCTGCTTTAAATTCAAATGGTTGTAAATATAGCGAACCTGAGCTTAGCCGTGATCATAGTGAAAGAATACTTAAAGGTATGGGAGCTGAAATTTTACGTAACGGGTTAAACTTAGATATTGCTCCACTTAAAAAACCTCTTAATCCGCTTGAAATTTTTGTTCCAAATGATCCAAGTTCGGCATTTTTCTTTGCAGTTGCTACTATGCTTATACCGGGTTCAAAGATAGTTTTAAAAAACATTTTGCTTAATAAAACTCGCATAGAAGCTTATAAAGTCTTACAAGCAATGGGGGCAAAGATAGAATTTATCAAAAAAGAGTCCAAATATGAAGATAGCGGTGATATAGTAGTTGAGTATTCTAAGCTTAAAGGTGTTGAGGTTAGTTCAAACATTTCTTGGCTTATCGATGAAGCACCTGCACTTGCGGTAGCTTTTGCAGTAGCAGATGGCACAAGCTTACTTAAAAACGCTAGTGAGTTAAGAGTTAAAGAGTGTGATCGTATTTCTGTGACTATTGAGGGGCTAAAAGCGTGTGGAGTTAAGGTTATAGAGTTTGAAGATGGTTTTAAAGTTGAAGGGTGCAGTGAGTTTAAACCAGCTATCATAGACCCTCATGGTGATCATCGTATCGCTATGAGTTTTGCTATTTTAGGTATAAAAAGTGGAATGATTATAAAAGATAGTAAATGTATAAATATCTCATTTCCAAATTTCCCATTAGTTTTAAAAGAGCTAGGAGTTAGTGTTGAGGATTGAGCTTGCTAGTAGTTATGGGTTTTGTTTTGGAGTAAAAAGAGCTATTAAAATAGCTGAAAGTAGTAAAAATAGCGTAACTTATGGCGAACTTATCCATAACGCTGATGAGATAAGTCGTTTAAAAGAGAATTTCAACGTTAAAACTTTTACAACCATGGATGAATTTAGTGATGAGAAAAATGTCATCATAAGAACGCACGGGATAACTAAAAGCGATCTTAAGGATTTGGAATCTAGATGTAAAAATATCATTGATGCAACATGTCCTTTTGTTACAAAACCTCAAAATATAGTTGAAAATATGAGTGAAGAGGGCTATGATATCGTTATTTATGGTGATAAAAACCATCCTGAGATAAAAGGAGTTATGAGTTACTCAAAAAAACCTGCTTTTGTTATTTTAAATGTTAGTGAGCTAAAAGATCTTAAAATTTCAAGAAAAGTAGCTGTAGTCTCTCAAACGACTAAAAAAATCGAAGATTATTATCAGATAGTTAATTACTTAATGTCAAGATGCAGTGAAGTTAGAGTTTTTAATACCATCTGCAATGCAACATTAGAAAATCAAGAAGCTGCAAGAGAGCTTGCTAAAAGAGCTGATGTTATGATAATCATCGGAGGCAAGAACTCATCTAACACTAAGCAACTTCATCTAATTTGTAAAGAATCATGTAAAGATAGCTATCATATAGAAAATGAAAATGAGCTAAAAAAAGAGTGGTTTACAGATAAGAAACTTTGTGGAATTTCAGCTGGAGCTAGCACGCCTGACTGGATTATTCAAAAGGTTATTGATAAAATCAAATAATATAAATTTTTTAAAGCAAACTAAAGCTAAATTTAGTTAGAATGTAGCTCAAAATTATTTTATACAAAGGACAGAAATGGCTGAGGTGAACACTGAAGTTCAAAATGACAGCGAGTTTGAAGAGCTAGACTTTGAAACTCTGCTTGAAGAATCTTTTAGAGAAAAAGAGGATAATGTTACCACTACAGGAATTGTTGTAGCGATAAAAGGTGATGAAATTTTCGTCGATGTGGATAGAAAAATAGAGGGCGTTTTAGCTGCTCATGAAGTAACCAATAAGGACGGGAACCTTATAGTAAAAGAGGGTGATACGATAGAGGTTATTATCGTTGGCAACAGAGGTGGGAAACCTATACTTTCATATAAACAAGCACAAAGAAAGATAAAAGTTCTTGATTTTATAAAAAACTATGATGAAGAGAGTGATGCTATAATCGAAGTTAAGATAATAGCGAAAAACAGGGGAGGATATATCTGCGTTGATGAGGAGGGCGTTGAGTATTTTATGCCTAAATCTCAAAGTGCCTTAAGAGACTCAAATTCATTAATTGGAAGAACTTATAAGGTTAAAATTTTTAAAATTGATAAGGAAAAAAGTTCTATTTTAGTCTCTAGAAAAAGAATATTAGATGATGAAAGACGCATCAAAAAAGAGTTAGTCGCAAATCTTGCTAAGAGTGATGAAGTTATAGAAGGTACTGTTAAAAAAATCACAACTTATGGTATGTTTGTTGATGTTGGAGGGGTTGATGGATTGGTTCATTATAGTGAGATAAGCTATAAAG
>JAAYFN010000110.1 GCA_012728225.1 Campylobacter sp.
AAAACAGGCGTTAAGACCATAAATACTTTTAATATAGAAGAGTTTTCTGTAAAAATAGCAGCTTTTATAGAAGGATTTGATCCAACTACTGTTGTAGAAGATGCTAAAGAGATAAAAAAGATGGATAGATTTATCCAACTTGGTCTAAAAGCAGCTGATGAGGCGATGAAAGATGCTAAATTTAGTGAATTTGATGCAGATGAATTTGGTGTAAGTTCTGCTTCTGGCATAGGGGGTCTTCCAAGTATCCAAAAAAATGCTGAAGCCTGCTTAACTCGCGGTCCTAGACGTATATCTCCTTTTTTCATACCATCGGCATTAGTAAATATGCTTGGTGGCATGGTTTCCATAGCACATGGTTTAAAAGGACCAAATTTATCAAGTGTAACAGCTTGTGCTGCATCTACGCATGCTATATGTGAAGGTGCCAAAACTATCATGATAGGCGAAACTAAAAAAATGCTCGTAGTTGGTTCTGAATCAGCTGTTTGTGAGCTTGGTATTGGAGGTTTTGCTGCAATGAAAGCACTATCAGATAGAAATGATGATCCAGCGACTGCATCAAGGCCTTTTGACAAAGGAAGAAATGGTTTTGTTATGGGTGAAGGAGCGGCTGCACTTGTGCTTGAAGAGTATGAAGATGCTAAAGCAAGAGGTGCTAAAATATACGGTGAGCTTATAGGTTTTGGTGAAAGTGGTGATGCTTATCATATAACGTCTCCTACTAAAGACGGTCCAGTTAGAGCGATGAGAAAAGCTTTAAACATGGCAGGAAACCCAAAAGTTGACTATATAAATGCACATGGAACTTCAACTGCAGTTAATGATAGAAATGAGACTGCAGCCCTTAAAGAGATATTTGGCGAGCAAAATGTTCCGGTAGTTAGTTCTACAAAAGGGCAAACAGGGCACTGTTTGGGTGCTGCTGGTGCAACTGAGGCAGTTATATCACTAATGGCTATGCAAAAAGGTATCATACCTCCAACTATAAATCAAATAGAATTTGATCCTGAGTGTGATTTAGACTATGTTCCAAACATAGCTAGAAAAGCAGATTTAAACGTAGTTATGAGTAACTCTTTTGGATTTGGGGGGACAAACGGCTCTGTGATATTTAAAAAGGTGGATTAAAAGATGGCGAGTTATTTGGATTTTGAAAAGGGCATTAAGCAGATAGATGAAGAAATTTCTAGTGCAAAGATAAGAGGAGATGAGGCTGCTGTTGAGGCTTTGGAAAAGAGCTTAGAAAAAGAGATCTCAAGAACTTATAAAAATCTTTCAGACCATCAAAAGCTTAGTCTTGCTAGACATCCAGATAGACCGTATTCACTTGATTATATTAAAACATTACTAAAAGATTCTTATGAAATTCACGGCGATAGAGCATTCCGTGATGATCCTGCTATAATTTGCTATATAGGATATATGGCCGATAGACGAGTTGTTATTATCGGTGAAGAAAAAGGGCGCGGCACTAAAAATACGATAAAAAGAAATTTTGGTATGCCAAATCCTGAAGGCTATCGTAAAGCTTTAAGAGTAGCTAGATTTGCTGAGAAATTTGGACTTCCTGTGCTTTTTTTGATAGATACTCCGGGCGCTTACCCAGGTATTGAGGCTGAAGAGAGAGGTCAAAGTGAAGCAATAGCTAGAAATTTATACGAGTTAAGTACACTTAGAACTCCTATTATATCGGTTGTTATCGGTGAAGGGGGAAGTGGTGGCGCACTTGCAATTGGCGTAGGTGATAGATTAGCAATGATGCAAAATTCAATATTTTCAGTTATTTCTCCAGAAGGTTGTGCTGCTATACTTTGGAACGATCCGAGCAAAAGCGAACTAGCCACTAAGGCTATGAAGATAACAGCAAGTGAGTTAAAAGAACATAAGCTCATAGATGATGTGATAGATGAGCCTAAAATGAGTGCACATAGAGATAAAGAAGGTGCTATAAAGAAAGTAGGTGAGTATTTTTTAAAAGAGCTTGAGGAACTTGAGAAATTTGAGATGGATGAGCTTTTAGATAAAAGACTTACTAAAATTTTAGGTATTGGAGCATTTAAAGAGAGGTAGGGTATTTTATTCTCAAATTTCTTATTAATTTAAAATTTAATTTTAAGCTCTATAATTTAAAGTGAGATTGAAAAACCTACATATTATTTTGTAAGAATTTTCTAACTTAATTTTGAAAGGATTAAACTATGAAAAAAAGTTTATTTTTATCATTGGCAGTAGCTGCTTGCGTATCATTTGGATTTGCTGCAGCAGAAGTTACTGAAGCAGCAGCTGAAGTAGAAGCAACAGAAGCTGCTGTAGTAGAATCAGTTGAAGCAGAAACAGCAGAGGCTGTTGAAGTAGAAGCTGTTGAAGAAGCAGTAGAAGCAGAAGTTGCAGATGTTGTTGCGGTAGGGTCAACTGATGATGGCGAAATTGTATATAAAAAATGTGTAGCTTGTCATGGTGCAAAAGCTGAGAAAGTTTATCTAAATAAAATTCCAGCACTTAATACTCTAGAGCCAGTTAAGATGGTTGAAGATATGAAACTATATAAAGCTGGAGAGATGGGTGAAAACGGCACAGGACAATTTAAAATGGGTGCTGTTATGAAAGCACAAATGGCTTCATTATCTGAAGAAGATATGGAAGCAGTTGTTGCTTATATACAAACACTAAAATAATCCAATGTGACTCTTTGTGAGTCACATTTTTTTATAAATCAAGTACTTATTGATTATAAATTCTCAATCCGGTAGTTCATATCTATCATCTTTTTTCTTTTTAAGAGATTTTTTACGTTTTTCATCTAACATATAAGCATCATTTAGAGCTTCTTCGCTATCAAACTGAGTTCCATCTAGAAATTTAGAGTAATCTTCAAAATGTCCACCTCTTATCCCCCATAAAAGACCTAAAAGTATACAAAGACCAATAAATATAGATATAAACATCATTAAAGCCAAAATACCAGTTGTCAAAATTTACTCCTTATCTTTAGACTGTTTAAAACAACAATTATAGAACTTAAGCTCATCGATATAGCTGCTATCATAGGAAGCATATAGCCAAGCATAGCTACAGGTATAGTTATAGCATTATAAAAAAACGATATAGATAGGTTCTCTTTTACGGTTTTCATGGAACGCCTTGATATAAGTATACTATCTTTTAAACTTTCAAGAGAGTCATTTAACAAAACAACATCACTTTTATCCACACTTACATTTGCTCCACTTCCCATGGCTATACCGACATTTGCAAGTAAAAGAGCGTTAGCATCATTTAAACCATCTCCTACCATTATAGCATGATCAATATTTTCTATATATTTAGCTTTTTGTATAGGATCGAAATTCGCTCTAAATTCATCTATTTCAAGACTTTTGGCAACATTTTTTACCACTTTTTCGTTATCTCCGCTTATGAGATGAATTTTAAATCCAAGCTTTTTAAGCTCATCGATTACATCTTTAGCGCCATCTCTAAGCTCATCCTCAAGTTCAAATTTAGCTAAAATTTCACCATCAAAAGCAAAATAATAGCTAGTATTTCCGCTAGTTTCGCACTTTATCCCAAGCTCATCCATATATTTTGCACTTCCTGCATATATCTGTTTGCCTTCAAATTTAGCTTTCACACCTTTAGCAAGTACTTCAGTAAAATCACTAAATTTTTGCTCTTTAGGTTCTAAATTTAGTGATTTAAAAACGGCTAAACTCACAGGATGATTTGAAGAGGCTAAGAGAGTGGCTAGTAAATTTAGATCGCATTTGGGTGAAATTTCAGAATTTACTACTTTAAGCTTAGCTTTAGTTAAAGTTCCAGTTTTATCGAAAATTATATCTTTACACTCGCTTATCTCTTCTAAAAATCTA
This sequence comes from Campylobacter sp., assembly GCA_012728225.1. Lineage (GTDB taxonomy): Bacteria > Campylobacterota > Campylobacteria > Campylobacterales > Campylobacteraceae > Campylobacter_B. Next base: position 3,873 of record JAAYFN010000110.1, read on the forward strand.
CTTTCTTTAAAAATCACTCCTTTTTTTAAACCTACTCCAAGCCCCACAAGCGTTGCTACTGGAGTTGCTAAACCAAGAGCGCAAGGACAAGCAACTATAAGTACACTTACACATACTATCATAGAGCGTTCAAAATTTCCTGTAATTATAAACCACACTATAAAACTAAAAGCACTAAGGGCTAGTATAACGCTTGAGAAAATTCCTGAAATTTTAGTAGTTACAGTTTCTATGCGAGGTTTTTTAAGAGATGCATTTTCTAGTAAATTTATGATTTTGTTTAAAAATGAACTTTCAAAATTTTGATTTGCTTCATACTCTATACTTCCATCAATGCATATTGCGCCACTTATTATCTCATCGCCTATGCTTTTATATACAGGCATGCTCTCACCTGTTAAGCTAGAGTAGTCAAAACTTGATGCACCACTTTTTATAACTCCATCAACTAATATCTTTTCGCCACTATTTACAAGGATATTGTCGCCTTTTTTAACTAAATTTGCATTGATGTTTTCAAATTTAGAGCCTACTTTTACTTTTATATCCCCAACTACAAAATTTGATAAGCTATCAAGTGAATCAGTAGCTCTTTTGCGACTTAAAAACTCTATAAATCGTCCAGCAAAGACAAAAGTTATGAGCATAGACACTGATTCAAAATAGACTTCACCATTTCGCGAAATCATTGCATATATGCTGTAAAAATAGGTTGTAAGTGTTCCTGTGACTATAAGCAAATCCATGTTTGGAATTTTTGTTTTAAGGGCTATTTTTGCCCCTTTAAAAAAATCAGATCCTGTATAAAAAAGCACAGGTGTTACCATGATAAACTCAGCAAAATGAAGTATATCTTTAATGCCCTTAGTCATTCCGCTAAAGTATCCGCCATATAATGCGATAGCTATCCACATGATATTCATAGTCACAAATACACCTACTAATAGCTTTGAGTAGTATTCTCGTCTTTTTGCTAAATATCTAGAGCTTGAACGCTGAGCATCATAAGGTATGGCTTTATATCCTATTGATGCGATGGTGTTTAAAATTTCAGCTAAATTTATGATGCTTTCATCCCATACAATACTTGCTTTATGAGTTGAAGCGTTAATATTTATATCCAAAATTCCATCTTTGTTTGTAAGAACCTTTTCATTTAGCCAAACACAAGCCGCACAGTGAATTCCATCTATAATAAGATGAATTTCGTTAAAACCATCTTTTGTTGTATTGACATAGTTTTCATAGAGTGTTTTTGTGCTTGAACTTTCTAGTTTTGCGCTGTTGCCAACTGGTTCAAGAGAGTTTTTTCCACGCCTATCATAAAATTCACCAAGCCCGTTTCCTTCAAGGAGATAAAAGACCTGTTTACAGCCATTACAGCAGAAATAGTGATTGTTTTCATCCGGAGCAAGATCATCAAATTCTAAGTTGCAGTGAGAGCATTTTATCATTACAATTTACTTTCAAATTTATATTTTTGGTATTTTACTACAAAGCGACTAAAAAGCAGATGAAATTTATGTTAAAATATCTTTTAGGAGTAGAAATTGGTTTATGTTATTTTGTTTTTAGTGTGTGAGCTGTTAGATGTTTTTTTAAATAAAGCTACAAATTTCAAGGATTTAGTTTATGGATATGTAACAAGATGGCAAAAAAGCAAAATTCTGTTTTTTGCTACACAGTTTACTTTCATATATTTAAATTTCATAGTTTTTACTTTAGATAAACAGAGTTTTTGGATTGTAACTTTATACATACTTTATGGGCTAGATGTCGCTTACAAAGTTTATTTAAGCGAGAAAATTTCTAAAAATACTCTTAGTGATGATTTAAAACAGATCCTAAAATTTAATATAAAAATTCCTTTTGAGTTTAGGCTTTTGATATCTTTGTCTATGAGTATTATCTTATACATGGGTTTGTGACTTAAGACTAAAATAAGCCAAATTTGACTAAAATAGTGTATAAACTTCAAAATATTTCAAAAATTTCCAAATTTATAAAGAGGTTAGATGGAAAATAACAAAAAACAGCATACCAGAACGCATGTTCCAGTAGATGGACACAAAATAGAGGATTTAAGAGGCTTAGAAACTGAAGAACTTGTTGAAATAGCTGAAAATATGGGTATAGATAATCCAAGAGGATTTAGGCGACAAGATCTTGTATTTGAGATACTTAAAACTCAAACTAAACAAGGTGGATTCATACTTTTTACAGGAATTTTAGAGGTTACCAACGAAGGATATGGCTTTTTAAGAGGGATAGATCTAAGTTTAAGTGGTACTATAAATGATGCATATGTAAGCTTATCTCAAATTCGTAAATTTGCTCTTAGAGTAGGTGATATCGTAACAGGACAAGTCAGAGAGCCAAAAGATCAAGAAAAATATTACGCTTTACTAAAGATAGAGGCGATTAATTATAAAACTATAAATGAGGCTAGAGCAAGACCACTTTTTGATAACTTAACTCCACTATATCCAACAGAGCAATTAAAGTTAGAGTATGATAGACTAAAACTTACCGGACGCGTACTTGATCTTTTTACACCTATTGGTAAAGGACAAAGAGGCCTTATCGTAGCTCCACCAAAAAGCGGTAAAACTGAGCTTATGAAAGAGCTTGCTCATGGTATAGCAAAAAATCATCCAGAAGTTGAACTTATGGTGCTTTTAGTAGATGAACGCCCCGAAGAGGTTACAGATATGCAACGCTCTGTAAAAGGCGAAGTGTTTAGTTCAACATTTGATGAGCCAGCTATTAACCATGTAAGGGTTTCTGAACTTGTTATTGAGAAGGCAAAAAGATCAGTCGAGATGAAAAAAGATGTTGTTATTCTTTTAGATAGTATCACTAGGCTCGCTAGAGCTTATAATACAGTAACTCCAAGCAGTGGCAAGGTATTAAGTGGCGGTGTTGATGCTAATGCTTTACACAAACCAAAACGTTTTTTTGGAGCAGCTAGAAATATCGAAGAAGGCGGAAGTTTAACTATCGTAGCAACTGCACTTATTGATACAGGAAGTAGAATGGATGAGGTGATATTTGAGGAATTTAAAGGCACTGGAAATAGTGAAATTTTACTTGATAGAAATATCAGCGAAAAAAGAATTTATCCAGCTATAAATATCACAAAAAGTAGCACAAGAAAAGAGGAGCTTTTACAAACTCCTGATATGTTGCAAAAAGTATGGGCACTTCGTGCAGCTATATCTAGTATGGATGATGTAGAAGCGCTTAAGTTTTTATACTCTAAGATGGTTAAAACTCAAGATAATGAAGAGCTTTTATCTATAATGAATGATTGATATGAGTCAAGTTTTAGCCCTTAAATATCGTCCTAAAAATTTTAGCCAGCTTATAGGACAACCAAGCGTATCACAAAGTTTAAGTCACGCACTTGATAGTAAGCGTATAGGACATGCGTATCTTTTTAGTGGGCTTAGAGGAAGTGGTAAAACATCGAGTGCTAGGATATTTGCTAAAGCTTTGCTTTGTGAAAAAGGACCTACAAGCAGGCCTTGTGAAGAGTGTGAAAACTGCAAGATGGCTAATGCAGGCACACATATGGATATCATTGAAATGGATGCTGCAAGTAGGCGTAAAATCGACGATATAAGAGAGCTTATAGAACGAACCAGAACGGCTCCAGCAGTAGGAAGATATAAAATTTTCATCATTGATGAGGTTCATATGCTTACAAAAGAGGCAGCAAATGCATTTCTTAAAACGCTTGAAGAGCCACCACCTCATGCTAAATTTATACTTGCTACCACAGATCCGCTTAAACTTCCAGCAACTATTTTATCTAGAACTCAACATTTTCGTTTTAAACCCATAGCATTAAATTTAATCAAATCTCATCTTGAAGATATCCTAAATTTAGAAAGCGTTTCATATGAGATTGAGGCGATAGATATCATTGCTAGATCAGGCTCAGGCTCGCTTAGAGATAGTATAACACTACTTGATCAAGCCATAAGTTTTACAGATGCTAGTGTAAATACAAATTTAGTAGCTGATATGTTAGGACTACTTGATCCAAGTAAAATAGATGAAATTTTAAATGTTGTTATAAAACAAGATAGAGATGCACTTCTTGAAGTTTTAAAAGAGCTTGAAAACTATGATGCAGAAACTATTATAGAGCAATTAACTGTCAATATAAAGGATAAATTTCTAGGCCACCAGCCGAAATTCAGCCCACTTATGTATGAGAGGTTTTTTAGAATTTTAAGTGAGGCTAGGTTGATGCTAGGCAATGATGATAGTTTTACTTTAGCTATGACTCTTTTTATGATGATGGAGGCGTTAAATTTAAAAGATATAGATGAGGAAATTTTACGTAACGAAAAAATAGCCCAAGAAGAAGTTAAACCCAAAGTTCTTAAAACGACTAATAGCGTTTTAACTGAGCCTAAAATCATAAGTAGCGAGTCACCATTTCCTAAAAGTAGCGAGTATGAGCAGTATTTAAAAGAGCTTTATGATAGAAATTATGAGCTTGGAGAGTGTTTTAAAGAGGCCATAGAGTTTGTTAAATTTGAAGATAATACGCTTTTTGTTATCTCTCATGCAGAAGATAAAAATCGCAAAATTTTAAGAAAATCATCAAAAGCCATTATGGCTGTTTTAAGACAAGTTTTTGGCAAAAACGCTAATATCAAAATTTCACAACACACAGATAACTCAAAAGACCAAGAGGCAAGTGTGCAAAACACTCAAGCAAAAAACAACAGCGAAACAGCCAAAGATATAAATTCTCTTAAAAACGATTTTGATAGATTAAAAGAGGTTAAAAACTCACTTATGAGTGAAGAAAAAGATGACATAAAGTCTAAAAATAGTCAAATGTTAGACGATTTAAAAAGTTCAAATAATTACTCTTTAAGTGACGAAGAAAAAAAGTTAAATGAGTTGCGCCGTCTTTTTGGAGATCCTAAATTAGAAATTTAAAGTAGTGGTTTTAGCCACTACTTATTTTTGTTGAATTTTTAAAAACTCTGTTTGATTAGGATCTAAATTTTTAAGCTACTCGTTAAAAAGAGCTTTAAGTCCTTCAAGGCCATTTTCGTTTTCGTGATTATTTTTGTTATTTTTATTTTCTTGATCACCTATTTCGATAAGTTCTATCGTAAAACCTGTCAACATTGAGGCAAGACGTATATTTATACCCTCTTTACCGATAGCTTTACTTTTTTGTTCAGGATGGATATAAACTAAAGCTTTATCATCTTCTATTTTAACAGCATTTATTATAGCAGGTGCCATAGCGCGAGAGACCATAAGTTCAGATTGAGCTGAATACTCTATCACGTCGATATTTTCATTGCCTAGCTCTTTGCTTACTGCATTTATACGAACACCTTTAACGCCTACAGTTGCGCCTATTGGATCTATGTTAGGTGATGTTGAAGTAAGTGCAACTTTGGCCCTTCTACCAGGTATTCTAGCTGTGCTTTCTATGATAACACTTCCATCAGCTATCTCAGGAACTTCCATCTCAAGGAGTGCTTCTAGAAATTTAGGAGTTGTTCTTGAAACCTCCATTTTAATTCCATTTATTTTATCTACATACACTCGCCTAACTACCGCCATAACGTGATCACTTACTTTAAAACTCTCATTTTTTATACGGTTTTTTCTAGGCATATGAGCTTTTATATCATCAAAATCAATGTAAGTTGTCTCTTCGCTATCTATATGTATAACGTTCCCAGTGACAAGTTTTCCTATTTTACTTGTATATTTTTCATAAACTTTTTCTTCTTTAAGACGCTGTATATGGTAACTTAACTCTTTAGCTAGTGTAGCTGAAGCCGTCCTTCCAAAGCTTTCTAAATCAAGTGCATAACTTAGTGAGTCACCAACTTCTGCATTATCACTAAATTCTTTTGCTTTTTTTATAGATATGACTTTTTCACCCTCTTCATTAAGACGTTCATCATCATTGCTTACGATTAAAGTTTTTTGAAATAATAAAATTTTCTTAGTTGTATCATCATAAATAGCCTCATAGTCATGTTCATCTCCATAAAGTCTTTTAGCAGTTTGTACAAAAGCCATCTTTACACGATCTTTTACATCTTCAACAGGGAGAGTTTTTTCGTTTGCGATTGACTCTATGATATCATTTATTTTTTCCATTTTTTTCCTTTTTTGACATTAATAAAACCTTTTTTTGGATAAATTTTTGAAGTTAGATATTATACTATATCTACCTTTTATTTAGTTTAATCCAAAATTTAACTCATTTTTGTTATACTTACAAATTCAAAAAAGAGTAAGAGAGGCAAAAATGGAATTAAAGATAGCAAGATCAGAGCTAAACGCAAAATCTAAGGTGATTAGCTTAGATACAATCGAGGCAGAAGTTAAAAAAAGTGGCCAAAAAATTTACTACTTTGATAGAGAAAACTCTCACAAAGATCTCATATCTCTTATAGAGCATTTTGAGTCAAAAGGAATGAGTGCTTATCTTAGAACAGTAAAATATGGATTAGACGATAGTGAGTATATGTACGAGGTGCATATAATTTGAGTAAATTGCTCTACATAGAGACTCTTGGCTGTGCGATGAATGTGCGAGACTCAGAACATGTCATCGCCGAGCTAAAGAGTAAAGAAGACTATGAATTAACTGATGATATCAAGCAAGCTGATCTTATACTTATAAATACTTGTTCAGTTAGAGAAAAACCTGTCCATAAGCTTTTTAGCGAAATAGGAACTTTTGATAAGCTTAAAAAAAATGGAGCAAAAATAGGCGTGTTAGGTTGCACAGCAAGTCATTTAGGCGAAGATATCATCAAAAGGGCACCATCTGTTGATTTTGTGCTTGGTGCAAGAAATACCTCAAAGATAACAAAAGCACTTCATGTACCAAAATTTGTAAGTACAGATATAAATTATGATGATACTGAGTATGCTTTTGGCGAATTTAGAAGTTCACCATACAAAGCTTTTATAAATATTATGATCGGTTGTGATAAGAAGTGTAGTTACTGCATAGTTCCTCATACTAGAGGAGATGAAATTTCGATACCACTAAATTTAATACTTAAAGAGGCGAGCAAAGCTGTAAAAAATGGTGCAAAAGAGCTTTTTTTACTCGGTCAAAATGTAAATAATTATGGTAGAAGGTTTTCTAATGTGCATAAAAAAATTGATTTTAGTGATCTTTTAAATGCCATAAGCCAGATAGATGGTGTTGAGAGAATTCGTTTTACAAGCCCACATCCACTGCATATGGATGATAAATTTTTAAATACATTTATAAATAATCCTAAAATTTGCAAATCCATGCATATGCCACTTCAAAGCGGATCAACTAAAATTTTAAAAGACATGAGACGTGGGTACTCTAAAGAGTGGTTTTTACAAAGAGCTTTAAAACTTCGCGAGCTTTGCCCACAAGGAAGTATAAGCACAGATATAATAGTCGCTTATCCGGGCGAAAGTGATGAGGATTTTGCAGATAGTGTTGACGTGATAGAAAAAGTTAGGTTTGAGCAAATTTTCTCTTTTAAATATAGCCCCAGACCTTTAACTCCAGCAGCGAATTTAGTGCAAATTGATGATAAAGTAGCAAGTAAGCGTTTAGCATATTTGCAAAAAAGACATAGTGAAATTTTAGATGAGATTACGGATGCACAGCTTGGTAAAGTTCACACTGTTTATTTTGAAGAGTTAAGAGAAAATGGCACCGTTTCAGGCAAAAGTTTTTCAAATTTTAGTGTAGTTGTTAAAGGAAGTCAAGAGCTACTTGGTAAAACAAGAGATGTGTTGATAACTGAGCCTAGACGAATGGCATTAAATGGAAAACTTATCTAAAAAAATAAAATTATTTATTGCAAAGTGGGGGATCTTTACTCTTATTTGGCTTATTTATCTAACTTGCAAAAAGAATTTTACAAATACTAAATTACCAAATAAACCTTGTGTTGTTGTCTTTTGGCATGGAAGGCTTGCAATGATGAGCTTTGCTTATAGGCATTGGTGGAGTAAGGAATTTGGCGAGAAAAAACAAGGTAAAGTTATCATCTCAGATCATAAAGATGGAGAAATCATCACAAGAGTTATCTCTAGCTTTAAGATAGGTGCGATACGTGGATCTAGCCGTAAAAATGCTGCTAGAGCACTAATTTTGGCTTTTAAAGAAGCAGATCAAGGCACGGACATAATAATTACACCTGATGGTCCAAAAGGTCCTAAATATAGCGTTGCTGATGGTGCTGTTGTCATAGCTCAACGTAAAAATTTAGATATTTATGCTTTAAATTATGAAGCAAGTAGATTTTGGCAGTTTAGAAGTTGGGATGGTATGATTTTGCCAAAGCCATTTTCTAAGATAAACTATAGCCTCTCAGAGCCTTTTAGCGTTAACGATATGGCACTTAAAGAGGCTAAAGAAAAGATACAAAATACTCTATTTGAAGCAGCTAAAAAAGATGCAAATTTCTAAATTTAGTTTTTCAAATAAGTTATTGAGTAACGCTTTTTTCTTTCATCATTTTACGTTTTGCTCTTATTGCTGCCCAGTCTGCTATATCTTTTTTAGTGTGAGAAGCTATCTCTTCAAGAGTTAAAATTTCACCACCAAATTCACTTTGAAATTTCTTAGCCTCGTTTTGATTGGCAAAAGCATATGAGCTAACAACTGACATAGTTCCTGGTTTGCTTGAGCCATAAACATAGTAGGCAGTTGTTGCATCAACGTATTTTAAGCTAGTTAGGTCAACAACTCGGGGATTTATCGGAAAATCTAGATTGTTTTGATAAGCATGTTCAAACATGCAGTTTACTGAGCAGTATTGATA
>JAAYFN010000111.1 GCA_012728225.1 Campylobacter sp.
AGTTAACTGTTAATACTGCCTTACTTTTAAGTATGAGCTCTTGTGTCAAATTACCATTAGCAAAAATAATATTCTTATCTCTATAGTGTAAATCACTGTAATCAATCTTACTGCTAGGATGCTCTTTCACGACAAACACATTGTCACTAGAGCTTAAACCTGAACTTATGAAGCTGTATAAATCTCGCATATTTTTAAATATTGGCGAAAAATTTCTAATTTGGGTATCCCTGTCATCTTGAAAAGGTACAAAAATAAACTCATCAGGCAACTCAATCTCATCAAAAACCTTTTTAGTTTTTCTTGGTACCAAGTCTTTATCTAAACATATAGACTCAATGTCATACTCATCATACATATCAATATAAAATTTTTTATCTCTAGGCACTGAGTTTAAATAGTTTACACCCTTAAAATCACATGTTGTCGTATTTGGTAGCAGTCCATTTTCAAAATAAACAAGCCTAAGCTTAGATTGGTATAAAGAAGAAATTACCCTTTGATATCTATGCGAACCATTCCACATCAATATTGTATCAACAGAATCTTTCTCTACTCTATACTTAATTGACAAATAAAAAAGCAATAATTCCAAAAGTACTAAAAACTTATATAATCTACCAGAGCGCTTTTGCTTTACCTCTCTCTCTCTGCACTTTTCATCAATAATTTCAAACCAATTAATGCTTCTAATCTCTTTTATTGAGAAATGACGCAACCCTCGCAATGTAAAGACTGGATAAGAAACGACTCCACGCCCAATAAAACTTGATATTTTACTGAAATATGAAAATTGATGTTTATTTATAGCTAAAAAAATCATTTTAAAAATCGCCCACTAAAACACCCTTAACTTCATTAAGAACGTTCTTTTCTTCATTTGTAATACTATATACAAAGTCAACTAAAAACTGACTTGCACCTTGTTTATTTTCAATATGATATGAAATGAATTTTTTTTCAGAAAAAACAAACTTTGCTTTAAGAATTTTAGATAATTCATGGTAATCTCTAGCCCATGGAATAGAGAAATCTGAGACACTAAAATAGTCATCGGTTTCCCCAAGCAAAATTATGGGAATACCGTAATACGTCGTATCTATAATCGCATTCGTATAATTCATGACAGCATATTGACTATCATCTAAGCAGTCATGAAGCTCATCATCATTTGCAAACTTAACTCTATCTGGATACTTATCAAGAATTTTCAACCAGCGCTCATTATCACCTCTTGGATGACATTTTACATATAGCTTGTCGACAACACTTTCTTCAACAAGCCTATCTATCCAAGCACACAACTTTATATAAGGCAAATTGCTCTCATAGCCAGGACCTGAACATATAAAAGTTATATTTCTTTCTATTTTATTATTTCTTTTATATTTTCTATCGCTATAAAAAAAGTATGGCCCTGCAAATACAAATTGACAAGAACCAAAGCAGCCATCGAGCCCTCTCAAATAGTCATAAGAGCTTTTACCGTAAATTAAATAGTAGTCATAATCATAGTAATTATACTTGCTTGACTGACTAGTAGGTATCGAATGAGCCATATGCATTATTATGCTCCCTTCACGCCTTATTTTTTTGATAAAACTTGGCAATACCCACCCATTCCTTTCAGTTAAAATAACCTTGGCCTGATATTTATTTAAAATATAACCTGCATGATAGGCTTCCCACTTAAAAAGCAAGGGCACATCATTTATCTTGCAAAACTCTCGCCCTACAATCTTTTCTTTATCTTTTTTCTCAACAAACTCTTCAACAATAAGCCCTTTTTCTTTAAGCATATTAATTAGTTGCTTTTTACGGCCTTGTTTATAAGAATTATAAGAGGGGTGTATTAATAAAATATCACACTCGATAGGTGCGTCTAACATATTTTTTGACGAAAAAATCGCGACACAACCCTTAACCAGCATTCTGGCTCTGAGCTTAAACCTATTTAAAAAACTATTTACATATTTAGGCTGGCTAACCATCCACTGGTAAAGACTTTTCGTCATTGCTTGCATAGCTATTATCCTTGTCCCATAACCAGCATCTTTATAAACTTTTTTGTATAGGAAGTCTTAAAAACAGAGCGCCATGAGCTTTTTACTGCCATCAGATACATTTGCTTTGCATCAGTATACAAACCAGCAACATAATAACCTCTGAATAATGATAGAGCTCGCTGTGCTACAAATGGCTCCTTTAGCACCTTAAACTTACTCGGCAGGCGTTCAGTTACAAATATCTCATCTACCAGCGCTAAACCTACTTCTCTATCATAGCTAACATTATGCCGTAAACTTGTTTCATGCTTATGAATTAAAGCAATTGG
>JAAYFN010000011.1 GCA_012728225.1 Campylobacter sp.
CTCTTAACATATTTTGTAAGTAGCAATCAAAATTTTGAGTGTTATACTAAAACTATCTATCATGAAAAAAGTAGCAAAAATAAAAAAGGTATGGACAAATGGCTATATCCTGATATCGTAGGAGTCAAGTTTAAAAATTACTCTAAAAATTTAGTTAAATTTAGTGATAAATTTAATTTTTCAGTGCCTAAAATTTACTCTTTTGAGATAAAAATTAACCTAAGTGTTGGAAATTTTAGAGAGTATTTTTTTCAAACAGTTAGCAACTCAAGCTGGGCAAATGAAAGCTATCTCATAGCTCTTGATATCGACGTAAAAGATGAGGAATTAAACGAGCTTATTTCCAAACTAAGTAGTTCATTTGGTATAGGAGTGATAAGTTTGGATACCAAAAATTTAGATCAAAGTGAAATTTTAGCTCCTGCAAAATTTAGGGATTCTCTTGATCTTGTAATAATGGATGAGCTGTGCAGAAAAAATGGTGATTTTAATAACTTTATCAAAACTATAAGCGAATTTCAATATGAAAACAAAGTTCGCTATAAAGATGAATTTGATGAAATTTACGAGCTTGAAGAGTTAGAAAGCTATATGAGTAAAAAAGGAATTTTATAAATTTAGGGCAAATTTGCCCTAAATTTCGCTATTTAGTATAAATATTTATCTTATCATCTTTAGCATCAACCACCACCTTATCGCCATCATCTATCTCATCTTTTAGTATCATATCAGCTAACTCATCCTCTACAAGTTCATACAATGCTCTTCTTAATGGTCTTGCACCAAACTCTCTATCATATCCAGCACCTGCTATAAGCTTTTTAGCATCATCTGTTAAGCTTACTTCTATATCACGGCTCTCTAGCTTTTCAGCGATACTTTTAAACATTATGTCAACTATCTCTAATAAATTATCTTCACCAAGCGGATTAAATATAATGATATCGTCTAAACGATTTAGAAATTCCGGCTTAAAATACTCTTTTAAAGCACCTTTTATGGCATTTTCTCTCTCTTGTCCTTCTAAATCCATGATAAAATGCGAACCGATGTTTGATGTAAGTATAATAATAGTATTTTTAAAATCAACCGTAACGCCCTTATTGTCGGTTGCTCTACCATCATCTAAAATTCCAAGTAAGATATTAAACACATCTTTATGTGCTTTTTCTATCTCATCAAAAAGCAATACCGAATATGGCTTACGCCTAACTGCTTCAGTTAGCTGACCACCCTCTTCATATCCAACATATCCAGGAGGCGCACCAAGAAGTCTAGACACTGAGTGTTTTTCCATATATTCACTCATGTCAAATCGTACCATGGCTTTTTCATCGTCAAATAAAAATCTAGCCAATGCTTTAGCACTCTCTGTTTTACCAACACCTGTTGGTCCTAAAAAAAGAAAGCTTCCTATTGGTCTATTTTGACTAGAAAGTCCAGCTTTGTTACGCTTAATAGCTCTAGCAAGTGCATGCAATGCCTCATCTTGTCCAACCACACTCTCTTTTAAATGCTCTTCTATATTTAAATAGCGCTCTTTTTCACTTGTTAACATCTTTGAGACTGAAATTCCTGTCCACTTGCTAAGAATTCCAGCTACTAAATCCTCATCAACTTCATTTTTAAGTAAAGTTCCACTTTTTTGCATCTCTTCCCATTTTTTTTGAGACTCTTCTATTTGAGCTGTTTTTTCAGGAATTTTGCCATATTCTATCTCAGCAGCTCTATTTAAATCACCTTTTCTTCGAGCTTGTTCGGCTTCATTTTTTAGACTATCTATTGTTTTTTTAGCATTACTAACTTCATTAAAAACCGCTTTTTCATTCTCAAATTTAGCTTCAAGCTTTGAGCGATTTTCCTCTAAATTCGCAATGTTTTTTTCTATCTCTGTTAAACGTGCTTCATTGCTATCTTTATCTTCCATTTTTAAAGCTTCTTTTTCCACTTGCAAAGTCACAATATCACGCTTTGCTTTTGCAAGTTCAAACGGCTCGCTTTCTATTTGCATTTTAAGTTCAGCTGCGGCTTCATCAATAAGATCAATAGCCTTATCAGGTAAAAACCTTCCACTTATATAACGATCGCTCAACTTAGCAGCAGCGACTAAAGCACTATCTGTTATAGTAACATTGTGGTGAACTTCAAGTCTCTCTTTTATACCACGTAAAATTTGAAGAGCTTCATTTACACTTGGCTCAGGAACATTTACAGGTTGAAAACGCCTTTGTAATGCAGCATCTTTTTCAAAATACTTTCTATACTCTTTAAGTGTAGTAGCTCCTATCATATGAAGCTCTCCTCTTGCAAGAGCTGGTTTTAAGATGTTTGCCGCATCCATACTTCCTTCGCTCGCCCCTGCTCCAACAATAGTGTGAATTTCATCTACAAAAAGTATCACATTATCTGATTTTACAACTTCATTTATCACTGCCTTTAAGCGATCTTCAAATTCACCACGATACTTTGCCCCTGCTATCAACGCACTCATATCAAGAGCTATTAAGCGTTTATTTGACAAACTTGTTGGAACTTCATTTTTAACTATTCTTTGAGCTAGCCCTTCTGCAATAGCTGTCTTTCCTACGCCTGGTTCACCTAGCAATATTGGATTATTTTTAGTTTTACGGATAAGAATTTGCATGACCCTTTGTATCTCATCATCTCGCCCAACAACTGGATCAAGCGTGCCTTCTTTTGCTTTTTTAGTTAGATCAATTCCAAATTTTTCTAAACTTTCATTTGTCTCATCTGCAGTTTTCGAGCTTATTTTTTGATCACCTCTTAAGGCTTCAAACTCTTTTTTTAACTCATAAGTATCTGTAAATTTAGATAAAATTTCCTTCACATACCCACTATCTAAATTTGCTACAACCCAAGTATCAACAGATATAAAACTATCTCCGCTACTAGTCATTTGCCCTTTTGCCTTGTCAAGTGAGTTTATAAACTCTTGACTTACTTTAATGTTTTGACGTCCTACATTTGAGCTAGTTGGTAAATTAGATATTTTACTTTTTATCTCTAGTTCAACAGCCTCTTTTGAAATATTTATTTTATTAAATATCTGATTTAAAATAGATCCACTATCAGCCACCAATGCCCATAAAAGGTGAAGTGAACTAACTTCTGGATTTTTGGAGTGAAGAGCTAAAGAGATACTTTGCTCTGCATATCCGTGCATATTGTCTGTTAAAATTTCAAATGCATTGCTCATATATTGCTCCTTAAGTTTATAATTACTATATTATACAACTTTAGTCTAGTAATGTCAAGTTTATTAAGTTATTCATATAAAAGTTATGACTTGTTAGCATTCTTTTTAGATATTGTTAAATTCTTCTTAACGTCTTTTATCTGACATATCTTAATAAATTAAAGAAGCTTTTGATAAAAACTTATATGTAAAGACAAATTTTAAAGTTAAATTTAAGCTAAAATTTAACTTTAATAAATTTATATTC
>JAAYFN010000112.1 GCA_012728225.1 Campylobacter sp.
AAATAACAAATTTGAGTAAAAAAAGTCTAAACTTAGTTATAGTTAGCATTTTAATGCTAGTTGCTTTTTGGCATTGGGGGGCGTATTTTGCTGTAACTATACTAATTATATCTTTCTTAGTATTCTTTCATGAACTTGGACATTTTCTTGCTGCAAAACAGCTTGGAGTTGCTGTTAATACCTTTAGTATCGGCTTTGGAGAGAAAATTTACACTAAGGTTATAAGAGGTACTGAGTATGCTATTAGCGCTATACCTCTTGGAGGATATGTAAGTCTTAAAGGACAAGAAGATCTTGATCCAAAAGCTAAAAGTAATGATAGCGATAGTTTTAACAGATTAACTCCTTGGGGAAGAATTTACATACTTTTTGCAGGACCTTTTTTCAATCTTATACTTGCTTTTTTGATCTATATAGCACTTGGGCATATAGGAGTAGAAAGACTTGCGCCAACTGTTGGGAAGGTGTTAGAAAATTCAGCAGCAAGTTTGGCAAATTTAGAAGTTGGCGATAAAATTTTATCAGTAAATGGCGTAAAAATAAGAGAGTGGGATGATATTTCAAAACAAATTAAGCTTGAGCCTGTAAAGATAGAAGTTTTAAGAAATGGTTTACAAAAGAATTTTAGTTTAACGCCTAAAATAGGTAGTTCAAAAAACATATTTGGAGA
This sequence comes from Campylobacter sp., assembly GCA_012728225.1. Taxonomy (GTDB): domain Bacteria; phylum Campylobacterota; class Campylobacteria; order Campylobacterales; family Campylobacteraceae; genus Campylobacter_B. The sequence continues at coordinate 671 of JAAYFN010000112.1, forward strand.
AGATATAGAAAAACCTCTTATAGGAATTTCACCAAGTGGTGATTTTATAACTATTTATAATAGAGGTTTTAACTCTATACCTTTTGCCTTTAGTCAAAGTTATAGTGCATCAAAGCTCATCATACAAAGTTTAGAAAAACTATTAACCGGCGCGGTGCCCGCAAAAGAGATAGGTGGTATCTTTGCTATAAGTGATATCACGACTCAAGCTGCAGGTATAAGCTTGTCAGTGTTATTGTTTTTAACTGCTTTAATATCTATAAATTTAGGAGTTTTAAACCTATTTCCGATTCCTGTTTTAGACGGTGGGCATATTGCTTTTAATCTATATGAAGTGCTGTTTAAAAAGCCTATAAATGAGAGAGTTTTTGTTGGGTTGACATATTTTGGATTAGTGTGTCTTTTTGGATTTTTTATCTTTACAGTTATAAATGATTTTTTAAGAATGACAGGATATTATGGATAGGTTGAAAACGGTTTTAGAGCGAATTGAAAGAATTTCTAAAGATGTAAGAGTCGTAGCAGTTAGTAAATACTCAGATACAGATGCAGTTAAAGAGTTATATGATCAAGGTCAGTTAGAATTTGGTGAAAATATAGTTCAAGAGCTATCTAGAAAAGCTGAAATTTTAAGCAACCTTGATATAAAATGGCACTTTATAGGAAATTTACAAAGTAATAAAATAAATCACTTATTAAAGCTAAAACCTACTCTTTGGCAAAGTTGCAACTCCTTAAAGTTGGCAACCAAAGTAGATAAAAGGCTTAGTTTTAAACTAGATACACTTTTAGAGATAAATATTGCTGATGAGAGTTCAAAAATGGGTCTTGACGCTAACCGTTCTATTGAGATATATCATGAAATTTTAGAAAGCTGTCTTAATCTAAATTTAGTAGGGATAATGTGCATGGGAGCACATAGTGATGAGATTAAAAAGATAGCTAAAAGCTTTGAAGATGCGTTTAAAATTTATGAGAGTTTAAGTTCAAAATTTGGAGCTAAAATCTGCTCAATGGGTATGAGTTCAGACTATGAAATAGCTGTAAAATCCGGCTCAAACATGGTAAGGCTTGGAAGCGTGCTATTTAAGTAGCACGCTAAATCTCAGTTAAATTTTACTTTTGCTTTGCATCTTTTGCCACTTTAAGACCTAAATCATAAGCTTTAGCATTTAAAGCTCTGGTTTTTTCAGGTACTAAAGAGAGCATATTTTGCCTTACTATATCGGCGTTCATTACACCTGTTAGCTCAACTGCAATACCTAATGCTATAAC
>JAAYFN010000113.1 GCA_012728225.1 Campylobacter sp.
TCTCGGGCTTAAAGTTATATAAATCTTCAAATTTATCTCTATTTTCATAACTCAATCCCTTTGCCCCAAGCTTTAATTCAGCTGGCAAAACAGTTGCATTTTCATCATAAAATGTCCACTTTTTATCATCATAACTAGCTTTTTTTACACTTGATGCTCTGACTATTTTATCATCTTTAAGCTGAAAAATTCTTACATTTGCAGCTGCTTTTTCTGATGAATTAAGCGCATTTATATATAGATATTTATCTTCATATTTAAGAAAAATTCCACTACTTATACGTCCTATGGCATTGAAATTTTCTAAATTACCTTTATACTCATTTGCATAGGCAAAAGGAGTTGTATTGAGATATATATAAAATATAGTTATAATTATAGATATAATAAATGGTGCTTTTATCACTTCAAATTTACTAATCCCAAAAGAGTAAAAACTTATAAGTTCGTTGTTTTTTATCATTCCAAAAAATGCTATTATCATAGCAAATATAAGTGCTAAAGGAAGTGTGTATTGAACCGCTCCTGCTGCGGTAAAAACTGCATATAGCAAAGCTAAATTTGCACTTTGTGGAGTGTTGTCATTAGTAAGAAAATCAACACCTGTATAAAAGCACTCAAGCGCTATAAAAAGTATAAAAACATACTTCAAATATACAAAACCGATATATCTGGAGTATAGTTTCATCTGACCTCTTTTGTGCTAAATTTAACCTTTATAGTATCCAAATCACTCTTTAAAAGCTCTAAAACAGCCTTTTTGGTATAATCTAAAATTTTAGCTAAATACTCACTCTCTTTATTACTGAAATTTCCAAGAACATGAGCAGTTGCACTGCTATCTTTGCCGATTCCTATGCGGACTCTTTCATACTCATTGCCTATAAGCGAATCAATTGATTTTATACCGTTATGCCCGCCACTACTTCCGCCTATCTTAAAACGAACTGTACCAAAACTCAGATCCAAATCATCATGGATGACGATAATACGATCAGGCTTATAAAAGTCATTTACGGCTTTTACAGAAATCCCACTTAAATTCATGAAAGTTTCAGGCTTTAGTAAAAGCAAATCTGCTTTTTTGTAAAGCTTGCCTCTAAATTTAGCTGAACTTACATCGCTAAATGTAGAATCTTGTAGTTGATCTATAAGCATAAACCCGATATTGTGCCGAGTGTTTTCATACTCTTTGCCTGGGTTTCCAAGACCAACTACAAGTGTCATGTTACGCTGATAAAACTCCAACTATAGCGACATTATCTCCCTCAAGAACAGTAACGCCTGATGGAATTTCTAAATCCCTAACTATAATACTATCACCTACATCAAGTGAAGCTATATTAAGGTTAAAGCTATTTGGTAGATCTTTACCTAAACACTCTACTTTTAAACGACGTTTTGACTGAACTAAAACACCTTTATTTTTAAGTCCGACAGGAGTTCCTGATAGCTTTACCGGAATTTTATACTTTGATAAAACATCTGGAAGCACAATTCTTAAGTCAACATGAGTTAAAAAGTTAGTTACAGGATCTTTTTGATACTCCTCAACTATAACATTGTAAGTTTTTCCACCTACACTAATATCAAACGCTAAACTATCTTTATCTCTAACATACTTTACAAATTCATTCGTTTTAAATGTAGCATATACATTTTCAACGCCTTTTGCATAGATATTAGCTATCAGATAACCATCTCTTTTAAGCTCTTTTGAAGCTTTTTTACCGATACTCTCTCTAATAACGCCCTCTAGCATCTTTTTCCTTTTAAATAAAATTAACTGATAAGTCTACCTAAATTTAACTAAATTTAAGCTAAATTTCTAAAGCTCTTTTAGTTTTATATCTTTTTGACTCACTCCTGCTATATCTCCTTTTTGTTCTGATATGATATGCTTTATAGCTAAATCAAGGTCACTTCTTATAGTTGCCTTGTCAAGAGCTTCATCACGCGTGATAATTCCATCTCTAAAAAGCTCAAGAAGATGCTGATCAAAAGTTTGCATACCATAACTTTTACCACTATCTCGTATCGCATCTGTTATCTCATGAATTCTCTTTTCAAGTATCATATCTTTGATACGCACAGTTTTTCTTAACACTTCAACCGCAGGATATCTCTTCTCATCAGTTGTTACAACTAAACGCTGAGAGATAACTGCTTCTAAAACAGATGCTAAAGATAACCTAACTCTTTCTTGCTCTCTTTCGCCAAACATCGATACTATACGGTTTATTGTCTCTTTTGCATCTAATGTGTGGAGAGTTGACAAGACAAGGTGTCCTGTTTCAGCAGCATGTATAGCTGTATCAATAGTCTCAAGATCGCGCATCTCACCAACAAATATAATATCTGGATCCTCTCGAAGCGCTGCACGAAGTGAGTCAGCAAAGGTATTACAATCCTCACCAATTGAGCGCTGATTTATCATGCACTTTATATCTTTATGGATATACTCCACAGGATCTTCTATGGCAACAATATGACTTTGTCTATTGCGGTTTATATGATCTATCATGCTTGCTATAGTTGTTGTTTTGCCACTTCCTGTTGAGCCTGTAACAAGAACCAATCCTCTCATACTCTCATCAGCAATAGTTTTTATAACACTTGGAAGATTTAACTCTTCTATGGTTGGGATATTAATAGGTATAGCTCTAAAAGCAAAGCTTAAACCATCTATTTGAGAAAAAATATTTACTCTAAAACGATAATTTTCATTTAAAGAGTAGCCAAAGTCAAGGCTTTTCTTATCTTTAAGCTCTTCTATTCCTCTTTCACCTACCAATGCCTTAGCAAGCTCATATGAATCTTCTTTGCTAAAAATATCCTTACTAAATTTAATAAGGTTTCCATTAATTCTACCTCTTATTAATGATCCTGCCTTAATATGAAGGTCGCTACCTTCATTTTTAATCAAAAACTCTAAAAACTTATCTAGTTTTTTAATAAGTATATGTTCTTTGTTGTTCATGTCTTTTACCTCAATGCTGTTAAAATTTCATCAAATGCTACTTCAAACTGCTTTAATCCATCATCTAAAAGCTTATTGTAAGCACTTGTCATATCAAATTTAGATAAAAATTCATCTATCACACTAAGAGCAAGTGGAATTTTAATATCTTTCTTGCCACGTATGAATGCATCTACTGTGCTAAGTGGTGCAGTGTTTATACTACCTTCAAACATAAGCTCATCAACATAATAGCTAGCTGGAAGCTCATCCCCTTTTACACTTGTACTTGCAAAAAGAGCCTTAGTATTTGGTAAATTTAACTCTTTTATGATGTGATAACATTTTGTAGCGTTATATACTCCTACTTTTGATCTATCATTAGCACTAAGTTCTGGATCAAAAAGTCTATCAAAACGGCTTACAAAGATGCTTATAACTGCACTTGGAACAGTTGCATCATCACTAAAACGCTCTTTAAATTTTCTAGTTCCCTCTTTTATAGCCTCTAAACACTCAACTACTTGCTCAGGAGAAAACACTAAAGTAGCGTTTATATTGATACCTTTTGCTAAAAGTGAGCTCATAGCTCCATAGCTTGCTTTTGTTGCTGGAATTTTAATCATAACATTTGGCATACCAATAGCGCTATATAGTCTTTTGCCCTCTTTGTAACTTTCACCTTCACTCATACTAAGGCGAGGATCAACTTCGATACTTATAAACCCCCCATCATTTGTTACATAGTTTTTAAGTAAGCTTTGAGCAGCTAAGCGAATATCTGTTGTAGCTAAAATTTCATATAACTCTTTTGAATTTTTTGTGTTAAACCTCTTTTTTTGTGCACTATAAGCATCTGAGGTAAGTATGGCGTTTTTAAATATCGCTGGATTTGATGTAGCGCCATTGATGATATTATTAGCTATTAGTTTTAAAAACTCGCCACCTATAAATTCTCTTTCGACAAAATCGCACCAAAGGCTAAAATTTTGACTATACATACTCTTTTATCCTCCTTAAGTCTTTATCGTCTATGCAGTAAGTTGCTACCGCTTTAAGTGCTGGTTTAGCACAAAACGCTATCCCCATGCCCGCTTCTTTAAACATAGATATATCATTTGCACCATCTCCAACACAGACAACTTCACTTTTTAAAAGACCTAAAAGCTTTATTAGCTCTTTTAAAACCTTCCCTTTTGAGTCACCAAACATCATCTCACCACCTACATTTCCTGTAAGTTTGCCATCTTTTTCATGAAAATAGTTAGCAAAGCTAGCATCAAATCCAAGTTTTTCTCTAGCTGGATCGGTTGCGATATGAAACCCGCCACTAAAAACTACAACTTTAATATCTTTGGCCTTAAGATAGCTTATGATATCCTTCGCTCCTTCTATAAAGGGCAAATTTGCAGCAATTTCACGAGTTTTTTCAGCATCCAAACCTTTTAAAAAAGCAACTCTTTGTTTTAAACTTTCATAAAAATCGATTTCGCCTGCCATCGCCTTGCTAGTGATGGATTCAACCTCTTTTTCTCTGCCAACTGCTTTGGCTATAATAGTTATAGTTTCACCATCCATTAAAGTGCTATCAAAGTCAAAAACACAGAGTTTTATCATCTTAATCCTTTTTTAACTCATTATACTCAAAAGGTGCTAAATTTAGCCCAAAACTATTAAATTCCGCTATATAAATTTTGGGTATAACTTCAAAGGAATTTAAATTTATATACTCAGTCTCATTAAATTTCAATATTTCATCTTGATGATAGTGTCCTTCTATGATATATTTGGAATTATAAAATTTAAGTTTTTTCTCTATCAAGAGCCTAAAATTTAGGTGTTTTTTGTAAAGAATTTTACTCTTTTGAGAATTTAAAATAGCTTTTAAAATTCTAAAATTTAAACACCTATCAACTCTATCCATAAATTTTAAAAAAGTTTTATTTCTGAGTGAAAGCATAAATATTTTACTTATAAGTGGCACATGTTTATCACCATGAGCTAAAAAGATATCGCCTGCTTTGCTACTAAATTTAACAGGCTGCTCTACTATACTAAAAACTCTAACTTTTGGAAAAATTTTAGATAAATTAAAGTCGTGATTCCCCTCAAAATAGAAAATTTCATAAATTTGACTTAGTTTATTTATAAGTTCTATCTCTTTAGCGTAAAAATCCTTAACATAAGTCATATCAGACAAAAAATCAAACATATCTCCCATTAGAAAAATTTGACTAAATTTTGGCTGTGTTTGACTAACTAACACTAACCATTTTGTAAAATTTTGTTTGTTAGTATTAGCATGAGCATCACTTATAAAAACTGCATTTTGCAGTATTTCAAAGCCCATAACTTATCTTTGGAAGAGCTAACAACTCATCAAAACCAAACATTATGTTAGCGTTAGCTACAGCTTGCGAACTCGCTCCTTTTAAAAGGTTATCTATAGCTGAGTTTATGAAAAGATATTTTCCGTTTTGTTTAACAAAAATATCACAAAAGTGCGTTCCAACTACATTTTTAACATTTACAGGCTCACTTCTAACTCTTATAAATTTTTCATCTTTATAGAAATTCTCTAAAATTTTAGTAGCGTCTATGTTAGATTTTAAACTAGCAAAAGCACTAACAAGCATTCCCCTTGTTAGTGGTACTAGATGTGGCACAAAACTCACATTTAAGGCTCTTTTAGCTCTTTTTTCTAACTGCTCTGTTATCTCAGGAGCGTGTCTGTGAGTTAGTGGTGAGTATGCGTTCATGTTTTCATTTGCATTTACAAAATGGCTACTTTGCTTTAACCCTTTACCCGCGCCACTTAAACCACTTAAGGCTGATATAAAAATATCATCATCTATATAGTCTAAAAATGGGGCTAAAGCAAGGATAGATGCTGTCGGATAACATCCTGGATTTGCCACTAAATTTGCACCTTTAACCATATCTCTGTTAAGCTCAACTAAGCCATAAACAGCGCAAGATAAGTTCTCTTTATCACTATGAGTAGTATAAAATTTCTCATAATTTTCTAAACTTAATCTATAATCAGCAGATAAATCTACAACCTTAATCCCATAACTTAAAATTTCACTAGCAAAACTCATAGCTGTCTTGTGAGGAAGTGCCAAAAAGACAAGATCGCATCTTTTACTAGCCTCTTTTGCATCAGCTGCCTCAACTTTAATGTCTAAAATTCCGCTTAAACTAGGAAAAAGCTCTGTTATTTCACTCTGGCTGCTTGCCGCTAAGTAAGTAAGCTCCATATACGGATGAGTAAGTATCATTTTGATAAGCTCAAGACCCGTATATCCACTAACTCCTATAATCCCAACTCGCTTAGTCAAATTTAATCTCCTTATAACAAACCTTCACAATCTCTATATCACTCATCCCTTTTGGCAGGCTAAGTGTTAACTCATCTCCTACTTTTTTACCGATAAGTTGCTTAGCAAGCGGAGTATTTATACTTATAAACCCACGGCTTATATCACTCTCGCTTGTTCCAACTATCGTGTAAGTTTTCTCAAGTTCAGTTTCAACGTCCATGATAGTTATCGTTGAACCAAATTTCACCTTTTCATGTTCATATGAGCTTGGATCTATAACTTTAGCTCTAGAGATTATATCTGAAATTTCAGCTATCTTCTTCTCTATAAAAGCTTGTTTTTCTCTAGCTGCATGATACTCAGAATTCTCTTTTAAATCCCCGTGACTTCTAGCTATGTCGATCTCTTCGACAACTTCTGGACGCTGAACGGTTTTAAGATTTTTAAGTTCAGTTGTGATCTTTTCAAACCCATAAATCGTCATAGGTTCTGTCAATTTTCATCCTTTATATAAATTTCATTCTTTAACATTGTAGCAACATTTTTGCTACTTCCAAATTTTAGATATTTTTTTAAAGTATCTCTTGCCTCTGCAAACTTCTCTATATCACTGTTTTGATAAGCACTGTATAAATTCCCAGCATTAACCTCTTCTTGAATCAGCTCTTTATGTAGTTTAGGCTCGCCCATAAAATCAAAAAATATATTAGCAAGTCCAACATATTTTATGTTTTTACCAACAA
>JAAYFN010000114.1 GCA_012728225.1 Campylobacter sp.
AATAGCAGTGTAAATTTTAGCTCTAAACTCAAGAGAATGCGAGCTAAAAACAAAAAGCTCTCTAAAAAACAAGAGAAAATTTATTTTAAAATTCAACTCTAAACCTTATTTAAGTAAATTTTGGTATAATTTCATTTCGCCTCTTCTTAGACCTGTGCAACACTTGTTTTAAACATCGCTTCAGGGTAGGAATACAGCAGAGCACTTATTACTTGCGTGTGCCGCAGCCATCTGGGAAGAGGTTTTTAAGATTAAAATGATTTATAAAATCATCACAAATTTCAGCGAAATTCACACCTTCCATTTTAGGTTCTTTATCAAAAAACTCTTTTATAGAGTAAAAACCACTCTCTAACTCTTTACTTTTTACTCCATAACTTATAGATAAACCAGCCTCAAAAAATGCAGCTAACTTATCACAGTATTTTAACGCTTGACCATCAATAGTTCGGTATTTATTTTCATTAACACTTGATAAACTTCCTTCATAAAATTTTGGAGTTTCATCAAAAATTCTATTTTCAAATTCATCTTTTGTAAATTTGCCATTTTTATCTTTTTTTATCCCAAGTATATAACTAAACTCATCTCTTATATGTTCAGGTACAAAAGGTAAAATTTTATCATCAATTAAATGCATCTCATACTCATTTAAAATTTCACTAAGTCCTTCTACACCATATTTAACTGGACTAATAATATCACGAGTTAAACTCTCTGGCAAATCATGAAAAAGAGCACAAAAAAAGTTAAACTCGCATCTTTTTGGGCATGCTTTAACTTCTAATGAGTAAAAATATCCTAAAAATGCAACTACAAGCATATGACCAAGCACGCTTGTTTCTGGAATTCTAGGTGTTTGCGCCCAACGTTTTTGAAATCTAAGTCTTCCACCTAGATCAACAACTCTAGCAAGCTTTTGATTCATTAAAATTTTACGAACTCCAATAAGCTCATAGTAATCTTCCATCTCCTCATCAACAGCATTTTTAAGCTCTTCTATATCACTTAAAAATTGGCTTGTTTGATAGACTATGTTAAATTCCCATCTAGTTGCTAGATAAGAAGCTGCTTTCATGATCAAACGCTCTTTTGAATAATTAGACGTTTTATTTATATGAGATTTAAAACGTTTTAAAAACTCTCCATCTTCGATATCTTTTAACTCACTTTCAAGTTGAGATATAACCCATTGTGAAATCTCTTTTGAGCTTGTTTTTTGTATCTGATGATATACATCAGGTCTTATATCAGTAACCATAACACGTGCTAAAAAGTCAAATATCCCACTTTCAATGATAACACTCATATCAACATCACTTTCATACTTTGCTATAAAATAAGCGATGATAAATTTATGAGCTTGTTTATCTAATTCAACAAGATCAACCATCTTTGGATAGTCATTCCAACGCGCTATCGATGCAGCTTTAAAGATATGATCAACTAAGCTAGCTTTAATCATTTTACTACCTTTGAACTATCTATCTCTATAACTGTGTGAACGTTTCCTCTAGGATTAAAATCACCAACTATCTTTATATATTTTGGTTTTAGTTTGCTTTCTAAGGCTGAGTAAATTTCGTTTATACTATCTTCATGACTGATGTGGCGATACATAAAAGAATTTATATATATCTTTATAGCTTTTAGTTCTACAACCCACTTGGCTGGAATATACTCAAGATATATAGTAGCAAAATCAGGATAACCTGAACGCGGACAAAGACAACAAAATTCAGGAAGAGTTATTTTAATAGTATAATCACGGCTTTGTTTGTTTTCCCAAATTTCAAGATCTTTTTTTAAATCAAACTCTTTTATCTCTTTTTCACCGTATCTTAAATTTTCCATTTTTCCCTCTTAAATTTCAATTTTAGTTGGTTTATCTATATAAAAACCTTGTATATAGTCAATATCTGTTTTTAAAAGTTCATTATAAAGTTTAGCTTTATCAACAAAACGAATTATAGTTTTGGTTTTAAATTTAGAGCTAGAGTTGTTGATTATATCAAACATATCTCTTATTTTATTGCCACGAGCAAAATTTTTATTGACCTCAAGATCATATATAACATAGTCAAAATCTATATATTTAAAATACTCAAAACTTGCATTATTGCCAAAAAATTGATTTATAGCTATCTCAAAACCATACTCTTTAAACTGCGTTATTATCTCATTTAAGCGTGGTATTTCATCATAAATTTCTTTTTCATAAATTTCAAAAACTATTCTTTTTGGATCTAAAAATTTATTTGTTATAAGACTATAAATTTCATCTTTAAATTCTTTATTTCTAAGAGATA
>JAAYFN010000115.1 GCA_012728225.1 Campylobacter sp.
AAGAGATAATGGTAAAATTTCTATAAAAATTTTACCATTAAAACTATCAAAATCAAAGTTTTTAATTATAAATTTTATTATTTGTATATCATATCTAATCTCATAATTATTTTTAGCAGCTATCTCCATAACTTTTATTTTGGAAATATTTTCTATATCTGGAAGATTAAGAGATATAGTTAAATTTAGCATATCATTATCATCTTTTAAAGACTTTATAGTCTGAAATTTAAGATCAAATTTACTAGAATCAATAGCATAACAAACTAACTCATCAAATACATCAGGCTTGATAATATCACTTTTAAAATCACTCTCATCAACATAGATGATTTTAGAGTATAGATGATTTATAACATTATCTATATTTTTATCAAAATTTGCTTTAACTAGTGCAAATTTAACTTTAACTTCGATATTATTTATACCATCATTTGATAATTTTCTCTCAAATGTTCTAAGTAAATGATTTAAATGAGTTGATTTTTTCTCAATAATAAAGAGAAAATTTCCAGAATTATATCTGCCTATGGGTATATCTTTAGAACCATTTTTTTTAAAATAATCACTTAAATTTATAACAAAATTTTTTAAAAGCAACTCGCTGTTTTTAAGTCCATATCTATAATTTATATCTTGAAGGTTACTTATAGATATTAAAACTATATTTTTATCATTAGCTTTATTAAGCTCTTTTTGGATGAGTTTACTCATTTCTTTTGCTACAAAAGCACCAGATATAGGGTCAACTATAGTAGTTTTAAACCCATAATATACAAGATAAACTATATAATAAACATAACAAGTTATTAAGATAATAAAAAGAACACCATCTTGCCAATCAAAATCTTTTTTTAAATTCATTATAACTATAAATACTATAACTACTAAAATAAGAGGAAAAGCTATCCTAAGTGATAGCTTAAATCTATGTGAGCGTTCTTTCTCTTGGCTCAATAAATTTGACATCTACACATCCAAATTTTTAACATCTTTAGCATGTTCTTGAATATAATCTCTTCTAGGTTCAACCTCATCGCCCATAAAAAGGTTAAATGTTTCACTTGCTGACTCGATATCTTCTATCTTGATTTTTTGAAGTGTTCGATTTTCAGGATTCATCGTAGTTTCCCAAAGTTGTTCTGGATTCATCTCACCAAGACCTTTATAGCGTTGTATATAGGCTCCTTTTTTAGCATTTGCTTCAATTTCATTTAAAACCTCTATAAAATCTCTATCAAATTTTAATCCTCTAGCTTCTATTTGATGATAAGTAAATAGTGCCTCTTTTAATATATAATTTTCAAAAAGATCATCATTTATGATAAGCTCTTCTAGTCCATTTTCTGTTTGAACATAAATTTTAACGCCTTTTTCAGTTACATAGTGATTTAAAATATTATAATTTTTACTTTCTAAAAATACTTTTATTTTTTCATATATTAAGGAGTATTCTTCACCTGCTAAATCTTCATTTTCTATCATATATCTAATAGCCGATATAACGCTATATCGCTTTTCAAGCTGATTTAACAAACTTCTATATCTAGCAATAAGTTTAAGATAACTTATAAGATCTTTATCCCCAATACCTTCAAAAGTAACACCATCTATACCTGTTTCGATAAGAAATTCATTTAAAGCTTTTTCATCTTTTAAATATATCTCTTTTTTACCTTTTTTATATCTAAAAAGTGGTGGCTGAGCAAGATAAACATATCCATCTTCAACCATAGGTCTTAAAAATCTAAAGAAAAATGTTAAAAGCAGAGTTTGGATATGACTTCCATCAACATCGGCATCAGTCATGATTATAATTTTATGATATCTAAGTTTTTCTATATCAAACTCTTCATCAACACCACAACCAAAAGCTGTTATCATGTTTTTAATCTCTTCTGAGTTTAAAATTTTATCAAGTCTTGCTTTTTCAACGTTTAAAATTTTACCTCTAAGTGGAAGTATAGCTTGAAAAACTCTATCTCTTCCTTGTTTTGCTGATCCACCAGCTGAATCTCCCTCAACTAAATAAATTTCTGAAATTTCAGGATCTTTACTTTGACAATCTGCAAGTTTTCCAGGAAGTGTTCCTATACTAAAGTTATCTTTTTTACGTGTTAACTCTCTAGCTTTTTTAGCCGCTTCTCTACCACGAGCTGCCATAAGTGCTTTACCTATAATAGCTCTAGCTTCATTTGGATTTTCTTCAAAATATTTATTTAAATTTTCATATACCATCTTTTGAACAAGTGGTCTTACATAACTTGATCCAAGTTTTCCTTTAGTTTGACCTTCAAATTGTGGCTCAGGAACTTTTACAGATATAACAGCTATAAGCCCTTCTCTAACATCTTCGCCAACAACTTTTATATCTTTTTCTCTAGCATTTGCATTTTCTGATATGTAGTTTGTGATAGCTCTTGTAAGCCCTGCTCTAAATCCAGCTTCATGAGTACCACCTTCAGGAGTTTTTATATTATTTACAAATGATAGTAAATTTTCACTATAAGTTGAGTTATATAAAAGTGCAAAATCAACCTCTATATCTTCTATGCGTTCGCTAAATGATACTGATTTAGCTACAATTTCTTTATTATTTGAATCATTTACGAACTGATCCAATCCACCTTCAAAGTGAAAAATTTCACTATAACCATCTCGTTGATCTTTTAAAACAATCTTAATTTTTGGATTTAGATAAGCTAACTCTTTAAATCTCTTTTCTAAGATATTTTTTTGAAAATCAGTAGTTTCAAATATCTCATCATCTGGCCAAAATTCAATAATCGTACCTGTTCGGTTTGTAGTTTTTACTACCTCTAAATCACTTACTGCTATACCTTTTGCAAACTCTTGTCTATAAACATTACCATCTTTTTTGATAGTTAAAATAAGTTTTTTAGATAAAGCATTTACAACACTTATACCAACACCATGCAAACCACCACTTACTTTATAACTATCTTTATCAAATTTACCACCTGCATGAAGTACTGTCATAACAACTGTCGCGGCAGGAATTTTTTCAGTTGGATGTATATCAACAGGAATTCCACGTCCATTATCTGTGATAAGAACTGAGCCTTCATTCATAATTTCAATATTTATCGTATCACAATACCCAGCCATAGCTTCATCTATAGAGTTATCTACAACCTCATAAATAAGGTGATGAAGACCTCCAACGTTTGTATCACCTATATACATTCCAGGGCGTTTTCTAACAGCCTCTAATCCTTTTAAAACCTTTATATTTTCTGCAGCGTAATCTCTATTTTCCATATATTTCCTTTATATAATCGTAGGCATTATGACATTTAATAAATTATCTGATATAACTACAAATGCTGATTCTGAATTATTATATCTTAGTTCAAAGTTATTTGTTTCTATTGAAGTTAAAAAATCAGTTAAATAGCGGTTATTTACTCTTATAACTATATCATCTTTTAAAGCTGTTTGACACTCTATTTCAGTTTTTGCTTCATTATTATCATCACTAATGCTTTCAAAAGTTATTGAATTTAATCTAATAGTTATGCTCATTTTTTCACATATCATACTTATTGTTTTTATACCTTCTATAAATTTATCTCTTGGTAAAGTTATAGTTTCTTTAAAATCATTTGGAATAACTCTTTGATATTCTGGAAATTTTTTATTTATAAGTTTAGCAAAAAATTCAAAAGATTCACTTTTTATGATAAATATCGAATAATCATAATAAATTTCAGCATTTTCAAAATTTAACTTTTGCATCTCTGTGATAGCTTTTTTAGGGATTATGATATTTGAGTTATCTGAATTTTGAGAATTTGTTTCTAACTTAAATAAACCAAGCCTTTTTGCATCAGTTCCAACTAAATTTATATATCCATCTTTTGGATCTATAAAAGCACCATTTAAAGCATAATTTGGGTTGTTGTTGTCTATAGTTGGAATTATTTTTTTAAGTGATCTACTAAAAATATTTGAATTTATATCAAATTTAGCTTTATCTTCAGTTTTTGGGAATTCTGGAAAATCCAAAGAACTATACATAGGAAGTTTAAATTTAGCTTTTTTTTGTCTAAGGTATAAAAAATCATTTATTGTTTCAACGATAACATCTTCATCTTTTAAACCTTTTAAGATATTTAAGATGGTTGTTCCGTTAGCTGTGGCAGCTCCATCTATTTCTATATTTAAGCTTTTAATATTATAAGCTAAACCTATTTCATAATCAGTTGCTTTTATGGTCAAAACTCCATTATTTGCTTCTATAAAGATATGAGATATTATAGAACTAATATCTTTTTTATCTATATATGAACTTACATTTGTTAAAATGTTAGTTAACATGTTTTTATTTATGATAAATTTCATATATTATCCTTTTTAAATTTAGTAGTATTAGTAGGTGGGAAGGTTATGTGAATAGTAGCTTTTGATCCCTTTATACTTTGATTTGATATATGAATAACAAATTCTACATATTCACAATTATTCACTTATTTTGCCTTTTAAAATTTTGTTTTCTAATTCATCGGTTCTTATTTTAAGAAATTCATCCTCATTCATAAGTTCTTTTATTTTTTTTATGTTATGGCTTACTGCGCTGTGGTCTTTAAGTCCAAAAAAATTCGCGATAGCTGGCATAGAGTTAAGAGTTAGTTTTTTAGATAGATAAATACCTATACGTCTTGCTTCTACGATATTTTTGCGTCTTGATTTGGATTTGATATCACTTGGTTTGATGTTTAACTCTTTTGATATTATATCTATAACATCATTTAGTGATACACTCTCTTTTCTTTCACGAATTTGATCTTGAAGCACACTTTTTGTAAATTCTAATGTTATCTCAGTTCTCATAAGAGTTGAAAATGCATTTAATTTATTTATGGAACTTTCTATCTCACGGATATTATCTCCCATATTTGTAGCGATGTATTCGATGATTTTAGAGCTTAGAATTATTTTATTATCTTCACTTTTTTTCTTTATAATCGCTATTTTAGTTTCTAATTCAGGCGGTGTGATGTCGGTTATAATACCACTTTCAAACCTACTTAAAAGCCTATCTTCAAAACCTTTTAAAATTTTAGGTGGTTTATCACTTGTCATTACTATCTGTCCGCCAGCTTGTTTTAGTTCGTTAAAAGTGTTAAAAAATTCCTCTTGAATTTTGTCAGTACTTCCTAAAAACTGTATATCATCTACTAAAAGTAGATCAGGTTTTCTGTATTTAAGGCGAAATTTTTCCATACTTTGATTTCTTATATGAAATGTAAAGTCATTTTTAAACTGTTCACTTGTGACACAAACAACAGTTTTATTGTTTTCTATGCAGTAGTTTCCGATGGATTGTAAAAGGTGAGTTTTACCAAGTCCGCTTGGTCCATAAATAAATAGTGGATTAAAATCTTTACCGGGGTTTTTTGATACTGACTTAGAACATTCATAAGCAAATCTATTAGAGTCTCCAACTATGAAATTTGAGAATTTATAAGATTCTATAAGTATCGTTGAAGTCGGCTTTTCACTATCTTTTTTGATATTTTTTTTCTCTAATGAGTTTAAATTTATATCTCTAGAAGTTATTAAAATTTCAGGTTTTATACCGGTTATTTTGTTGTAAATTTCAGCTATTTTATCTGCATATTTTGTTTGTATAAATTTTGCCATTAAGGGATTTGAAGATCTAAATACAACAAAACTAGGTTTTGATTTGTTTTTATCAAAGGTTAGTTTTTTGATATATTTGTTAAATTCATTTGGTAAAATACTCTTTTCAAGTTCGTTTAAAACTTGATTTGTGATAGATGACAAAAATTTTATCCTTTACTTTAGTTTGCTTTTTATTTTATCCTAAATTTAATAAAAAGTTGGTTAAGTTTGTGAAATTTAGGATAAAATTTGATAGTTATAGTATGATTAGTTAGTTAAAAACTGTGAAAGAGCGTGAATGAAAATTTTAGGTATTGATCCAGGAACTCGCAACTGTGGGTATGCTATCGTTGAAAAAGATAATGTGAATATCAAACTTATAGAAGCAGGACTTATCAAGATAAAACCATCAACTTTAAACTATCAGATAACCGAACTTTGCGAAGGTCTTGATATAATCTTTAACAAACACGATATCGATGATGTAGCTATCGAAGATATATTTTTTGCCTACAATCCTCAAAGTGTGCTTAAACTTGCTCAATTTAGAGGCGCTTTATCTCTTAGAATTTTACAACTTCATGGTGAATTTTATGAGTATACGCCACTTCAAGTTAAAAAAAGTGTCACAGGAAAAGCTAAGGCAAGTAAAGAACAAGTAGCTTTTATGGTTAAAAAAATTTTAGGTATCAAACAAGAGATAAAACCACTTGATGTAACTGATGCTATCGCTATCGCCTTAACTCATACAAATCAACTAAAATTTAAAATTCTTAAAAAATAACTATCCCAAAAGCTTAAATTTTAGCCACACACTCATCAAATATAAATTTATGATCCTCAGGAAGCTTTTTGTATATCAAATTTGCTAGATCTCTTATCTCCCAAAGGGCTGATTTAGAAGTGCGAAGAGATAGAAAATTTTGAAGTGAACGAGCATTTATGGACCAGGTAAGTTCTGTTTTGTAACATTCAGGAAGTGCGTATTTGGCGATGTCTATTGTTTTTACACTCTGTAAAATTTGACGCATATTTTCTAAAGCTTGAATACTAAAGTTATCAACTATCTCATTTTTAGTTAGTACGATATACCTACTTGCATTTTCAAACTCACCAGCTTTAAATTCACTCTCATTTTTAAGTTCTTTAAGAGTATAACGTGTACTTTTTACGCTCAAACTCGCCACTCTATGACGCGCTAACTCTTGTAAAACTGCTCTTGAAATTCCTTTGATATAGAAGTTATAATTTAAATGTTCTAGTGTAGATGAGTGCTTGAATTTGTTGCCTACTTTATCTATCAATTCTATATCTTTTTCGCCACCATTATCGCTTTTATCAAAGCTTTGCCAACATGTTCTTATAGCGTTGCTACAAATCCAAAGTGGCGTGAAATTTAGTAGTTTTACTTCCATTTTTACTCCCAATTCATGCTTTTATACTCTGTATACCCGACATCACCACAAGTACATTTGCAAAATTTTGATAGACATTATACATAAATTTAACTTAATGTTAAAATTTAGTCTCTAAAAAGAGACAAAATTTACAAGTAAAGGTACCGATATAGAGACAAAAACAAGCCCAAAAGCCACAGAACTCACCGCTAAATCCACATCTTTTTTAGCTTTGATAACCATAGCACAAACAACAGTTGCAGTTGGCATAGATGAGAGATAAAAAGCGTTTAAAACACTTATACTTTTATCAAAACCTAGTAAATTGATAAGCCCTAAAAAGACAATCGGAGCAAGAAGCATCTTTGCCAAAATAACCACGATAGTGGCTTTATATGAGCTTTTTATCGCGCCAAAACTAAGGCTTAAACCTATAGCAAAAAGTGCTACAGGAGTAGCTGATAACCCAAGTGTATCAAGTGGTATAAAAAGAGCAGAAGGTAAGATAAAAATTTTAGCTATTAGACCTAAAACCAAGCCCATAAATGGAGGAAAAGAGATAGTTTTTTAACTAAAAAGATTAAATTTGGACGCTTTTTTCTATCAAGACTAAGGATAAATGGCCCAAGTACTGATATCGGCAAAGTACCAGCAAATGCATCATACAACACAACTTCGCCTATTATATCGCTACCAAAAAGTGTTGAAGCTATAGGAATTCCGATATAAAGGGTATTTCCAAAACAACTTAGCATAAACATAGATATAAGCGTTGTAAGAGAAAATTTAAATATCCTACCCACCAAAACCGCACCAAGAGAAGCTAAAACAGTAGATAAAAAGCCGATAAATATATAGATAAAAAGTGTTGGATTTATATCAAGATGATAAATTTTGCTAAAGACCATACAAGGGACGGCAAACATAATAACATAATCAAAAAGCACACCCGCTTGAGCTTGTTTAAGTGCGCCTACTCGTTTAGCAAAATACCCAACAAATAGTATAAAAAACAGAGTAAAAAGAGTATTGTAAAGCATATTTATCCTTCAAAATCTAAACACTATAATACTATAAATTTAGATAAATTTTGTTTGATCTAAGTTAAATTTAGTGAGTTTATAAAAACAAAGGCTAGCGATAAGGACGGCATTTGTTGATAAAAATGGAGTTTACAAAAAGTTCATAAATTTATGTTCAAATTTTATCAAATTTTATTTTAAATAGTCAAATTTACTTTTACTAAAGCATATAAAAGCTAAATTTTGGTAATATAGCTAAATTTAAGATATATAAATTTAGGAGAACTTATGAGAAGTGATATCATCAAAAAAGGCTACACAAGAGCACCGCACCGCTCACTTTTAAGAGCGACAGGACTTAAAGATGAGGATTTTGAAAAGCCATTTATAGGCGTTGCAAATAGTTTTATAGAGATTATACCTGGGCATTTTTTCTTAGATAAATTTGCTGAGGTTATCAAAGATGAAATTCGTAAAAATGGCTGTGTTCCTTTTGAATTTAACACGATCGGAGTTGATGACGGTATTGCCATGGGTCATGAAGGGATGCTTTATTCACTTCCAAGCCGTGAAATCATCGCAAATTCTATCGAAACAGTTATGAACGCGCACGCACTTGATGCGCTTATTTGTATACCAAACTGTGACAAGATAGTCCCTGGAATGCTTATGGGCGCTTTAAGGGTCAATGTTTCGACTATTTTTATAAGTGGTGGTCCTATGGCTGCTGGAATTGATAAAGATAGTGGCGTAGCGATAGATTTAAATAGTGTTTTTGAAGGTGTTGGAGCGTATGAAGTTGGTAAGATCGATGAGAAAAAACTTAAGATGATAGAGTGTGAGGCGTGTCCAAGTGGTGGAAGTTGTAGTGGTATGTTTACTGCAAATTCTATGAATTCACTTTGTGAGGCTATGGGTATTGCTCTGCCTGGAAACGCTACTATACTAGCCCTAACACCACAAAGAGAAGAACTTGCAAGAGCTGCAGCTAAAAGAATTTGTCAAATCGCACTAGATGATAGATACAAGATCAAAAACATCATCAACAAAAAAGCCATCCAAAACGCTATGGTTTGTGATATGGCGATGGGCGGGAGTTCAAACACTATCCTTCATATGCTCGCGATCAGTCGTGAGGCAGGTGCGCCACTTGATATAAAAGATTTAAACAAGATAAACGCTGGTGTTGCACATATCTCAAAGATAGCGCCTAGTTTAGAAACTGTACATATGCAAGATGTCGGTCGTGCAGGTGGTATAGACGCGATACTTAAGGAAATTTCATCTAGAGATAACAACCTTTTAGAGCTTGATAACCTCACCATAACAGGCGAAACTATGAAGGAGCGTTTAAGTAAGGCAAGTGTTAAAGATAGAGAAGTTATTAGAAGTGTTGATAAGCCATTTTCAGAAGTTGGCGGACTTGCTGTGCTTTTTGGAAATTTAGCAGAACAAGGATGTGTTATCAAAACAGCAGGTATAGTAGGAGAGAGAAAATTTAGCGGTAAAGCAGTATGTTTTAACTCTCAAGATGAAGCAATAACTGGAATTTCAACTGGCAAAGTTGATAAAGGTGATGTTGTTGTGATCCGTTATGAAGGACCAAAAGGAGGTCCAGGCATGCAAGAGATGCTAACTCCAACTAGCCTTATCATGGGGCGAGGGCTTGGGGCTGATGTCGCTCTTTTGACAGATGGACGTTTTAGCGGTGCAACGCGTGGTTTAAGTATAGGTCACGTAAGCCCTGAAGCAGCTGAAGGCGGGATGATAGGACTTTTAAAAGATGGTGATATCATAGATATAGATGTAGATAAATATAGTATCAATGTCAGGTTAAGTACCAAAGAGATAGCCACACGCCGTAAAGAGTGGAAATACGAAGGCAAAGAGGTTAAAAGCAAATGGCTTAGACAGTATCAAAAGCTAGTTACAAATGCAAGTAATGGAGCTATTTTGGAAGCTTAAATTTATAGATTTAAAAGCTAAATTCTATGATAAGTCAGACGCATAAGAAAATACAAAGAGTAAAGCATTAGTTTAACAAACAGTAATTTTAGGAGATAAGCAAGTGAATCAAGCCACACACAGCAAATTAGTAAGTTTTATCTGGTCTATAGCAGATGATTGTCTAAGAGATGTCTATGTAAGAGGCAAATACCGTGATGTGATACTTCCAATGGTAGTTTTAAGAAGGCTTGATGCACTTCTTGAAGAAACGAAAGAGCAAGTATTTGAGGAGTTAAAATCTCAAAAAAAATATAATCTTAATGAGCCAGATGAACGCGGACTACAAATTGCAAGTGGATATGTATTTTATAACACTAGCCATTGGACACTACAAAAACTCT
>JAAYFN010000116.1 GCA_012728225.1 Campylobacter sp.
ATCATAGAGATACTGCATTTGTCTATCCTCTAAATTTGGGGTTTCACACTTATCGCCTGCATGAAAAGTTTTTTCAAGTACTTTCCCGTCTATAAAAGATTTGATCTTAACCCTAACAAACGCTGGACCTTTACCAGGCTTGACATGTTGATAATCAACTATTTTATATGGCACACCATCCATCTCTATCTTTAAGCCCTTTTTTAAATCGCTCATAGAATAAGCCATACTCTCTCCTTAAAATATAATGAACTTCATTATAGCGTAAAATAATTTAAATTTTATATCTTTATAAACTTATATCTTAGTGCTACTTTTACTTCTGGAAATTTTAACTTTTATATATTAAATTTAAAACGCCAAATTTGGCGACCCTTGGAGGATTTGAACCGCCGTTTCTACACAGAGAATGTAGCGTCCTGGGCCAACTAGACGAAAGGGTCATTTATGAAGGCAGTATTTTACCCTATTTTGACTTAACTCTTCATAAATATTATCTTAAGCTTAAAGATAGTTATATTAAAACTATTTAAAAATTTTATTATTTTATATTTAGTTTAAATAAAGCTTTATTTATATACAATACGAGTTTATATTTTAAAAATATATATAATATATTATAAAATTTATACATCCCATAACTCGGAGAAATGATGCAAAAAACTGACAACAACCTATTTAAACGAACTATAAATTATATAGTTATATCTATGAATGGTATGGCTTATGGGCTTTTTTCTACTCTTATTATCGCGACTATTATCGCAACTTTAGCTGGATTTTTACCTAAAAATTCAGATATTTATACATTTCTCATAAACATATCAACTGTTTTAAAACAACTCATGGGCGTAGGTATAGGCATAGGTATAGCATGGGCTTTTAAAATAGATGGGCTTAAGCTTATAGCAGCAGGTGTAGCAGGTGGTATAGCTAGCTATATGGCAGGAACTCTAGGCTTTAAAATAGGCGATCCGTTAACTGTATATTTTGTTGTTATCATCACAATAGAACTAGTTAAATTTATACTTAGAAATAAAACTCCAATCGATATAATTATCATACCTCTCTTATCCATCTTAATAGCAGGCGTCATAACCGTACTTTTGTATGCTCCAGTATCATCCCTTACTACTGCTGTTGGTAAATATATAGAAGTTGCTACTGATTATCAACCATTTTTAATGGGTATTGTTATCGCTGTTATAATGGGTATGGCACTAACTGCTCCTATATCATCGGCTGCTATTGCTATTGCTATCGGACTTGATGGGATAGCAGGCGGTGCAGCTGTTGTTGGATGTAGCGTACAGATTATAGGTTTTGCCATAATGATCAGAAAAGATAACAATATAGGCACAATTATATCAGTAGCTATTGGAACATCTATGTTGCAGTTTAAAAACATAGTTAAAAAACCAATTATATGGCTTCCAACAATCATAGTTTCAGCTATTCTTGGACCAATCGCAACAATGGTGCTTAAAACACAAACTTCTCCTATAGGTGCTGGAATGGGAACTTCTGGGCTCGTAGGCCAAATAGATACATACAACACTATGGGTAATAGCTCTCAAATGTGGCTTTCAATACTAGTACTACAAATTTTATTACCTATAATTTTGGTCTATGTAGTCGACGTTTTATTTAGGAAATTTAATTTTATAAAAGATGGTGATCTTAAAATTTAACAAAATTTAGTAAAATTTATAAACTTTGCTTATCTTTAAAAGCTTTTATCTAGCAAGTTACTTGGTAATTTTACCATTTAACTTGCTTGAATTCTTTACTAAAAAGTGAACTAGACTTATCTATCTTTAAACTAGCTTGCAGATGAAACATTATAATTTAAAGTTAAAATTTAGTATTATTTTTTAGATAAGTATTTTAAAGCTAAATGAAATAATAAAAAAGGCTTTTAAAATTCGCTATTATGCTTTTTAAAATAATGGTGTCCTGTGTTGGATTCGAACCAACGGCCCCCTCCTTAAAAGGGAGATGCTCTACCGACTGAGCTAACAAGACACCGTTTAAAAGATGGCGCAGCGGACGGGACTCGAACCCGCGACCTCCGCCGTGACAGGGCGGCATTCTAACCAGCTGAACTACCGCTGCACCTAAAAAATAGTGGTGGTCGCTATAAGACTCGAACTTATGACATCCACCTTGTAAGGGTGGCGCTCTACCAACTGAGCTAAGCGACCATTTTAAAAACGAAATGAAATTATACAATGTAAAAGATTAAATTTAGCTTAATACAACTCTTTTATAGATAAACTCACAGATTTTATAAACTTAGATATAATAATTCTAAAACTACAAGGAATTTTGTGAGAATTTTGTTATTTATGCTAATAAATTTCAATATTTTGTTTGCTCATAGCTATCAAGATATACTCTACTCTATCCGTGAAGTAGCCCTTAAAAATGGAGTTTCTCCAAAAATTTTATATACAATAGTTAAAATAGAGAGCAACTTTGATCCTTACGCTATATCTTTTTTAACTACTAAAGAAAACGCCTTTTACTATAAAAGCTTAGAAAACTTAAATATCTCCATAAAAGTAAGTCAGTATAGTCTAAATCGCTCAAAATGGGTAATATCTATGTCGCCAAAAAACGAAACTTATGCTACTGAAGTAGCTAAACAGCTTATCAAAAATGGCTTTAATATCGATGTTGGTTTAGGACAGTTAAATAGTGCAAATTTCATGCCAAATGAGATAGAACGTGTATTTGACCCTACATATAACCTAGACAAATGTGCAAAAGTACTAAGAATATGCTTTAATGCCAAGGACAAAGAGATGCAAGAAACGATAGAGTGTTATAATTACGGACTTAGAAAACGCAAGTCAAACCCATACTACAAAAGATTTTATGAACACTATATAAAAGAATTTGGTGGATAGTCATTATATAAATTATACTTAAGCAATAAATAAGTTTTCATTTTTTTAAGCCAGCCTTAAATTATATTCTAATATAATAATTAAACTATTTTTAAAAGGATTTTTATGAAAAGACTTAGTCTTATACTTGCTCTAGCTATAAGTGCTCATGGGGGAGATAGCCTATCACAAGCCATTATGGATGGTAAATTTAACGCTGAGATAAAAGCTTGGTACTGGGATATCACCGATGAAACAAAACCACAAAAAAATGAAAATATAACAAATTTTGCTATAGAACTTGGTTATAAAACAGAGACTTTTTACGACTTTTATTTTGGGACAACAGCACAACTAGCTTTTGCTCCTATCGGCGATGATGAAGCTAAAGAGCTATATATAAGGCAACAACACACTAAAGGTCTAGTCTTTTCTGAGTTGTATCTTGGATACAATACTAACAAAACTGATATAAAAATCGGGCGCCAATACATAAATACACCACTTGTTTCAGCTAACTATACGAGAATTTTAAAAGAGTCATTTCAAGGTGTTAGTATCAAAAGCAATTATTTTGATACTAACACTCTATATGCTGGTTATGCTGATAAATTTCAAGGTAGAACAAGTTCAACAATGAATGAAGAGCCTGGCAGTGAGCCAAAATTTAAAAGGCGTATAACGCTTGCTGGCGCTGGAGATATGAGTCATGAGTTTGACGGTTTGCTTTGGGCTGGTATCACAAATAAAAACATAGAAAACCTGACTCTTAGCGCTCAATACGCCTTTTTAAAAGATGTTGAGTTTAGTTTTATGCCACACCAAATAGGCGATATACACCTATACTACACTGAGGCAAATTATATAGTACCGCTAGAAAATTTTGACCTTAAATTTGATCTAAATTTTAGAGGTAGCCAAACTGATGGTGATATAAAAAAGAGAAATTTTAACGGCTGGATGTTAGCTATAAAAGCTGGAGTTTATAACATTAATGGCTTTGACTTTATAGCTGCAGCAAGCACAGTTAGCAAAGATGATTCTGTTATCACAAGCGCAGGACTTGGTGGTAGTACATATACTTCCTTACCTATAAGAGGAGCCAATATGTTCACCCCTACAGCTGGTATGGATACATATAAGCTTCAAGCTAACTATGACTTCTCAAACATAGGCATTAGCGGACTTAACAGCTCATTTATCTATGTTATATCAAAGCATAGTGCGCCTGATGAGATAGCTGGTATGAACCCTGCGGGCGTTAAAAAAGAGTATGAAGGGTATAGTTTTATACTTAACTACAAAACTCCATGGCTAAAAGGTTTAAATGCATCCTTAACCTATACTATGTTAGATCAAGAAATTACTCCAAAAGGTGGCAATACTGCTAAAACTGATATTGATGAACTTTGGGTAAAGTTATCTTATAAATTTTAAAATAGTAGAAGTTACACTTTAAATTTGCTCTAAATTTTAGATAAATTTTCTAATCTTTAGAGCTTTTTCTAATCTCTTAAATGCATCTTGGATTACCTTTGTAGGACATGCGATATTTATACGCTCAAAACCTCTTCCATTTTTGCCAAAGATATATCCTTCATCACTAAAAATCAAAGCGTCCTTGACCATGAATTTCTCTAACTCTTTACAACTTAACCCTAACTCCCTAAAGTCAAGCCACATAAGATAAGTCCCTTCCATATCACAAACTTTAATGACAGAAATCCTCTCTTTTATGAAATTTTGAACTAAATTTCTATTTGTTTCTATCACCTTTAATGCCTCATCAAGCCACTCTTCGCACTCATTATAGCTTATTTTAACAGCCTCATATGCTAAAGTATTAAGAGAACGAATACCAACTTTTTCTAGCTCTTTTTTGTATAAATTCCTTAAATTTTTATCTTTAATGATGATATTTGAGGCTTGAAGTCCTGCGATGTTAAAACTTTTGCTTGGTGCAGTACAAGTTATAGATCTAAATTTCTTATCCAAACTCATAAAAGGAGTAAATTTATGCTTGCTCATCACCAGATCACAGTGAATTTCATCACTTATAACTAAAACTTGATTTTTATAGCAGATTTCACCTATTTTTGTAAGCTCATCTTTACTCCAAACTCTGCCAACTGGATTGTGAGGATTGCAAAGTATAAGAATTTTAGCCTCTTTTGCCTTCTTTTCTAGATCTTTGAAATTTATACTATACATACCGTCTTTAAAGTTTAGTCTATTTTCTAAAACTTTTCGGCCTGTTTTTTGTGTTACACTAAAAAATGGATAGTAAACTGGTGGCATTATGATGATGCTATCGCCGACATTGCTAAAAGCTCTTATGGCAGTTTGGAGTGCAAAAACTACCCCTGGCGTTGTGATAATAGTACTTTTTCTAATCTTAAGATTATGACGTCTTTTAAACCATGAAATCACTGCTTCATAATACTCATCATCTGCTCTTGTATAGCCTAAAAATGAGCGTTTTATACAGTCCTTAAGTCCACTAGTTAAGGCAGGTGCTAGCTTAAATTCCATATCTGCTACTGAAAATGGCACTATCCCTTCTGGAACATTAGAATTTTTCTCTTTCATCCATAGCCATTTTGTTGAGCTTAATCCTCTCTTATCTAAAATAGTCTCAAAGTCAAATTTCATATCTTCACCATTTATTTAAATTTTTACTTATTGTGTTATCTAAATTTAGCTATTTATGAGCATATTGCCTTATATTTAATAACTCTTAAGCTCTAATACCCCAATAAATTTAAATGCCTATAAACATAACAGCCATTATTATAACCTAAATCGCAAGCTTTTTTATAAAGCTCTTTTGCAGTATAAAGCTCTTTTTCTACAACCTTGCCATCTTCATATAAAGCTCCGAGATAAAAACACCCTTGTGCATTTTCGCCATCACAAGCTTTTTTATAGTATTTAAAGGCTTTTTGGCTATCTTGATCAACTCCTTGAGCGTAGTAATACATATCTCCTAAAAAAAAGCAACTTTTTGCATTTTTGCTATCGCAAGCTTGTTCATACAACTTACTTGCTTTTTGATAATCCCCTGCCTGATAAGCCTCTAGCCCTTCTTCAAACTTACTTGCTGCCGCTAAACTTAGTAGCATAAATAAGCACAAAGCAACTTTTTTCACTATATCTCCTTAAATTCATCTATTTTATAATAAATGGCGATTTTAACATAATTTAAAAACGAAATCAAAAGTAAATTTACACCTTATTTTATATATTTATCACTTATAAATAGACTTTTTATTTAAATGATGATAAAATCAAAACAGTTAAAGAAACTAAAAAGAGGAGATATTTTTTATATCAATATTATCATATAAAATAAACTATTTAGGATAAATCATGACAAAAATATTTGCATTTGATTTAGGTATTAGCTCAGTTGGTTGGGCTTATACTATAAGAAAAAATGACACCGCTGAAATTGTTGATTCTGGCTCAAGAATATTTAATAAAGCAGAACATCCAAAAAATGGAAGCTCACTTGCACTACCTAGGCGTCAAGCAAGATCTAGCAGAAAAAATACCAACAGAAAAAGAGGTCGAATATATAAAATAAAGTTACATTTTGCTAAAACAATGAATCTTGATTTAAATGATATATTGCAAGATTTTGGAGATATTTCAAATTTCTTTAAAAATGATAAACATACGCTGTCTCCATGGCAACTCAGAAACGATGGATTAAATAGAAAATTAAATAAAGATGAATGGCTTAGAGTTCTTATCCATATAGCAAAAAATCGCGCTTATAGTAGCAACAAAGTCGGCAATGAAGAAAACAATGGAAAAGTCCTACGTGCAATAGAAGAAAACAATAATTTACTAAAAAATAAAAGCTATTTAACAGTTGGGCAAATGATGTATAATGAATTTTTTGAAAAGAAAAATGAAGAAAATAAATTTATAAATGTAAGAAATAAAAAAGACTCATACAGAAGAAGTATCAGCAGAAAACAGACTTTAGATGAAACAAAAATACTTTTTGAAAAACAAAGAGAATTTAACAATGAATTTGCAAATGTAGAATTAGAAAAATTCTATGTAAAGACTGCTTTTTATCAGAGAAAAATTAAAAGTTTTGAAAATTTAATCGGCTTTTGTAAATATATTGAAGGTGAAAAAAGAGCCCCTAAAAACTCGATTTCAGCACAAGAGTTTATTGCCCTATCTAAAACTGTTAACACCTTAGCAAACATTGAAAACTCTACTGGACTGGTGTTTGATAAAAAAGAAACAATTCTTACAGTATTTAAAACACTCAAAGATACAAAAACAAAAAAAATAACATACTCTAATCTTAGAAATATTTTACAACTTGATGATATGATCGAATTTTATGGACTTGATTATCATAAAAGTAATAGCAAAACTGGAGAAATAAAAAGCAAAAAAAAGATAGAGTCAGAAAATATATTTATAGAACTAAAAACATTGAAGCTTTTTAATGATATATTTAAAAATGATTTAAATAAAATACCAATCACAACTTTAGACACAATAACTACTAAAATTACGATAATTAAAGATGATAAAGAGCTAAAAAAAGAGCTTGGAAAATTACTATCTGATATAAATTTAGAAAGCAAAGAAGAGATAATTGATAAATTATCTCAAATTTCTTTTTCAGGACATATTGAGCTAAGTCTTAAAGCTCTCTATCAAATTATACCTTTTATGAAAGATGGTAAAAGATACGATGAGTCCCTAATTCTTGCAAATTTAGAAGTAATAAAACCAGATAGCAAATACAAACTATTACCACCCTTTAATGATACCATGTTTGCAAACAGCTTAACAAATCCTGTTGTCGCAAGAGCTATTAGTGAATATAGAAAAGTTCTAAATTCTATGATTAAAAAATATGGATCTCCTCACAAAATTCACATAGAACTAACGCGTGAAGTAGGTAAAAATTTTCAAAGAAGAAAAGAAATTGAAAAAGAGCAAAAAGAAAATAGAGAAAGCAACGAAAAAGCAAAAGAAAAATGTGAAGAATTAGGGATTACTCCAAATCATAAAAATATTTTAAAACTAAAATTATGGGTAAAACAAAAAGAGATATCTGTTTACAGTGGGAAAAAAATAGAAATAAAACACTTACAAGATGAAAATTTTCTAGAAATTGACCATATATACCCATTTTCACGCAGTTATGACGACTCTCAACACAATAAAATACTTGCATTTAGAAGTGAAAATCAAAACAAAGGAAATAAAACTCCTTATGAATGGCTTGGGCAACAAGAAGATAAATGGGAAGAATTTGTTTCGCGTGTTTTTTTTACAGAGTTGCCAAAAAATAGTAAAAAAAGATTGATTAATAAAAATTTCAAAGATAAAAATATAGGAGAACAGAAAGAATTCTTAAGCAGAAATTTAAACGACACTAGCTATATAGCTAAACTTGTGAAAGATTATACATTGGATTATTTGGAATTTTTACCTTTGGATAAAAATGAAACTCAATACGGTAAAGGAAGCAAACAACATATAGTTTGCATAAATGGTAGTCTAACAACTATGTTAAGGCATTTTTGGGGACTAGATAGTAAAAATAGAGATAACCATCTTCATCATGCAGAAGATGCTATGATTTTATCACTCATTACAAATCAAAATGTAAAAGCATATGGCGATTATAAAACCAATCTTCTTGAGTATAAAACAAAAAAAGCAGAAACCATCGCCAATGAACTTAAGCAAAATAATGATTTTAGAACAAAAGCGCTATTAAAATGTGGGGCAGATGATTTTAGAAAAATAGTTAACCAAAAAACTAATGAAATTTTTGTCTCTCTTGCACCAAGAAGAAAAGTAGGTGGTGCATTTCACCAAGAAACTATATACTCTAAAGAAGAGATAGAAAAGTATTATAAATATGATTTACAAAAAATAAATAATTACTTAGAATGCGGTGTTATTGTTAAGTTAAACAGAGGATATGCAAAAAATGAAACTATGCCAAGAGCTGATATTTTTCAAAAGGATGGAAAATTTTATATAGTTCCTGTATATAGCATGCATTTTGCAACAGGTACACTTCCTAATAAAGCAATTTCAGGCGCTAAAGATGGCTGGAAAGAGATGGATGAAACCTATAAATTCTGCTTTTCTCTATTTAAAAACGACCTAATAAAACTGCTCGTAGGCAGTGCCAAAGAGCCTATATTTTGTTACTATATAGGTTTAGATGTTAGTTCATCTGGACGCTTAATATATAAAACACACTTATCATCTAATGAACTTAGATCTAGTATAGGAACAATTAAAAATTTAGAAAAATACGAAATTTCACCTATTGGAAATATCAAAAAATTTGATTTTCAAGAAAGGCAACCAGTAAAACTCAAAACAACTAAAAGGAACTGATATGGCAGGCTTTGATGAAGCGTTTAGAACCGTTGTTATCTCTAAACCAGCAAAAATCAGCCTTAAAAATAATAATCTTTGTATAGATAATGAAGACGGAGTTGCAATGCTCCTGCTTAAAGATATTTTGTGCATAGTGCTTGAAAGCCAACAAGTAACTATAACATCAGCACTTATATCAAAACTAGCTGATGCAAAAGTAGTTCTTTTAAGTTGTGATGATAGTCATAACCCAAATGGTATCTTTTTCTCATATTTGGGGCACTATCAAAGCAGTGGAGTTATAAGATATCAAATAGATCTTAGCAAACATACTAAAGCGATCTTATGGCAAAAAATAATAAAACAAAAAGTACAAAATCAAGCAAAACTTCTAGCTCAAAAAGATATCAACACTGCAAAAAAACTTATTTATCTCTCTAAAACTGTTAAACTTGGCGATGCTACATATGTAGAAAGTAATGCAGCAGCTATATATTTCCCCTCTCTTTTCTACAAAGGTTTTGTCAGAGACGATCTTTGTGGCATAAACTCTGCTCTAAATTACGGATATAGTATAGTCCGAGCTACTATCACAAGAGCTTTAGCTATAAGTGGTCTTAATCCAAATTTAGGTATCAAACACGATAATGCTTATAATCCATTTAATCTAGCTGATGATATCATAGAGCCTTATCGTCCATTTGTAGATAAAGTTGTATATAAAATGCATAATGAAAACTTACTTGATGATTTTTTAAATAAAGAAAATAAACATGATCTGTTATCTATACTTTCTCAAAAAACAATAATCGACAACAAATCATACCCTATATCAAGAGCTATTTCAAAAACTATTCAAAGTCTTACTGCTTGTATAAAAGGAGAATCAAAAGAGCTAAAATTACCTATCTTTGGAGAAGAATATGGAGAAATATATGAGAGTGATTGTGATGTTTGACATTCCAACGAAAACGAAAAAAGAGAGAAAATCCGCTAGTAAATTTAGAAATTCACTCATTAAAAGAGGATTTTTCATGATGCAGTATTCGGTATATATGAGAATTTGCAAAGGTTGTAGTAGCGCAAATGCTTCAGTTGATAAACTTGTAGATATTGCCCCACCAAGAGGAAATATAAGAGCACTTATCATTACAGAAAAACAATTTGATAACATCAAACTGATATTAGGAGATTGTTCTTACCAAGAAAAGGTATCAAAACCAAAACAATTAACATTATTTTAATTAAAATAGGCAGTTTCAAAGGATTTACCTTGCGTGAGTTGCCCAGCTCACTTATTTTAGTCTCTTTTTAAATTTATATACTCTTTTTAGTATACTATCTTTAAAGATCAATGTCAAGATAGCAAAACAGCCTAAAAGTGCCATTTTTACGGACTTTAAAATCTACATATTATAGCATATATAAATTTAAAAAGAGACTAAAACTTAAGGAGGCAAGATGAGACCTAGTTTAGAATTATAGCATATATAAATTTAAAAAGAGACTAAAACTAAAAAGCTTTTCCAGTTTTATAGCGTTGCATTATAG
>JAAYFN010000117.1 GCA_012728225.1 Campylobacter sp.
GAAGCAACTTTTTTTGCTGTGTTGTTTTTTGGTTGGGATAGAGTTAGTAAAGGTTTTCACCTCTTCTCAACTTGGATGGTTGCCATAGGTTCAAATTTAAGTGCCTTTTGGATACTTATAGCAAATGGCTGGATGCAATACCCCGTAGGCACTGTTTTTAACCATGAAACTCTTAGAAATGAAATGGTAAGCTTTGCTCAAATAGCCCTATCTCCTGTCGGAATAACTAAATTTTTGCACACAGCATCAAGCGGTTACATTGTCGCATCACTTTTCGTTATGGGAATTTCAGCATGGTTTATGTTAAAAAATCGTAATTTTATACAAGCTAAAAAAAGCTTCATAGTTGCTGTAAGCTTTGGTCTTCTATCATCTCTTTTCATACTATTTAGTGGTGATGAAAGTGCTTATGAAGTTGCACAAAAGCAACCTGCAAAACTAGCGGCAATGGAAGGAATATATGAAGGTGAGATCAACGCAGGTATCATAGCGGTAGGAATTTTAAATCCCGCTAAAGAGATAGGTGATGATAAGAATTCATTTATTACAAAGATGAAATTTCCATACCTTCTTGGCTTTATGGCAAATCGTAATATAAACAGCTATACTCCTGGTATAAATGACTTAGTTTATGGAAATGAAAAGTACAACATTCCATCTGCCCAAAGCCGAATAGATAGCGGAAATATCGCTCTTAAAGCGTTAGAAGATATCAAAATAGCTATTGATACAAATGACCCGATAGCTGTATCAAAACATCGTGAAATTTTAGATGCAAATATGAAAAATTTTGGTTATGGTTATATAGAAAACCCTAAAGACATTATCCCATCTGTTGGGCTTGTATTTTATAGCTTTCATACAATGGTTGCTTTGGGAGTCTATTTTATAGCTCTTTTCCTTGTCTGCTTGTATTTAAGTATGGCAAATAGTATAGAGAAATTTAGAAAGCTTTTATGGCTTTGCGTTTTTAGTATACCGATTGGATATATAGCTTGTGAAACTGGTTGGATAGTAGCTGAAGTAGGCCGTCAACCGTGGGCTATACAAGATCTTTTGCCTGTAACTATTGCAGCTACAAATTTAGCAAGTGCAAATGTTAAAATTTCATTTATGCTCTTTGCTGTTTTGTTTACAGTGCTTTTTATAGCTGAAGTAAAAATTATGTTAAAACAGATAAAGATAGGATTTTAAAATGTATCAAATTTTACAAATTTATTGGTGGTGCTTGATAGCTCTACTGGGCGGAATTCTTGTATTTATGATGTTTGTTCAAGGAGCTCAAACCTTAGTTCGTGGAGTTAAAGATGAGCATAAAGATCTTATGCTAAACTCAGCTGGTAAAAAATGGGAGCTTACATTTACTACACTTGTAATGTTTGGCGGAGCATGTTTTGCTGCTTTCCCGCTCTTTTATGCTACAAGTTTTGGTGGGGCATACTGGCCGTGGCTTGCAATTTTATTTTGTTTTATCATTCAAGCTGTAAGTTACGAATTCCGTAAAAAACCTAACAATTTTGTAGGTCAAAAAACTTATGAAATATTTCTTTTTATCAATGGATCCATAGCTGTTATATTAATAGGTATCGTTGTGTCAACCTTTTTTAGTGGCAGTGAATTTAGCCTTAATTCGAACAACTTTGTTACTTGGGATAATAAATTAAGAGGATTAGAATCACTTAAAAACCCATTAAACTGGCTTCTTGGAATAGCACTTTTTTTCCAAGCTAGAGTTGGTGGTGCACTCTATCTCATGAATCATATAGCTGAAAATGACCTTATAAAAGAGCTTAAAAAAGGTCTTAAAAAAGATGCTTTATTTTTCCTTATCTTTACAGTCGCTTTTATGGCGTGGATAGTTCTAAAAGATGGTTATAGCGTTAATGAATCGGGTATAATAAGCATAGAAAGCTTTAAATATCTTAAAAACTATATCCAAATGCCCATAGTTTTACTTTTATTAGTAGTAGGACTTATACTTACACTTTTAGGAATTTATAAAGGTGCTTTTACAAATAGCATAAGAGGAATTTTCCCATATGGTTTTGGCGTAACAGCTGTGGTTATGAGTGTATTTTTAGTCGCTGGATTAAACAATACAGCATTTTATCCATCATACACAGATATTCAAAGCTCTCTGCACATCTATATAGCAAGCTCAAGTTTTTATACGCTTAAAGTTATGTTTGTTGTCTCGTTATGGGCTCCTGTGGTGCTTTTTTATATATGGTATGTATGGAAACAGATGGATAGAGAAAAGCTTACAAAAGACGATCTTAACACGGATTCGTACTAAGGAGAAATGATGATAAAATCTATATTTTTGTTAACAACATGGGTACTTTTAATTTTTTTCAGTTATAAATTTATAAAACTAAACATCAAACACGCTGAAAAAAATAAAGAGAGTTATTTTAAAAAAGAGGAGTAATTATATCAATATCTATATAGTAATTTTAGATATTTGATAAAGATTATCTTTACATTAAGTCAAGAAAGGTAAAATTTTTAGATAATTATTTATCCAAAAGGAGTTAAAATGGCAACAGTAACAGTAGGTGGAAACACAATAAATTTAGCAGGAAATTCTGTAAGTGTGGGGGATTTAGCGCCGATAGTAGAGCTAGCTGGCAAAGATCTAAATAGTATAAAAGTTGGAGGAAGTAGTGATTATACTCAAGTTATCGCAAGTGTTCCTTCTCTTGATACTGCGGTTTGTGCTACGGAAACTAGAAAATTTAACGAACAAATCGCAAAAATCAAAGGTGTAAAATTAACCGTCGTATCTATGGATCTCCCTTTTGCTATGGGTAGATTTTGTTCAGTAGAAGGTATAGATAGTGTCGTAGTTGGAAGTGATTTTAGAAATAAAGAATTTGCAAACAAATACGGCGTTTTACTAAGTGAAGGTGCTTTAGCAGGACTTACTTCAAGAGCTGTATTTGTGGTAG
Source organism: Campylobacter sp. (assembly GCA_012728225.1). Lineage (GTDB taxonomy): Bacteria > Campylobacterota > Campylobacteria > Campylobacterales > Campylobacteraceae > Campylobacter_B. The sequence goes on from JAAYFN010000117.1 coordinate 2,952, forward strand.
GAAAAAATGGAAAGATACTTCATAAAGAGATAGTTAGTGAGGTTACAAGTGAACCAAATTATGATGCGATAAAAAAAGCTATCAAAGATAACGGCGGTTGTTCTAACTGCTAAATTTAAGAGGTAGTTTAAAAACTACCTCTTTTTAAATGTCTATTTGATAGAGCATTTTCCTTTAAAATAACATAACGGACAAAATCCACTTATGCCAACTATCAAAGGAACTAGTCCAAGTAGTGCCCACCAACTATGAAACACTCCACCAACTATCGCTATCCACAAAATTCCAACAAGTACTCTTAAAATTCTTTGATTTTTAGTTGAAATTATTTTCCTTTTATCTTATCTATAATCTTATATAAAGGACAGTAACCATATACCGCAGTTAAAAGCGGTATAAGAGCTATAGTCCATAACCAATTTTGGCATATAAACCCAAAAACAAAAAACCAAACAGCAGCTATTATAAGCCTTATTGTTTTATCTAAATTACTCATGTTATCTCCTTACGCTAAGCCTCTTATCATACCTTTCATAATCATTGGCTTAAACATATATACTTTTATAAGCCAGTTCATATAACTCTCTCTTGTATCTCCAAAACATTTAATCAACGGATCAGGTCTGCCCGTCCAATTAAACTCAACCATGATAGCTTTACCATACTCAGTTATAAGTGGACAAGCTGTATAGCCGTTGTATTTAGCAACTAAAGGCTCTCCTTTTATCTGACTAATTATATTTTCAGTCAAAACAGGATACATCTTTCTTATACTTGCTCCCGTTTTTCCCATAGGAAGTCCACAAATATCACCTATGGCAAATATATTTTTATACTTAGTATGTTGTAAAGTCTCTTTATTTACATCTACCCAATTGCCCTCTACATCGCCCTTACTTACTGCAAGGCCCGCCTCTTTATAAATTTTTGAGGCCTTTTGGCGAGGTGTAAAATGTAGCCAATCAAATGGCTTTTCTACTATTTCTGTAGCTACCACATCCTCACCATCTTGACGATAATACATAGAGTGTTCATAACTTGCGATATTTTTATTAAGATCGATACCAACTAACTGATGAGATAAGTTGTACTCCATATCTCTTCTTAAAAAGATAGTCTCCATAGCTTTAGCATATATTGGAGCTGAAAAAAGAGTTTTTGCGCCACCATATAGCTCTATTTTAGCCTTATCTCTGTTGCCTGCTCTATCAATTCTGCTCTCACTCATCATAAGCATTTTTTTGTTAGCACCACTACATTTCATCGGAGTTTTTTGATCAGCAAACATTGCTGTTCCGCCTTTTTTAGAAAACTCTTCCATTAAGCGATTTGTTTTTATAGCGCCATCTACTTCATATATAGAGCAAATTTTACTATCCTCTCCAACAACATCTTCTCTTGTGATGCCTTTTATATCTGAGTAGTCATATTCGATTCCTGTGGCTAAAACAAGGTAATCATAGCTTAAAGTTTCTCCGTTGTCTAATGCTACTGAGTTTGCATCAGCGTTTATAGATTTAACGTTTTGCTTTACCCACTCTACATCTTTTGGCATATGGTCTTTTTTATCAAAAACCACATCATCTTTTTTATAGATTCCAACTCCAACAAGCGTAAATCCTGGCTGATAATAAAATTTTTCATCTTTATCAACGATAGTAATACTTGCATTTTTAAGTTCTCTACTTAATTTAGATGCTAATGTAATACCCGCAAGACCTGCACCGATAATGAGAATTTTTGAGCGTATATCACTAGTATCTCTAGCTGATGCTTCAGTAACACCATAAGTACCGCTTGCTAATATCAGCGATCCTCCCATAAGTTTAAGACTATCTCTTCTGCTTATCATCTATATCCTTTCTATTTTTTCTACTTTAAAAATTCAAAGATTATACTACTAACTACAACTTTATTTTGTGACAATGTTACTGTATAATTCTTATTATACCTCTTTTTTGAGATATTTCGCCATTTTTTTCCATATCTTTTAACGTTCTTGATACTGCTTCTCTTGCACTTCCTATATGATTTGCTAACTCTTCATGAGTTATACTTATGATACCATCCTTGCTATTTTCATTTAAAAAGTTTTTTATCCTTGCAATAAGCGGTGAAAAAAGTGCAAGCTGTAAAACACTTACTAAAGTATCAAATCTAGTAGCAACAAGCATTGTAGCGTGATCGGCAACGCTTTCGTACTTATGTCTTATCTCTTTAAAAATAAATTTTGGTATGAGTATAAACTCACAATTTTCTAAAGCTTCCAAATTTAATTTTTTGTTAAAAGACTCTACTTGACAACTAGCACACATTATACAGCTTTCTCCCTCTTTTATCATGAAAATAGTTATCTCTTTTAATGTTTCAGATGTTATATATGCTCTTAAAATTCCTTTTTTTACTATAATATATCCATAACAACTTTTACTGTTTTCGTATAAGACATTGCCTTTTTCTAGAGAGATTAGGGAGGCAGACTCAAATATAGCATCAATATCTTTTTGTTCTAAATCAAATTTTGATAAAAACATATCTTTTAAAAATTTTTCATCATCACTGCTAAGCATATCTCTCCTTTACCGTAACAAAGTTACTGAAATATAGTATTATTATAGATAGCATTTTACAATTTTATATAAATTTGGAGAAAATATATTGAATAATGATAAAAAAATATACTCAAAGCTTGAAAATTTTCCTATTATGTTTTTTGCATCGATAATGGGCTTTAGCGGACTAACCATATCGTATATCTTGCTAAATAGAATTTATGAAGTTTCAGATACTATCTTTATCTTACTTAAATTTTTAACAACTGGGCTTTTTTTAGTAGTTTTTATCTTTTATGTAGCTAAATTTTTAAAATATCCTCATGAGGTAAAAAAAGATCTAGTCCATCCTATCAAGATAAATTTCTTCGGTGCTTTTACTATATCACTTCTACTTTTATCGATTATTTGGCATGACGATAAGATTTTTTATGCGCCTTTTTACTACTTAGGACTAATCACCCAAACAGCTTTGACATTTTATGTTATAGTCTTTTGGATAAAAAATCCTATCTCTATAAAATTTATGAATCCTACTGCTTTCATCCCTATAGTTGGAAATTTGATAGTAGTTATCGCTGGAGATGGCGAGTATCTTTGGTATCATTTTTCAATCGGAATCTTTTTTTGGATAGTACTTTTTGTTATAATTTTTTATAGACTTATATTTGAAGAAAAACTAATGAGTAAATTTATGCCAACTCTTTTTATTATGTTAGCTCCTCCTGCTGTGGCATTTCTTGGTATAGTTAAACTAACAGGAGAATTTGGAACTTTATCTTATATTTTCTTAAGTTTGAC
>JAAYFN010000118.1 GCA_012728225.1 Campylobacter sp.
AAATAAATAGTTAAACTTTCGCTAATATATAGGTTTGTATTAAGCATCATATAATAAACTATATGTTAAGCTTATAAAATAATTTAGTTTAAAAATATAAAGGAACTTTAAGTTGTGATAAAAGAAGCAACTCAAAATATAGCTGTAAAATATGCTCATAATAAAATGCAAAAGGCGCTACATAGTTATCTTGATATTGAAATATTAGATCATGAAGTTAGTAAAATTCCAAAAAAAGATAAAAGGTATATGCTCTATGCTCACGTGCCTTTTTGTCATGTATTTTGCCCATACTGTTCATTTCATAAATACCACTATCAAAGTGATCTATGCAAAGAGTATTTTAAAAACCTTCGCATTGAGATGAAAAGAGTAAAAGAGGCTGGATATACCTTTAGTTCACTATATGTTGGAGGTGGAACGCCTCTAATTGACGAAGATGAACTCATCAAAACCCTAGAACTTGCTAAAAAACTTTTCGATATAGATGAAATTTCATGTGAAACAGATCCTAACCATATAAAGCCTGAAAAATTATACCGTTTTAAAGGGCTTATTGACCGCTTAAGTGTCGGTGTGCAAAGCTTTGATAATGATATCTTAAGAAAAATATCAAGACTTGATAAATTTGGAGATCAAAAAGAACTCATTAGAAAATTAAGTGATGCTGTTGGCATACTTCCTATACTTAGTCTTGATCTGATATTTAACTTCCCGTTTCAAACAAAAAAAGAGCTTTTAACAGATATAAATATAGCAAAAAAACTTTCATCAGAACAGATCACACTCTATCCTTTAATGCATTCAGAAATTACTAGCGAAAACATCGCAAAAACACTTGGAGTTAGCCAAAAAGATAACGAATATGAATTTTATAAAATCATAAAAAATGAGCTTAAAGAGTACTACCCTAACAACTCTTGGTCGTTTTCTAAGGTTAAAACAAACTTAACTGACGAGTATGTAGGCTCAAACCACGAGTATGTAGGTATTGGTAGTGGTGCCTTTAGCTTTCTTGATGGTAAACTTCTAATAAATGCTTTTAACTTAAACGACTATAACTTAAGAATTAAAAATGGCAAAAGCACTGTTATGGCAACTTGTGATTTTAAGCCAAAAGAGCGTCTTGAATACTTACTTTTAACCGAGCTTTTTGATGGAGTTATAAATATAAAAGAATTTAACACCGCAAACGATGCAAACATCAAAAAAGATCTCGCTTTAGAGCTAAATTTACTCCGTTTAGTGGGTGCAGTTTATGAGAAAAATGGAGAGATAAAAACTACAAAATTTGGAAGTTATCTCTGTCTTGTTTTAATGAAAGAATTCTACACAGGCATGGATAAAGTTAGAGCTATTTTTAAAGATAATACCGGGCTAAAAGGACGCATAAAAGTTATGAGTGAAAAAACTAGAATTGCTATCTAAAATTTAACACCATAAATAATAGAATTTTTGGTATAAAAATTCTATTATTAGTTAAAATTCCACACCTTTTTTATTTTTATATCCACTCCATAACTTCATTTAAACTTTGTCTAATTTTTGGCGTGCTTTTAGCATCACTTAAACCAAGACTTATAACTATACAGGCTTTAAATTTAGGATCTAAATTCAGATATTTTTCTACTTTATCTTGATCAAATCCGCCTATTATACAGCTTTTTACACCTTTAGAGTAAGCGATGTTGATTAAATTTGCACATGCCATATAGCATTGAAGTGAGGCGTAGTGCTCTAGATCTTTTTGGCTCATAGCATCCATTTTAGCCCCTACTTTTCCTAAATATTCTCTAAACTTATCTTCATCTTTTCCTTTTTGTTTGATAATATCACTCAAAAATTTATCATCACTTCTTAAATCTGTTCTTGCCATGATAACCACAGCGTGAGAGGCAGTAGCAACTTGGTTTTGATTGTAACAGCATTTTGCGAACTGATCTAACTCCTTAGATACCACCACAAATTTCCACGGCTCAAGCGCTAAAGAACTTGGAGTTAACCTTGTTAAACTAATGATTTCTTTTACTAAATCATCATTTATTTTTTCATTTTTGTACTCTCTGCAAGAGTAACGATTTTGCATGATTTCATTCATATTTATCTTTCTCCTGTTTTAAATTAAATCAAACCTACCTTTTTATCACTTTCAAATGATGCAGCTTGCTCTCTTTTTATCTCACTTATAAAGTCTTCCATTATAAATATATCACTTTGCCTAACAGCAACTTTTTAAGCTGTATTTTTAAGAATAAGCACTATTTGAGCCCCACTTAAAGGATACTCTGCTAACTTTTCAATACTAAAGTTTTCTTCAAAATCAGCATTTTCAGGCATAATCTTTTGCCAAATTCTAAGTCGTTCATTATAATCAGGTCTTTTAAACTCTATCTTAAAGTCAAATCTTCTAGAAAATGCTCTATCAAAGCCTTCTAAGAAATTTGTTGTAGCTATGAGAACTCCTTCAAATTTCTCGATCTGCTCTAAAAAGATATTTTGCATCTGATTATGCATTTTCTCGGCACCACTTGCACTACCTTCAACCCTACTTGATAAAAACTGATCAGCCTCATTAAGAAGTAGCACAGGCTCTGTTTTACTCTCATTGCAAATTTCTCTATAAGTATCGAAAATCTTACGTACATTTTGTTCACTCTCGCCAACATATTTTGATAAAATTTTAGAACAATCAAAACTTAAAACCCTCTTTTTAAGGCTCTTTGCAAGACTATAAGCACTCATAGTTTTACCTGTTCCAGGAGGTCCGTAAAAGATGATTTTAACATCTATGCTTTTGCGTTTTTTTATCCCCCAACTGTTAAGTTTATTAATAACATTTTTGTCAAGCTGTTTAAGAACAGCGTCCAAAATTTCTTTAACTTTAGGATTTAAAACCACATCATCCATATCAGTTTCTGGATCTATTAGCTCAAAAATCTCACTATTTTTAACTATATTCTCAAGCGCTAACTCTCTACTTTTTTTGTCATTAGCTTTTGGATGCATTATACTATGTAAGGTATCTTCTACAATAAAGTAACTTTTACTTATATACCCAAGTCCTGTTAAAACTTCATCATAATCTACCAAATTAGATGATATAAGTTTAGAGCCGTCTTCAAGCAAATTTCTACTTTTTATACGGTCCATATCGCCATCACTAACCATCGATATAAGAGCATTTAGATCTCTAAAATTATCATCTTCTCCTGAATATTCCTCTTTGAGTATAGCTAAAAATATTATCTTCTCTTTCTCATTTAGCTTGTATGTTTTAAAAATCTCTTCAACAGAAAAATTTATCTTACTAATAGCAACTCTTTTCGCAATAATCTCTTTAAGAGAGGTGATTTTCTTATCTATTTTATTGTTTAGGCTTGCTCGTTTTTGATATAACTCAATAAGTAAAAACTGATCTTGAAGATACTCTAAATGGTCATTATATGGTAAAATCTCAGGGAATTTTATATCATAAATACCAAATTCTAAAATGTTTAAAAACACTTCACTTAACTCAACTTCACTATGCAAAAGCATAAGATTTGAAGTGACTTTTTCGCTTTTAAAGATATTTAAATTCCTAGTGATATAACCACAATCTAGCAAATTTTTAACACTTTTAAGCCCTTTTAAATACTCATAACCTTCATCACCATAAAGTGCTACAAGTACACTATGAACAGTATTTGCAGGGATAGCATCCATATACATGCTTGTTAAAAACTTAAGTATCTTTACCTCATCAACTGAAATTTCAAGCAAAGAGAAGATCTTGCTGTCTTCTACACTCTTTTCTAAAAAATCTATTAAATATTTCAAATTTAAACTGCCATTTCTCTTAACATTTCTATCTCTTTATGCCATATAGAACTATCTATCGTTTCAAGTATGAGCGGAATTTCATCAATATTTGGGTCGCGCATAATATTTTTAAAAGCCTCAAGCCCGATCATTCCCTTACCTAAACTATCATGGCGATCTTTTCTGATACCAAGTTCATTTTTAGAGTCATTTAGATGCATTGCACTTAAATTTTCATATCCAACAATACTATCAAACTCTGCCATTGTCTTACTATAAGCATTTTTGCTTCTTATATCGTATCCTCCTGCAAAAAAATGACACGTATCTATACAAACTCCAACTCTATCTTTATTTATAGAGTTTTTAAGCAAATAAGATAAATGTTCAAGTTTGTAACCTAAATTTGAACCTTGCCCTGCTGTGTTTTCTATCACAAGCTTTATATCACTTGTATTTAAAAGAAGGTAGTTTATACTCTCGCTTATAAACTCTAAACACTCCTCTTCACTTATCTCTTTTAGGTGCGATCCTGGATGAAAATTTATCATCTTTAGCCCTAATTCTCCGGCTCTATCTATCTCATCTTTAAATGCATCTACACTTTTTTTACGTTTATCTGGGTCTGGATGTCCTAAATTTATAAGATATCCATTGTGTGGCAAAATATGCTCTTTTTTTATTTTGCTTTTTTCTAAATTTTCACTAAATTTTGTGATGTTTTCTTTAGTAAGTGGTTTTGCTTCCCATTGGCGTTGATTTTTGACAAATAACGCAAACGCATCAGCACCTATCTCTATAGCATTTAAAGGTGCGATTTCTACTCCACCTGCCGTGCTTACGTGTGCTCCAATTCTTTTCAATTTACTTCCCTAATTATAATTTTAATACCGTTTCTACTATCAACAAATGTCATCTTCTCACCGCAAATTTGATAACTTATATCTGTTAAATTTTGATCAAATCCACACTCTGTTTTGACTAAATTTCTCTTTTCATATATTGGCTCTTTTTTCAAAATATTCTCAAAAAATCCCCTATAATGAACTCTTTTAAAGAAATCATTGTTAAATTCTAGCTCATCTTTACAAACACTGTTATAACAAACTCTATCTTTTATCTTTACTTCAAGCAATCCAGTTCCACTGCTATAAACTTGTAGTTGTGTGCTGTTTTTATATGTGCGCAAAAATCCTGCATCACTTATCTTAAAATTTGAACTTATCATAGTAAAATTTAACGCTTTTGGCGGTGTTGGTTGCGTTGTACTACACCCTGCTATCATTAAAATGATTAAAAAAACTGAAAATCTTCTCACTAAGTAACCTTTAAGTTTAATTTATGTATAATTATAATTCACAAAATTTTATACACTAACAAATATGGCCCCTTCGTCTAGTGGTTAGGACATCGCCCTTTCACGGCGGTAACACGAGTTCAAGTCTCGTAGGGG
>JAAYFN010000119.1 GCA_012728225.1 Campylobacter sp.
GTATAAAGACTTACCGTGCCATCTGAAATTCTCTTTAAAACCTCTTGTTTTAAATCATCATCTTTAAATTTCTTACTAACTTCACTCTTCGTAGAATCTATCTTTATGAAATCATTTTTAGCTTTTACAAGCTCTTTCATTTTGTTTTCTATATCTTTTAAGTCGCTTTCACTAAGTTTTTCACCATCGCTTTTTGTAACTCTAAAATCATAATAAAACCCATCTTCTATCGCTGGGCCTACAAAAAACTTAGCTTTTGGGTATAAAGATATGATAGCCTCAGCCATCAAATGTGCACATGAGTGTCTTATCAAATCTAAACTATCTTTGCTGTTGTCAAAATATATCGGTTCAGCCTCATTAGCTCTACTGCCGATACTATGAGTATCTATAATCTCGCCATTTAGCTTATAGGCGATGATCTCTTTGTTCATCTTTTTCCTTGAATTTACCAAATTTGTCTTTTTTACAATAAAAGAACTATTTAACATTTTAGCTGATTGTTGATTAAGCTAAACTTAATATTAATCAAAATTATTCTTCTTGCTATGTATATTTAAAATAGCATTATGCCACTGACTCAAATTTTTCTCAAAACCTATCTCTTTACTTTTATAAAATATTACCGGTTTTTCAAGGTATTTTTGTTCGACCCAACCACCATAATCATGCGGATAGATATACTCTTTTTTAGCGGGATTTGTGTTTATAAGATATGGTGGAATTTTCAAAGCTGGGTTTTCTTCTAGAAATTTAAGTGCTAAGTTTATGGCGATATAACTAGAGTTTGACTTTGGACTGCTTGCTAGGTAAACCATGCATTGAGATAAGATAATTTTAGCTTCAGGATAGCCTATTGTTTTAACTGCATTAAGTGTTGATACAGCTAAATTTAATGCGTTTGGATTTGCATTTCCTATATCTTCGCTTGCAAATATCACAAATCTTCTTGCTATAAAATCAGCGCTTTGACCACCATCTATAAGTCTTGCAAGATAATAAAAAGATGCATTTATATCACTTCCTCTGAGACTTTTTATCATCGCACTTGCTAAATCATAGTGAGTTTCATCGCTACTAACTCCATCTTTTAAAGGGTGCGCTCTAAGCTCTTTTAGAGTTGTTAGTGTTATGTTAGCACTAAGTTTAAAGGCAAAATCAAGCAAATTTAACATCGCTCTAGCATCACCTGCAGAACTATGTATAAGGTAGTTTTGAGCATCTTCATCAATAGTAAAATTTAATCTATTTTTAACTCTTTTAAAAAGCTCTGTTAGGTCGTCGTTAGTTAGTGTTTTAAACTCAAAAAGCATAGATCTTGAACGAATTCCACTGCTTAAAACAAAATATGGATTTTCTGTACTTGCACCAATAATAAAAGCACTATCGCTTTCCATCGGTATAAGCAAAACCTCTTGTTGAGTTTTAGAAAGTCTATGAACCTCATCTATAAATATAAGCGGTTTTAAAAGTGTGCCTTTATGAGTATTTAGAATTTTACGGATCTCTTCAACCTTTACACTACTTCCATCAAGCTCATAAAAAGCTAAATTTAACTCTTTGGCTATAACTTTAGCAAGCGTTGTTTTCCCACTTCCTGCTGGACCATAAAACATAGAGTGCGGGATAGTGCCCTTTTTGATAAGCTTATATAGAGCTTTATCCTCGCCTATGATATGTTTTTGACCACAAATTTCACCTAAATTTTGTGGTCTAAAATCATTTGCCAAACTCATAATTTTGAGATAAACTCAGCATATTCTTTGCTAAATTTATCTAGTGTTTCATCATCTGCTTGAAACACTCCATATCTTATAAATATACCTTTATAGTTCATATTACACATTTTAGCGGTTGCTACAATGTTGTTAAGATAAATTTGTGGCTTTACATCATATGCGGATTCAGGCGATCCAGTTGTTACAGCCATATAAAAATTTTTATCTTTAAGTGCATTCCCTTGACTACCATAAGCAAACCCGCGAGTTAAAACAAAGTCTTGGTAAGCTTTTAACATTGGAGGTGTTGAGTACCAAAAAAGAGGAAACTGAAATACTATGTTTTTAGCTTTTGATAGAAACTCTTGTTCTTTTTTAGTATCTATTGCTTTGATATCACTTCCGTAAAGCTCATCTAAATTTCTAATCTCAACGTTTGGATCATTTTCAATAGCTTCGATCCATCTTTTGTTAAGTTTTGAATTTTCATAATATTGATGCGCAAATACAACTAATGTTTTCATTGTGTTCTCCTTGTTTTATTTTAACTATGATAATTCTATTTCTTTAACAAATGGTTTAAAAAAGTATCTATTTGATTTTGGGTATCATCTAAATTTTTACTATTATCTATAACAAAATGAGCTAAATTTCGCTTAGTTTCTATATCTATTTGTAAATTCACTCTAGCTAACGCCTCATCTTTTGTTAGTAAATTTCGTCTCATAACTCGCCTAACTAACGTATCTTTTGGAGCATACACAACTAACACACGCTTAAATTCATCATAGTTAGCACTCTCATAATAAAGTGGTATATCAACAAAATAAATTTCATTATTTTTTTCTAAATTTTGCGCTTGAGTTAAAATCTCACTTTTAATTTTAGGATGACGTAAACTTTCAAGCTTTTTAAGCTCTGTTTTATCGTTAAAAACAAGTTTTCCAATAGCCTCTCTATCTGGCTTATCATCTTTAATAAACTCTCCACCAAACATCACAGAGATTTCATCACTTAAATTATCTAAAATTTGATGACTTATCTCATCAGCATCTATCACTCTTAAACCACGCTCTTTTAGTAAATTTGAAACTGTGCTTTTACCACTTCCCAACGAACCTGTTATAACAATCGCATGTTTAAAGTTATCCAAATTTACTCCTTTTAGTATGATTTTATCAAAATTTAGCTAAAATAGGGCAAATTTTAAAGGATTTTTATGATTAGCTACAAAGATGCAGGCGTTGATATAGAGGCAGGAAATAAATTTGTAGAGCGTATAAAACCATTTGTTCGCTCAACTTTTGATGATAATGTTCTTGGAGGTATTGGCTCTTTTGCAGGAGCTTATAAGTTACCAAATGGCTATAAAAATCCTGTTTTACTTGGAGCAACAGACGGCGTTGGGACAAAACTCCGCCTTGCTATCGACTCAAGCAAATTTGATACTATAGGTATAGATCTTGTTGCAATGTGTGTAAATGACCTAATATGCAACTTCGCTACACCTATGTTTTTTTTAGACTATTATGCAACAGAGCATCTTAATATAGAAAAAGCAAGCGATGTAGTAAAAGGCATAAGTAGAGGTTGTCAACTAGCAAAGTGCGCACTTATAGGTGGCGAAACTGCTGAAATGCCTGGAATTTATACAAAAGGCGACTTTGACTTAGCAGGATTTGCAGTTGGTATAGCTGAAGAAGGCGATGTGGATAGAACTAAATTTGTAAACAAAGGAGATTTTTTATTAGCACTCCCAAGTAGCGGAATTCACTCAAACGGCTACTCTTTAGTTAGAAAAATATTTTTTGAAAAGCTTGGAATGAGTCTTGATGAAAAATTTGAAAATACAAGTCTTGTAAACACTCTTCTTGAGCCAACTAGAATTTATGTAAAAGAATTTTTAAAGTTTAAAGAGAAAATAAATGCTCTTGCACATATTACTGGCGGTGGAATCGTAGAAAATTTACCACGTGCTCTACCTGAAGGGCTTTGTGCTAAAGTTAATCTAAGCAAACTTAAAATTCCTCATGTGTTTAAATTTATGAGTCAATACGTACAAAAAGATGAAATGTTTAAAACTTTTAATATGGGCGTTGGTATGGTGATAATAGCCAATAAAGAAAATGCTGAGTTTATACAATCAAATAGCGATGCTTACATTATTGGAGAACTTGTTGTTGGTAAAAAAGGAGTAAGTTTAGAGCCATGATATACTCGATACAAACAGGCAAAGCCCGGCTATATGCTGATGAAAATGGATTAGTTTTTTCAAGTGCAGGGGTAAAAGATACCTATTATAAAAGAATTTTTATAAGCAAAAATGGCCTAGAAGGCGATATGGTATCTGACATAAAACACCACGATATAGAAGATAAAGCTGTATTTGCTAACGCTTTAGGAAACTACTTTACATGGGAGAATTTCCTTGGAAGATCTTTAAGTTATGGTGATATGGGTGAAAATTTAACTATAAAAGGGATTGATGAAGAAAATGTCTTTATAGGTGATATTAACCGTCTTGGGCTACTCACACTACAAGTATCTGCACCTAAAAGACCATATGCCAATATGGATAAAATTCACAAAAATAAGAATTTAACAAAATTTCTTTTTAATTCTGGTCTAACTGGCTGGTGTTACAGAGTGCTTGAAGCAGGAAGTTGTAAAGTAGACGAAGTCATAAAAATAGAAAAAAGCGAAAAGGTTCGTCTGAGCATATTAGAGCTAAACAAACTTCTTTATAATCCAAAAAAACATCCCGAGCTGTATGATAAATTTTCTAAACTTAAAACCATTGATAAAACATGGCAAGATATGATAGAAAAACGCTTAAATGAGAGTTGCGATACCTTTATATAGACTAAGACTATATATAAATTTATCACTAATGGTGGCTCCGATTGGGCTTGAACCAACGACCCCCACCATGTCAAGGTGGTGCTCTACCAACTGAGCTACGGAACCAAAAGGCCTTTAAAGCAACTTTAATCACTTTAAAAGCCGAAATTATATCTAAATTTTACTAAATTTAAGCTTTTTTAGTTTTAGGAGAGCCGTCTGAATTATTTCCAACAATCCTTGCAACAACATACCCGACTACCCCTGAAATCACAGAACCGGCCAATATAGCAAGTTTATCTGCACCGTGATATAATGCCATAGATTGTTCACCGTAAGCTAAGTTATCTACAAAAAGACTCATCGTAAAGCCGATTCCGCATATTATAGCAACCGCATATAATTGTGCCCAATTAGCTTTTTCAGGCATATACCCAAAGCGTGTTTTTATAGCTATAAAAGCAAAAATGAAAATTCCAATCTGTTTTCCTACAAAAAGACCTAAGAAAGTTCCTACTGGAACTGTACCAAAAACATGTGAAGCTTCAAGCCCTACTAAACTTACTCCTGCATTTACAAAAGCAAAAAGAGGTAAAACTATTAAATTTACTGGCGTCCCTAAGATGCTTTCAAATTTTTTAAGCATCGAACTTCCATCTTTGTTATATAAAGGTATAGTAAACGCTGCCGCAACTCCTGCGATACTTGCATGAACTCCTGAGTTTAAAACAAAAAACCACAAAAGCACAGACATTATCACAAATGGAGCTTTTTTACTAACACCGGCTAAATTCATAGCGATCATAATTCCTATCGCTAAAAATGCAAGTCCTAAAAACAGATAACTCATCTGAGTCGTATAAAATACTGCGATGATAAGAATAGCACAAAGATCGTCCATTATAGCCAAAGTTAAAACAAAAATTTTAAGACTAGTAGGCAGTCTTTTGCCTAAAAGTACAAGCACTCCTACGGCAAATGCGATATCAGTTGCAGTTGGTATTGCCCAGCCTCTTATAGCGATAGGATCTCCCCAGTTGATGACAGCAAAGATAATAGCTGGAGCTACAACTCCACCAAGAGCTGCAAATACTGGCAACATAACCTGCCTTATATATTTAAGTTGCCCCTCTTTCATCTCTCTTTTTAACTCAAGTCCAACAGCAAAAAAGAAAAACGTCATCAACCCATCATTTATCCAAAAATGCACATTTTCATCTACACTACCATTTAGCACGATACCAAGTTCTAACTTTAAATGAATAAACCAGTTATAAAAAGTTGAAAGACCTGGAAAGTTTGCAAAAATCAACGCTAACACAGCACACCATAAAAGAAGCATTCCCCCGCTACTTTCACTCGAAATAAATTTTTTTAAATTTGAAATCACTAAAAACCTTTCTATATTTGTATTATTTTTAAACATTTTATCAACTAAACATCTTACTAAAACCAAATCAAAGCCACTTTAAAAGCAAAAATAGCCTTTAAAATTTGAATTTTATCCAAACTCATAACTTTTAATAACGATAGTATTAACTTTTTAAAATTTTCATCCTTGTTTTATACTCATTTTGACTTATTTTACCATCTTTATAC
>JAAYFN010000120.1 GCA_012728225.1 Campylobacter sp.
ACTATTTTAAACAGTATCAAACGATATCTCTTGATACGTTAAAAAGAAATGTAGATCAACCTGATTATAAATATAGTGTTGAGTTTAATGATTTTCAATATAGCAATAATGAAAAGATGAAATTTGCAGATGAAGAGTATATCCAAAATTTAGATATTGATGAGCTAGAAATCTTACTTTCTAAGCTTTTTAGTAATGCTGGTGAGTATCATTTTGTCTTTGTTGGAGATATTAAAGAAAGCGATTTTATCGAGATAGCTAGCAGATATATTGGAAATTTAACAGGTAAAAAAACTGAAAACATTATCAAAGATGATGGGATAAGAGAGCTTGATGGAAATCATAAATTTGAGAGAAATTATCTAAGTGAAGATATCTCTAAAAATAGTATTTTTATTAAAGGTTATGATTTAGAATACTCTGCACA
This sequence comes from Campylobacter sp., assembly GCA_012728225.1. Taxonomy (GTDB): domain Bacteria; phylum Campylobacterota; class Campylobacteria; order Campylobacterales; family Campylobacteraceae; genus Campylobacter_B. The sequence goes on from JAAYFN010000120.1 coordinate 428, forward strand.
AAACTCAGTTAAGTTTGATCTAGCTATAACGATACTTAATACCTTGATGCGTGAAAAGATTAGAGAAGAAGACGGCAAAGTTTATGGTATAAATGCATATCCAAGTTTAAACAAACTCCCTTATAATCGCTCTTTAATCAATATTTATTTTACAAGTGAAGTTGATCAAAGAGATGGAATTATAGATGATGTAAAAAAAGTTATGGAGAGTTTAAAAAGCGGTTATGAGGATGAAAAAGAGCTTGTTAGCGCTAAAATGAGCAAAAAAGTAGCTTTAGAAAAAAATTATCAAAAGCCAACTTTTTGGCTAAATGAACTTAGCAGCTCTTTACTATATGAGACTAAGTTTTACAACTTCCAAGAGTGCATAAATTTAGTAGATAGTGTTACGCTTGAAGATATAAAAGAGATATCAAATTTAGTATTTAACTTTGATAATGTCATCATCGGATCAAATAAATTTACTGATTCAAATCTTTCTTGGTAGCTTTAGCCCATTTTGGGCTAAAATTTGGTATAATTTTTAAAGAGACTAGTTTAGTCTATTACTTTATTAGGATATTTTATGAGTAAAAATACAACTCTACTTTTTGTTATAACTGGGTCAGTTTTGGGTGGTTTAGCTGCTCTTTTAGCATACTTTGGGAATCCTGCAAATATGGGTATTTGTGCAGCTTGTTTTATACGAGATGTTACGGGATCTTTGGGTTTTCATAGAGCTGCTATGGTACAGTATGCTAGACCTGAAATTGTTGGTCTTGTACTTGGCGGGTTAGTTGCTGCTGTATTTAGTGGAAATTTTAAAGCTGTAAGTGGATCATCGCCTTTTACGCGTTTTACGCTTGGTATTTTTGCGATGATAGGATGCCTTGTATTTTTAGGTTGTCCGTGGAGAGCTTTTTTAAGGCTTGGCGGTGGAGATATGACCGCACTTTTTGGTGTATTGGGTCTGTTTGCAGGTGTTGTATGCGGACGTGCATTTAAAAAGCGTGGATATAAGTTAAGTAAAGATATTATAGTTGCAAAAGAGATCTCACTACTTCCTGTGATATTTGTAGTTTTGCTTTTTTTGGCTTTGATATTTGGTCTTAAAGTTGGCGAAAATTCAGCTCTTTTTTTAAGTCAAAAGGGCCCAGGCTCACAACATGCAAATATATGGATATCTTTAGTTTTAGCTGCGATAGTTGGCTTTTTTATCAAAAAGTCAGGGTTTTGTTCAGTTGGTGCTATATCAAAAGCAATTGACAAAAACTATTCTATGTTTTGGGGAGTTATAGGCATTATAGTGGTTGCAACTGTGGTAAATTTAGCTCTTGGACAGTATAAATTTGGATTTGAAGATCAACCTATCGCTCACAATGATATGCTTTGGAATTTCTTAGGTATGACTTTAGCAGGATTATGTTTTTCTTTAGCTGAAGGGTGCCCTGGAAAACATCTTGCACAAAGTGGTGGTGGCAATTTAAATTCAGTTATATTTTTGCTTGGTATGGCAGCAGGAGCGGCAGTTTGTCATAACTTTAACCTTGCAAGTTCAGCTACAGGCATAACAGAGTATGCGCCGTATGCAGTTATTTTTGGTTTTATAGTTTGTGCATATATAGGATTTACAAACAAATCTCAAGCTTAGTTGTTTATTTAGGGGTAAATTTACCCCTAAATTTAACAAGAATAGCAGGTTTTAAACTCAAATGGTGTAGGTCTTGCCTCATATGGCCAAACTTGAGTTTCAAATTTAAACTTTTGATATGACTGTATAAACTCATCGCTCATAGCAGGTTTAAGATAGTCATTATCTCTAATGAGTGCCTCTAAACTTCCCCTTAGAGTGTGTGGAAGTTGTTCTATACCTTTTTGTCGTATCTCATCTAGTGTCAACTCAAAAAGATTTATATCCATCGGACCAACTGGTTCTGTTTTATTTTTAATACCATCAAGCCCAGCCATTAAAAGCCCAGCAAAGGCTAGATAAGGGCATGCTGTTGAGTCAGGAAATCTTATCTCAACTCTAGCACTTTTTTCATCTGCACCATAAGGAATTCTAATACTTGCCGAGCGGTTTTGTGATGAATAGGTAAGGATACTTGGCGCTTCAAAACCTGGAATTAAGCGTTTAAAGCTATTTGTGCTTGGGTTTGTAAGGGCTGTTAAGCTTCTTGCGTGTTTTAAAATACCGCCTATATAGTATCTTGCAGCATCACTTAAATTTGCATAAGAGCCGTTTTTATAAAATACATTTTTACCATTTTTCCAAACACTTTGGTGAACATGCATACCGCTTCCATTATCTCCATAAAGAGGTTTTGGCATAAAAGTTGCAGTTTTTCCGTTTAGATGAGCTACCATTTTAACGACGTATTTATATTTTTGTACGTTATCAGCTGCTTCAACAAGAGAGCCAAATTTGATCCCTATTTCGCCTTGAGCTTGACCTGCCTCATGGTGATTAACAAAAGTTTCTATTCCGATTTGTTCTAAAACTTGCACCATCTCAGCTCTCATATCAATCATAGTATCTACTGGTCCAACTGGCGCGTAAGCTTCTTGTGCATCTGCATGGTGACCTGTATTGTAACCATCTTCATACTCTTTTGCACTATTCCATGAACCTTCTTCACTATCGACATTATACATAGCGCAGTGCATATTATCTATAACTTTAACATCATCAAAGATAAAAAATTCATTTTCAGGACCAAAATAACAAGCATCACCAATACCACTAGTTTTTAAGTACTCTTCAGTTTTTTTAGCGATAGAGCGCGGACATTTCTCATACATTTGTTCTTTGTATATGTCGTAAATGTCGCATATTACTATGATAGTTACATCAGCTGAGAAAGGATCAAGAAAAGAGCTTTTAATATCAGGGATCAAAACCATATCTGACTTATGGATAGGTTGCCACGCTGGAATACTACTTCCATCAAAAGGAATTCCTTTGTCAAAATCGCTACTTAAACGTTTATAACTATATGTTAAGTGGTGCCAAGTTCCGTTCATGTCACTAAAGCGAAAGTCTACAAATTCTACCTCATACTCTTTACAAAATTTATGAAATTCATCTATATTTTTTACGAATTTACCCATAATCACTCCTTAGGTTTTTCAACTCTTTATTTTATCACAAAGATATGAAGATTTGCTAAAGTTAGGTTAAATTTCATATATTAATTTAGATATTTCATCACTTGACATGCTTAAAAAGTCTATTAAAGCGTAACTTTTTTGAGGTTTTTGGTCATAGTAAAAATCACTTGTAAAATTTAAAGTATATCCAAAAGAGTTAGCTTTTTGGCGTATATAGTTGTCATTTTTATTGAAATTTAAAAGTATCATCGAACCACTATCAAAGCTTTTTATATCAATTTTTGAACTAAATTTAGGACTATTTAGTTCATTTAAAAGATCGTTTTTTTTAGTTTTATATAGTTTTTTAAGACGGTTTAAATATCTACTAAAATACCCTTTTTCTATAAATTCAGCTAAAGTAAACTGTTCAAATATCGGCACAGTTGATGAGTAAAAGCTTAGTTTCTCTTCAAATTTATGCATCAAATTTTCAGGCAAAATCATATAACTTATGCGAAGTGTTGGAAGTAGTGTTTTTGAAAATGTGCTTATATATATCACTTTGTCTTTATTTAAGCTTTTAAAAGTAGAGATAACTCTTCCTGAGAGCTTCATTTCGCTTGAAAAGTTATCTTCTATGATAAAGTTATATGGGCTTAAATCAGCCCATTTTATAAGTTCTAGACGTTTTTTTATACTCATAGTTCTTCCTGTTGGAAAATGATTTGTGGGTGAGATATGAAGATAATCAATACCGCTTAAATTTTCTGAATTTAAAGAATTTAAACTGATACATTTTGCACCCATACTTTCATAAATTTGTCTTATTTTAATATGACCTGGATTTTCGGTAGCATAGTTTTTATCTCTTCCTAGAAGTTGAACAAGTAGCATATAAAGATACTCAGCACCTGCTCCGATAATTATTAAATTCGGTGTAGTTTTAAGGCCCATATATTCATTTAAGTGGTTGCATATCGCAGATCTTAACTCAAAACTACCTTTATATGGGATAGTTTGAAGAAATTTAGAGCTATTGTTTTGAGTCAATTTACGCCAAGTAGCAAATGGAAAATTTAGAGTTTCTAAATTTGGAATACTTAAATTTTTAAGTTGTTTAGACATATCTTTTTTAGTAGAAGGTTGCTTAAATTTTATTTTTCTTGAGATGGTTAGCCCTTTACTTACGTAATAGCCCTTTTTTTCTATAGAGTATATAAAACCTTGTTCTAAAAGCTCGCTGTAAGCATTTTGAACTGTTGTAATGCTTATATTTAAGTGGCTTGCAAGGGATCTTTTGGAGGGAAGTTTTCCTTTTAAAGTACCATTTAAAATATCATTTTTAAGATATTCAAAAAGTTCTTCATAAAGAGTTAAATTGGAATTTCCAAGTTCATATGTTATCATTATCTGATATCCTTGTTATCTTATAAAATGGTTCTTTACATGATACCAGATTTTTTGTAATATAGCACAAATTTAAATTTTAAGGAGAATTTATGACTAAGTTTTTAGATATAGCAGAAAAAGCGACAAAAGATTTTATATCAGGTGTGATAATGGACGTTGTTACCCCTGATCAAGCACGTATTGCAGAGCAAAGTGGAGCAGTTGCTGTAATGGCTTTAGAGCGTGTTCCAGCTGATATTAGAGCAGCAGGCGGAGTTAGTCGTATGAGTGATCCAAAGATGATAAAAGAGATCATTAATGCGGTTAAAATACCTGTGATGGCAAAGTGTAGGATAGGTCATATAGCCGAAGCTCAAATTTTACAAACAATAGGTGTTGATTTTATTGATGAAAGTGAGGTTTTAAGTCCTGCTGATAATGTATATCATGTAGATAAAAGAGAGTTTAAAACTCCATTTGTTTGTGGTGCTAAAAATTTAGGGGAGGCGCTAAGACGGATAGATGAAGGTGCTGTGATGATACGAACAAAAGGCGAACCAGGAACTGGTGATATAATTCAAGCAGTTACACACATCAGAACGATAAAAGGTGAAATAGCACGCGTTGCATCGATGAGTAAAGAAGAGCTTTATCATGCAAGTAAAGAATTTGGAGTTTCATATGAACTTTTAAGATATGTAAATGAAAATGCTAAACTTCCAGTTGTAAATTTTAGTGCAGGTGGAGTTGCAACCCCAGCAGATGCGGCCTTAATGATGCTTTTAGGTGCTCAAGGAGTCTTTGTAGGAAGTGGAATTTTTAAATCAGGCGATCCAGCAAAAAGAGCTAAAGCTATCGTTGAGGCGGTTAAAAATTATAAAAATCCAGATGTAGTTGCGCGCGTTAGTGAGGATTTGGGTGAAGCAATGGTAGGTATCAACGAAAATGAGATAGAAATGATAATGTCAAATCGTGGAATTTAGAGATAAATTTAGGAGATCTTGCTACTTAGGTTTATGAATTTATCTTTAGCTTTATATGATATAATCCGCACATTTAAAAACTAAGGATAAATTTGAAAAAACCAGAGCTTTTAAGTCCGGCAGGAAATTTAACTAAACTTAAAATAGCCCTTGCATATGGAGCTGATGCAGTTTATGCAAGTGTTGGAAATTTCTCTTTACGCCAAAGATCAGCTAAAGAGTTTGACCTAGAAACATTTTCACAAGGCGTAGTTTTAGCCCACGAAAAAGGAGTTAAATTCTACGCCACTGTTAATGGTTTTCCTTTTAATGCTCAGATTGAAGGATTAAAAAAACATATTAAGATGTTGGGTGATCTTGGTGTTGATGGCATCATCATAGCAACGCCAGGAGTTATAAATTTGGCTAAAGAATTTGCACCAAATGCCGAGATTCACCTATCAACTCAGGCAAATGTCATGAACTATCTTGATGCTGAAATTTATCATCAAATGGGAGCAAGCCGTATTGTTGCAGCAAGAGAGATGAATTTAAAAGATGCTCTTAAAATAAAACAAAATAATCCAAATTTAGAAATTGAAATATTTATACACGGCTCAATGTGTTTTGCATATAGTGGCAGATGTCTTATCTCAGCTGTTCAAAGCGGGAGATTTAGTAACCGTGGAGCTTGCGCAAATGATTGTCGTTTTAGTTATGAGTTATATGCCAAAAATGATGAAAAAGGAACACTTTTTAAGCTTGAAGAAGATGAAAATGGAACTTATATCATGAATTCAAAAGATCTAAATTTAAGTAGTTATATAGAGCAAATCATACAAAGCGGGGCAATAGATAGCTTTAAAATAGAAGGACGAACCAAAAGCGAATACTATGTTGCTTGTACTACAAATACTTATAGACAAGCGATTGATGATGCTATGATAGGAAATTTTAGAGCTGAAATTTATGAAAAAGAGCTTGCAACTCTTAAAAATCGTGGCTTTACAGATGGGTATTTAGTTCATCGTCCATTTGAGAGAAAAAACACTCAAAATTTAGATAGCACTCAAGATGAAGGAACTCATCAAGTTCATGCTATAAGTGAAAATGGAGAGAGTTTTAAAAGCAAAGGTGTGCTTAAAAAAGAGCTTAGTTATGAAATTTTAGCACCAAAGAGCGCTAAAATTTTGGAAACTAACAATGAAATAGGACGAATTTATGAAAAAGACAGTCAATTTTGGCTAGAATTTAAGGTGTTGAAAAATATAAATGGCAAAGAATTTGATGAAGTTCATAGCGGGAATTTAAATGAAATTTTATCTCCTGTAAAGTTGCCAGAGTTTAGTTTTTTAAGAAAGGAAATTTAAATGTTTGTATCTATAATAATGGGAAGTAAAAGCGATATTGATGTAGTAAATGAAGCTCTTAAAGTGCTTGATAATTTTGGCGTAAAGCATGAAGTTATCGTTAGTTCAGCTCATAGAAGTCCAGATAGAACTTCTAGTTATGTAAAAGATGCTGAAGCTAGAGGAGCAGGAGTTTTTATTTGTGCAGCGGGTATGGCAGCACATCTTGCAGGTGTTGTGGCAAGTTTTACGATAAAACCTGTTTTAGGTATTCCAGTAGGTGGAGGAGCTTTAAGTGGAGTTGATGCTTTACTTTCTACTGTTCAGATGCCTGGAGGAATTCCTGTAGGATCGCTTGCTATCGGAAAAGCAGGAGCTAAAAACGCTGCTTATTTAGCTATTCAAATTTTGGCTTTAAATTCAAGTGAGTTAACTCTTAAGCTTAAAAATGATCGCGAAAATATGAGCAAAAAGGTAGAACAAGACTCATTGAGTGTTGAAATTTTGCTTGGTAAAGAGTAGATATGGCTAAGAGTTTTTCACAAATTATACTTTCTTTACAGGAGTTTTGGGCAGAACAAGGTTGTGTTATAATCCAACCTTATGATATGCCTGCAGGTGCAGGTACCTATCATCCTGCAACTTTCCTAAAAAGCTTAGGAAAAGAGCCGTGGAAAAGCGCGTATGTAGCACCATCAAGGCGACCAACTGATGGGCGTTATGGCGAAAACCCAAACAGACTTGGCGCTTACTATCAGTTTCAAGTGCTTTTAAAACCAAGTCCTGACAATATTCAAGAGCTTTATTTAAAAAGCTTAGAAAAACTAGGACTTAACCTCAAAGCTCATGATATTCGTTTTGTAGAGGATAACTGGGAGAATCCATCTTTAGGTTGTGCTGGATTAGGATGGGAAGTATGG
>JAAYFN010000121.1 GCA_012728225.1 Campylobacter sp.
ACTCAACAAATAAGCAATTTCTTGCTGGCTTTTAACCATGCTAGCATTATGCTCTAAATCTTTTTGAGCATCTTTAATAAATAAATTTTGAAGTGTTTCGTTAAGATCGCTTTTTTCACTATTTAGATCATCTATCGCTTTTCTTAAGCCCTCTATTTCAATGATATAAATTCCCTGTTTTTCTCTTAAATTGCTTGCTTCTATACCAAGCTTTTCCAATCTCTCTTTAAAAATTTTATTAAGTTCATCTAGTCCTGAGCTTTTAGTCTCTTCACTTTCAAGAGCGGCAAGTGTAGTTAAAAAGTCAGCCTCTTTTTCTCTAAGATCGCTTTGAGTTAAAACATATTTAACTATAATTCCACCGATAAGCAAGACAAATACAAAAAAAAGTCCTGCCATAAGGTCAGCATAAGCTATCCAAAAGCTATCTTTTCCTCCATTATCTACCTTCATGTCTATCTTTTTCCATCTTCTCGATAATGGCTTTTGACTCTTTATCTATGTTGTCTAACGACTTTTTTAACTCTTCGGCTATACTTGTATTTGAGTTTACACTATTAAACACGTCTCTTATCTCGTCCACACTTTTTTCTATACTTTTTTGATAGCTCTTAGTTGCTTCATTTTGAGCGTTAAAAACCTGATGAGTTGCATTGTTTAAAGTAATATTTAAATTTCTTAACTCTTTTAACATATGACTCATACTGCCTTCAAAATTTGCAATATTTTGCTCGCTTAGTTTTGAAAGTCTATCAAACTGCCTTGTGAGGTTGCCATAAAGTGTATTTGTCCCAGAAAGAAGAATATCTAAAGAGTTGATAGTTTTATCATATCTGTTAGTTAAATTTGAACTATTTTGCTCTAAAGTATAAAAAAGCATGCTGTTTTGACTAAGACCTTTTTTTGTAGTTTCTAACATACTACTTTGAAGCTCTGTCATTGTTTTAAAGGTTTTATAATTTTCACCCATAGATTCTGTAAGCTTGTCATTAAATTCAGTATTAAATATCTTTTCAAAACTATTAGCAATTTTTTCATTTCGGTTTAGAATTTCAAGCATTAAACTTTGTGAAATTTCATCTCTATCCCAAAAAAACTCTTTTGTTGCGTTTTTGTATTTTTGAATAAATTTTTGAAATTTACTTATACCTTTTTTTTCAAAATATATCCACCAAAGTGCCAAAAAAATTCCATATATAGAAACATAAAAAGCTGTTCCAACACCGCCAAGAAGCTGAGCTATTTCGCCTTCTAAAGCATCTATGTTTGATGAAGAAAAATTTGGCATTGATATAGCTATACTTATAAAAGTTCCTAAAATTCCAAGCATTGGAAAAATTCCCGCTGCTACTGAAGCATAGTTATCATTTCTCAAATTTGAGGTAAATTTTTCTATAAACATATCAAATGGTGCGTTTGATTTTTTACGCTTTCCTACAGCTAAAAGGTGGCTCATAATATACTCTTTTAACTCAGCTTTAAATATATTTGTATGCCTTTGAAATATACAACATCCAAATTCAGCATTATGACGTGCAAAGATAAGTGCTATAAAAAGCAAAATTCCCATCATTATAATGGAATGAATTTGCACCTTAAAAGATACAATCTCTAAATATCCTGCTAAAAAAATAAGATAAAGAACTACTGGAATAAAAACTATCTTAATATATGTCAAAACAAGAGAGCGACTGCCCTCCTCGTTTGGCAGATCTAATCCATCAACCATACCGTCTTGGGAGTCGTTTTTTGCCATAATCAATTCCTATCTATGCAATTTAAATCTTCAAAAGCTATCTCAAGCCTATCTCTCATACTATCTTGGCCTGCTTTTAGCCATTTTCTTGGGTCATAATACTTCTTATTTGGCTCATACTCACCCTCCGGGTTTCCTATCTGAGACTGCAAATATCCACGGTATTTAAGTTCATAAGCTCTCACACCATCCCAAAAAGCCCATTGAGTATCTGTATCAATATTCATCTTTATAACGCCATAGCTTACAGCATCTTTAATATCTTTTATATCACTGCCACTTCCGCCATGAAAGACAAAATTAACATTCTTATCGCTACTTAATTTAAATTTATCTTTTATAAATTTTTGAGAGTTTTTAAGAATTTCTGGGCTTAATTTTACATTTCCTGGCTTGTATACTCCATGAACATTGCCAAAACTTGCCGCTATAGTGAAATTTGGTGAAATTTTAGATAACCTCTCATAAGCTTTGGCAACCTCATTTGGCTGAGTATAAAGTAAAGAGTTATCAACATTTGTATTATCTACTCCATCTTCTTCCCCGCCTGTAACACCAAGCTCAATCTCAAGAGCAATATCAAGCAATGAAAGTTTTTTAAGATACTCTTCACATGTGTTTAAATTATCATCAAAACTCTCTTCACTTAAATCCAACATATGAGAGCTAAAAAGAGAATATCCACGCTCACTAAAGCTTTTACTACTAGCATCTATCAAACCATCTATCCACGGCAAAAGCTTCCTTGCTGCATGATCTGTGTGAAGTATAACCGGCACACCGTAATGTTTAGCTAAAAGTCTAGTATGCATAGCTCCGCTTATTGTTCCAACGATATCACCATTTGGGCAAGCTTTACCTGCCATAAAGCTACCTCCACCGTTTGAAAACTGGATGATGATAGGTGAGTTGACTCTTTTTGCGCTCTCTAAAGCTGCATTTATAGAGTTTGTGCCAACTACATTTACAGCAGGTATCGCGAAACCTTCACTTTTAGCATAGTTATACAATTTAGTTGCTTCACTACCACTTAAAATTCCTGGCTTTACAATATCTAAAATACCCATTTTATTTATACTCTATTTTTGCTTTTTTTCTAAGCTCTTTAGTGTTTTTATCGGCTAATTCAACTGCTTTTTCTTGCTTTAGACTATCTATAATATAAGGTTTTACCTCTTCAAAAGTTAGTTGTTTTTTAGCTCTATCACCAGTTTTAAGGATTATATGATAACCAAACTGTGTCTTAACTGGAGTTTGAGTCATCTCTCCTGTTTTAAGTTTAGCAAGTGCATCGCTAAACTCTTTAACCATTTGTTCTGGAGCAAACCATCCTAAATTTCCACCTGATTGTGCAGCTGATGTATCTATACTAAGCTCAGATGCTTTACTAGCAAACGCAGTTGGTAACTCAGCTTCGCTAACTTTTTTAAGGTCTTTGATAATACCTTGAGCTGCTTCGATATTTGCTACTAAAATATGACTAGCTGATACTGCAGCTGGCTCTACAAACTTATCTTTACTTTTGTTGTAAAATTTAAGAACATCTTCATCATTAATTTCTAATTCTTGAACCTTTTTAAGCTGGTAAACTCTTACAGCAAGAGCGTCTTTTGCTACTTGAACTTGATTTTTATAAAACTCATCTTCTTCTATACCATTTTTATAAGCCTCTTTTGTAAGAAGTTTGATATCGATAGCTCTATCAAGTATCTGTCTTTTTGTATCATCAGGAAGAGATGCTAAATCAAGACCTGGCATATTACCTATTAGTGGTAAGATGTCTTTTTCTGTGATCGCTTCTCCATCTACCGTAGCAAGAACTACCGCATTTAAACTAACTGCAACTGCTAAACTCAATGCACATAATGCTATTTTTTTCATTATAAAACCTTTCATAAAAAACTTTGCCTATTATAGCGTTATTAGGTCAATTTTTGGTAAATTTATCTTTTTATAACTATAAAATATAACAGCTACATCGTTAATTTATAAATTTTGGATACTATCTCACTTATGAGAACAAAAAAAGATATAAATTCAATAAAAATCGAGCTTTTAACCCACTATGGCAAACCTGAAACTGAGTTAAATTTCAACAACTTATATGAACTTTTGGTTGCCGTTATGCTTTCGGCTCAATGTACCGATAAGCGAGTAAATCTTATAACTCCAAGTTTATTTAAAGAGTATCCTAAAGTCTCAAATTTAGCTAAAGCAAATCTTGGTTCGGTTAAAGAGCTTATAAAAAGTTGTAACTTTTACAATAACAAAGCAAAAAATTTGATATCCATGGCAAAAAGTGTAATGAGCGAATTTGATGGCCAAATTCCCCTAAACAGAGACTCTCTTATGAGCTTAGCTGGAGTTGGACGCAAAACGGCAAATGTTGTAATGATAGAGTATGCAGGGGCAAATTTTATGGCTGTTGATACACATGTTTTTCGTGTATCTCACCGTTTAGGATTAAGTAGTGCTAAAACTACTGAAAAAACTGAAGAAGATCTGACAAAAGCATTTAAAACAGATTTAAATTATCTACATCAAGCAATGGTACTTTTTGGACGTTATACATGTAAGGCTACAAAACCACAATGTTATACATGTTTTTTAAATACTTTTTGCAAAAGCAAAGATAAATTAGTACAGATAGAGTAACTCTACTTTATCTGTATTGCTTTTCCCTCTTTCATCTGATAAATTTTATCTGCAGCACTAAAATATCTATCATCATGACTTATCATAAAAATACTTTTGCCACGCTTTTTAAGAAGTGGTAAAATCTGACTATAAAAATACTCTCTAAACTCAGGGTCTTGATCTGCTGCCCACTCATCTAACATGATAAAATCCCTCCCATCAAGCAGTGCAAGCACAAGTGCAACACGTTTTTTCTGACCTGCTGAGAGATCTATACTGCTAAATTCTCTACTTTGTTTGGAGACATTTATCCTATCTTCAAGTTTAAAGATTTCTAGCCAAAACTCTATCTCTTCATCACTTCCATTTATGATATTTTTAAATAGATAAAATTCACTAAATATTACGCTTAAACTCTCTTGATACTTAACTAAATTATCAAGTTTTTTACCATCAATTAAAATTTCACCGCTTTTTTGTTCATAAAGTCCACACATTATCATAAAAAGCGTGGATTTACCTGAGCCATTTTCACCGATTAAAAATACTGTTTCGCCTCTGTTTATCTCTAAATTTACTCCGTTTAAAATTTCTATCTCATCGTAGTTAAATTTAATATCTACAAATTTAAGATTATCCCATTTTAATGACTTAACACTCAAATTTAGATTAATATCTTCAAATTCTTTTAGCTTTAAATCTCTTATTTTTTTCATAGCAATATTTGCCATTAAAATAGAAGGAAGAGAAGAGATAAACATCATAAATGGCGCCCTTAAAAACAGTATAGCAAAACTGATTGTAGTAGCTGTTTTGATCTCTGCAACACCTAAACCAAGAGATAAATACATCACTATACCTATCCCGCCAAGCATCATCGCACTTAAAAAATTTGATGAAACACTACCTGAAATTTCAGCTTTTGTAAGGCTTTCTTTTTGAGCAGCTGACTCTTTTTGAAAATTTTTAATAAAAATTTCACGTCTTTTTGCACTTAAATTTAACTCTTTATGTGAATTTAAAAGAGCCTCATAACTTCTATAAAGCTCATCATAATTTGATCTAGATTTGCGATGATAAAAATATGATTTTTTGATAAATACAAACACAACAATACCTATGACAGCAAACCACACTAAAACAAAAAATCCTAAAATTTTAGATATATAAAGAAAATAAAAGATAGAAAATAGCACTAAAAGTCCACTTTGAACTGCATCAGCTAAACGCATAAAACCATTTGATAACATCTGGATATCACTTGATAATGAGGCTAAAATTTTAGACTTATTATCGCTGTTTACAGACCAAACACTACTCCCTAAAACCCTTACCACAAGCTTATCTCTAAGCTGACAAGTAAAGTCGTTACTAACTTTAGCCATAACAACTTTAAATACCATACCAACTACAAAATATCCAAGCAATATAGCTATAAAAAAAACTAAAATATATTTATCTTCTGAGTTTAAACTTAAAATTTTATCATTTATAAACGATAAAATATAAACACCATAAATGCTATTTGCAATAGACAACAAAAAGACTAAACCAAGCCCTATTGTGTATCTGCTTTTAATAAATTTATCTATATACAACTGTTATAATCCACCTTACTTGAGTTTATATCATCGCTATATCTAGCTTATTTGTCAACTCTAAAATAAATAAAAAATCTAACAACCCATATCCTGCAAAATCTCCCTTACAGCACGACTTATAATCTCAACTGAGCTTAACTCAACACTCTCATTTATACTATGAGGTGAATAGATATTTGGCCCGATAGATGTGGCTAAAACAGTAGGATCTTTTGCTATAAACACTCCACACTCAAGGCCCGCATGCACAGCTGAAAATTTTGCCTCTGGTTTAAATTTTTGTAAATTCTTAAGCACACTCTTACTAAAATCATTAATAGTGGGCTTCCACGGAGTTGTTTCATTGGTAAAACTCACATCAAAGCCGTTACTTTGACATAATACTTTAGTCTCAAATTTAGTATTTTCCAACCCATCTTTGCTCATAGAGCGTGGGAAAAAAAGTATTTCAAAACTCTCACCATTTTCTTTAACTATGGATAAATTTGCACTATCATTTGGCAAATTTAACTCTTTGTTATAATCCCTAACACCTTGACTAAAAATATTTAATATATTTAAAATTTCATCACTATTTGCGTAAATTTGTGCATTCTCATAGGC
>JAAYFN010000002.1 GCA_012728225.1 Campylobacter sp.
ATAAAAGCAGGTAAAATCCACTCAAGACTTTGAACATAAAGTGGTAGTTTTGAAAATACTTTAGTTAAGATAGGTAGTGTTATATCAAAATTTCTATCTAAAGTCCCTATTAAGCTGACAGTAAGAACAGTGTAACAAGTAAGTCTATATGTAAATTTATCACTTCGTAAAAAGTCATTCATAAGCGATAAAACTATCAATGTTAAAGCTAATGGATAGATAATCCCAAGAAACGGAACGGCATAGTTTATGATAGCAGTTAGCCCGATATTTGCTATAAGAGAGCTTAGTAGTGACCATATAACTATCCATGTTTTATAAGAAATTTTGCTCATATTGACAAAGTACTCACTTATGGCACAAGTTAAGCCAACTGTAGTTGTGATACAGGCTAAAAATATACTTATACCAAAGATTATAACACCCCATTTACCATAAAAATAGTTGGTTGCAACAGTTAAAATTTCAGCACCATTTTGTGGATTTGGTATCAAATGAGCACTGCTTACCCCTATATATGATAAGCTTATATATATGATAGCTAAGAGTATTCCAGCTAAAACTCCAGCTTTTATAGTAGCGTTTATTATAACTTTGTTATCACTTATGCCGATACGTTTAAAGGTTAGAAGTATGACAAGACCAAAACTAAGACTAGCTAAAGCGTCCATTGTTTGATATCCTTCTAAGATACCTGTTGCGATAGGATTTATAGCATATCCGCCTCTTGGCTCTAGTATAGCTCCGCTATGCATAGGATTTATGATAGATGATGTTATAAGTAAAAGTATCAATACTAAGAGTATAGGTGTTAAAATCTTGCCTAAGGTAGATATCATCTTTGTTGGATTTATCGATAATGCCCAGTTGATGATAAAGTAAGTGACTGAGTAGATAAAAAGTGGTATCAAACTTCCCGATAAGTCAGTACTTAAAAATGGCTTTATAGCAAGTTCATAAGGCATATTTGCTGCTCTTGGTATAGCAAAAATAGGACCTATTATAAGAAGTAAACCTATACCAAAGACCATAGCAAATTTACGTGATACACGACTCGCAAGGTTATGCATACCACTAGCTTTTGCACATGCTGCGATACCAAGGACAGGAAAGACTACTGCTGTTAAACAAAAGGCCAAGATAGCTATAGGTGTAGAAGTTCCAGCTGTATTTCCAAGAAATGGAGGAAATATAAAATTCCCAGCACCAAAAAACATAGCAAAAAGTGTTAAACTAACGACTGAAAAGCTTTTAAAATCAATTTTTTTCATACCTTCTCTTTTTTCTAAATTTGTATATCATATGAAAAATATCACAACATATAGCTAAATTTCTTCTTAAATTAACTATCAAAGCTAAAAGTGTTATAAATTTACTATATTTTCATTTATATTATCTGTTTCTTGACTAGAATAGCACTGAATAAGTGTGGCTATCTTAGCAAATTCTTCTACTATAGCTTTGCAAATTGCTGTATCATTCATCAAACTAGTTATCTCTTTAGAGTTAAGTCCTTTATAATCATAAGAAAATATAGCTTGATCATACTTTTCGATAGCATTTTTAATATATTCAAGAAGTTCATCAGCATCTTCTAGCCTATTTTTAGAGATAAAATTATAGCTTTTTCGTAAAATTTGAACTATTTCCACCCTTAAAACATCATATCTATCTTTTAGTATCTTGTTGTCGCTTACTATGGTTTTGTTAAAATTTGATTCGATATTTCTAGCATTTTTAACCACTCCCGCTAAAAGTAGACAAATTCTCCTTATATCCATAAAAACTCTTATATTTTCATCACTTTGTTTTGCACTTGCTTTGAGGTTAAATTCTACTATTTCACTATATAAAGGTTTAAATTTACTCTCATACTCTATGTCAAAGTCCATATCTAAAGGATAATTGTTTTCTTTGATGATAGCATCTAGGTTAAAGCTTTGATCTTTTATATACATAAAATCCACATTTATACTTTTAGCTATTATTTTGCCAGTTCGTTTAAAAAGTCTTTTAAGTTCTTTTGTAAGCACCTCTTTAGCGCTATCTGAATATTCTAAAGCACTCTCATGTAAAAATATACTAGCTTTGTCGTTATTTACTTTTTTTGAGAATTTATTACTTAGAAATTTGGCAAATTTATCTATATTTGGGTAGTAAATGGCTACTAAAATTAGGTTAAAATAAGTATGAAAAAGTGCAAGCTTAAGGGTGTAATCATCTGCTTTTATACCCAAAAGATCAGCACTTACTTTAACTAAATCCATTAGCGGATAAATAAACATGATAGCAAGTATTCCGGTAGTACAGTTTGATATGACGTGAGCAAGCATGAGTTGCTTGCCTTTTGAATTTGAGTTGATACTTGCAATGACGGACATTATAGTGCTACCTATATTAGAACCAATCGCTATGGCTATGGCATTTTCATAACCTATTTGCCCTGTAGCAAGTGCGGTAAGCGTAAGAGTTAAAGTAGCGTGAGAGCTTTGCATTATCATGGTTGCTATAACACCAATGATAGAGTAGATGACAACACCTTTAAAACCAATGATAGCAAATTTTGATAAATCTATAGCTTCTCCCATTCCTTCAAAACCACTTTTCATAGAGTCTATTCCAAGAAATAAAACTCCTATGCTAAAAAGGAAGTATCCAACTCCTTGAAATGTTCTATCTTTATGTAGCGTTAAAAGAACGCCAAGCACAACAAGTGGCATAGCATACTGCGATATATTTACTTTTAGTCCAAATCCAGCTATGATCCAAGCTCCGGTTGTAGTTCCTAAATTTGCACCTAGGATTATCGCTATCCCAGTAGAAAGAGTTATAAGTGAGGCACTTAAAAAAGATATGGATATAAGTGAAACTAGGCCACTTGATTGCATTATTGTGGAAGCAAATAGGCCAAAGTTAAGGCTTTTAAACCGGTTATTGGTGCATTTTTTAAGAAGAAGTGGAAATTTACTTCCCATCATGAGTTTAAAAGCGTTTTCAAGTGTACCCATCGCATAGATAAATATAGACACACCAAAACATATCACAAGAAAACTTTGGTTTTTAAAGATAGCATATCCAAATACGACAATAGATATATAAAACATAAGCTTTTTAAGCATTTATAACCTTTTAATTAATAACACAACATTATATCTAAAAGCTCAAAAACACTTAAGTTTATAAAAGATAGTTTTGACTAAAAAATTAAAAGTCAAATTTAGAGCTTATAGTCGAAATTTAACTTCTCCCAACAAGCTCTCTTTGGATATCTTTTAATGCATCTATTCTGTTTTGGGTGCTTGGATGAGTTCTAAAAAGGTTGTTTACTTTATCTTTTGCCCCACTAAGAGGATTGATTATAAACATATGAGACGTTGCGCCATCTGCACCTTTTAGCATACGACCATTTTTTGCATAATTTTCTAGTTTAGTAAGAGCAGATGCTAGAGCAGAAGGGTTTTTTGTCATCATTGCAGCACCTCTATCAGCTCCAAATTCTCTACTTCTTGAAATGCTCATCTTTATAATAGTTGCTACAATCGGAACGATAACAACAGCGGCAATCATAGCAATAGGGTTTTGGTTTTTACCTCCTCTGCCTCTCATTGCATTAACTTGAGCAAATTTAGCAAGCATACCTAGAGCTCCTGCAAAAACTGCAGCGATAGAGCCCGTAAGGATATCATAGTGTTTTACGTGGCTTAGTTCATGAGCTAAAACCCCTTCTATCTCTTCGTCATTTAGGATTTCTAAAAGCCCAGTTGTTACTGCGACAACGGCATTTTTAGGGTTTCTTCCAGTTGCAAAAGCATTTGGTACATTCTCATTTATAAAATAAACTTTAGGCATAGGAATATTTGCGCGAGTGGTTAAATCTTGAGTTAGTTTATAAATTTTTGAATCCGAATTTGCAGGTTTAGCATCGTAGTGTTTTAAGACCATTTTATCACTAAAAAAATAGCTAAAAAAGTTTATCCCACAAGCTAAAACAAAAGCTATAAGCATACCAGTTTGACCGGCTATCGCGTAGCCTGTAAATATAAATAGCAACATTAATGCGCACATTAAAAGAGTTGTTTTTAAAATTTCCATAAGCTCTCCTTTTATTTTACTAAATTTTAGTTAAATTTAGTAAAGAGTTGGTATTTATGATATTTTTATATTTTAAGCTATAGATAATCTATCTATAGCTCACTGTTGATCTTAAATTTATTAGATTATTGTAAGTTAACTTTACTTAATATTTGCTTATAGTTGTTGTATTAAAAGAGCTTGTTAGGTGGTGTTGGGGGATGGTGGTTAGAGGCAGAATCGAACTGCCGACACGCAGATTTTCAGTCTGCTGCTCTACCGACTGAGCTATCCAACCACGGTAAAAGCGAAATGAAATTATACAAAAAGCAAACTTAAAATTTGGTTAATCTATAATTAGTTTATAAACTTAAAACATACTCTTTAAATTTCTCTCCGCGCTCTTCATATGAGTTAAATTGATCCAAACTGGCGCAAGCAGGGCTTAAAAGAGCAACTTCATCACTTTTAAGAAAGTTGTAAATTTCACTTACAGCTATTTTTAAAAACTCGCATCTATGAGCTTTATAGTTAAATTTATCTGCTAAATTCATAAGTTTATCTGTGTTTGAGCCGATGGAATAAATTTCTAAATTCAACCCTTTAAAGCTTGCAAAAAGAGGTTCAAGATCAACGCCTTTATCATCACCGCCAAGGATAAGATAAATTTTCATATTCGCGTATCTTTTTACGGCTTTTGCTGCAGCGTCAAGATTTGTTGCTTTTGTATCATTTACCCAAAGTCTTCCTTTAGTATCATGAAATTCTTCTATACGGTTTTTGTCTATTTTAAACTCATTAAGTTTATTAGTACAAATTTCACAGCCAGCAAATTTCGCTACACAAAGCGCAAGAAGAGCATCTTCTAAAAATGGTACTTTAAATTTAAGTTCATTTAAGTTCACACCACAAATTTCAGCAAGTTCAACTTCATTTTTGTAGCTATAAATTTTAGCTTTGCTTGGTCTGTTTTTGTACTTATGAGGAACTATTGCGATGGAGTTTTCACCCATCATGCTAAGTGGTTTTAGCTTTGCTTTTTCATACTCATCTGCTGAGCCATGCCAGCTTATATGGTCGGGAGTTATAGGCAAAAGTGCGTAAATTTTAGGAGCAGTAAATTTTGTATAGTGTAGAGTAAATGAGCTTGTTTCTAATATCCAAAATTTCGCATTTTTATCTAAATTTGCTAAAGGTTCGCCGACATTGCCACCCATAACTGAGCCGTATTTAGCTAGCAAAAACTGCACCATTTGAGTGGTTGTGGTTTTACCATTAGTGCCACTTATCGAAATTTTAGTTGCGGGAGTATCTTTAAAATAGTCATACTCACTTATCAAATTTTTAGCACTTTTGATAAGTTGGTGAGTTGGTATAAAGCCAGGACTTGGAATTTCAAGTTTGCTCAATAAAGGGTCAAATTCACTTATAGGAAGAAGTCTGTTTCCAAACTCATCTTTTTTAATTTTGTTAAATTTATCATCATATATATCCCAAGTATCGCCAGACTTAGAGGCTATAGCACGAGTTGTTTTTCCGTATCCAAAGAGTGATTTTTTCATATGTTACCTTAATTTTAAAGATGCTAGAGCTATTACGTTTGCTATCAAAGCTATTGTCCAAAAGCGTATGATGATCTTGTTTTCTACCCAACCTTTAAGTTCAAAATGGTGATGAAGTGGAGCCATCAAAAACACTCTTTTTTTAAACATTTTAAAGCTTCCAACTTGGAGTATTACGCTTAGAGTTTCAGCGACAAATATAAAACCGATAAGGATGAGTAAAATTTCGTTTTTACTTATTACACCGCAATATCCCATAAACGCACCAAGCCCAAGACTTCCACTATCTCCCATAAAAACTTCAGCTGGATGACAGTTATACCATAAAAATCCTAGCAAAGATCCTATAAGAGAAGCACAAACCACAGTAACTTCACCCAAACCACTTACTTTTGGCAAGAAAAGATACTCACTAAAAAGCGAATGCCCACTAAGATATATAAAAGCTCCAAGTGTTGTAAAGGCAAAAATAGAAGGTATTGTTGCAAGTCCGTCAAGTCCATCGGTTAAATTTACCGCATTTGAGCTAGCTACTATAACTAAAGTCCAAAAAAGTATAGCAAAGAAAGTCATATCAAAAACAGAGTGTTTATAAAAAGGTATGAAAAGCTTAGTATCAAGCCCACTTAAAGTGTATAGATAT
>JAAYFN010000012.1 GCA_012728225.1 Campylobacter sp.
AAATTTCTTAGTAATTTAAAGTTTTTACTTATGGTTATTTATCAAAATTATTGCTAGTGATAAGATATTGTTTATTAACTTTTAAGATAAATTTGATATAGTAGCAAAATTATATATTTAAGGAGATTTATGTATCTTTTTACTTCTGAGGTAGTAAGTCCAGGACACCCTGATAAATGTGCTGATATCATAGCTGATACGATAGTTGATACAGTTTTAGCCCATGATAAAAATGCCCGTATAGCAAGCGAAGTTTTTGTTGCAGGCAAAAATGTTGTTATCGGTGGAGAGATAAAATCAGCAAGGAAATTTAGCCAAACAGATTATGAAGATATGGTTAGAAAAGCTTTGATAAAGATAGGATATGATGGGAGTCCAGCATTTACAAAAAAGCAATGCTTGCATCCAGATGATGTTAAAGTGCTTGTATTTTTAAATTCTCAAAGTGCTGATATCTCACAAGGAGTTGATCAATCAAGTGGCGAAATAGGCGCTGGTGATCAAGGTATAATGTTTGGTTTTGCCTCAAATGAAACGACTAATTATATGCCAGCAGCGATAACTTACGCAAGAGAACTTTGTGATAAGGTTTATAACTTTGCCAAACAAAATCCTAATGTTTTTGGTGTTGATATAAAAACTCAAGTTACGCTTGATTATGGTACAAAAGATAACTTTGAAAGCTGTAAGCCTCAGTCTATCCATACTATCGTAGTCTCAGTTCCAAGTGTTGAGAGTATGGATATAAAAGAAGTTAGAAAAATAGTTGAAAAACTTATCGATGAAACAGGCTTACCAAGCAAGCTTTATGATAAAGACAAGACAACTATATATATAAATCCAACAGGAAGATATGTTAATCACTCAAGTTTGCATGATAGTGGCCTAACAGGACGAAAACTTATAGTTGATAGTTTTGGTGGTTACTCACCAATTGGTGGGGGCGCTCAGTCTAGTAAGGACTATACAAAGGTTGATAGGAGTGGACTTTATGCAGCTCGCTATATCGCTAAAAATATAGTCGCAAGTGGTATTGCTAAAAAGTGCATCGTTCAGTTAAGTTACGCGATAGGTTTGGCAAAGCCAACATCTGTGAGTATTGATACAATGGGAACGCATGTTAAAGGTATAGATGACGAGATACTTTCAAATTTTGTTACCGAAAAATTCCCACTTACTCCAAGATGGATAACTGAGAAATTTGGACTTGATAAGCCTAGTAAAGAGACATTTTTATATGCTGATGTAGCGGCAAATGGACAAGTGGGAAATCCTAATTATCCGTGGGAAGCACTTGATTCTATGGAGCTGTTTAGAAATTTAGTAAAAAAGCTTTAGAGTAGATAATAAATGAATAGAGTTATAGCTTTAGTGCTTATGGTAATAGCTGTTGTTGTACTTGCTTTTTTGCTAGGTAGGTTAAATTAAATGTATAGCTTTAACCTCTTATGATTATAAGAGGTTAAGAGATAAAATTTTTTAAGTTTTAAAAGATATAGCACGATAAAATCACAAAATAAGTGTTAATTTTAGTTAAAAATTTCTTTATCCACATTCTTTTTGGAGTTATTATCTCGCTGTTACTTCCATTTACGCTGTGATAGACTGTTGTACAGTGTTTTGTGGCGTGATACTCTATAAAAAGGCTTTGAAAATTTGGTTCAGTTGAGGGCGTAAACCAAGCGTTGTTTGATACTGCAACCATTATATCTGGGTTATTTTGGTAAATTTCAGGTCTAGTTGCTTCGTAGCAGATAGCATTTCTTATGTTTATGTTAAAAACTTTGTAATCACTATAACTTTTAGCCTTACTAAAGTCGGTTCCTCCATCAAAAAATATCTTATTTATGGGATTTTTAATGAAATTTGGAAGTGGAATTTCTTCTCCTATAGGAACCAATATATGCTTATCAAAGCGCTTCATTTGTCCATCACTAAAAAGATAGGTTGAGTTATAAAATTTCTTATCTTCATATGTAGTTGAGCCAAGAAGAATTGATATTTGATAAGAGTAGTTTTTAAGTGTTTGAGTTAAGCTTTCATCTAAATTTAGATATGTCACGATAGCACTTTCAGGCAAAATTATAAATTTATAGCTGTTTTCTATACCATCTTTGATCTCTTTTAAAACTTGATTGCTTTGAGGTTTTATCTGATTTTCATCCCACTTTAGGCTTTGAGGGATATCAGTTCTAACAAGCTTAGTTTCAAAAGGAAGATAGTTTATATCGCACTCTTTTATCTGAATAGCCAAACATAGTATTAAAATCGCACTTAAAGTTCTAAATTTTGGTAATTTTTGATAAGATATAATCGCTAAAAAAACTGCTCCAAGACCTCTTAAATTTGGTTCAAATATCCCATATATCAAAGTTAGTTCTAAATTTAACCAGTTAAAATTAAAAGGATAAAAATAACTCAAAAGTAGAAGTAAAAAAGCCCTAAGAAAGGTATTTTTAAACCACCCACAAACTAAAAATATCAGTCCATATACTACACCAAAAAAAATTATTTCAAATGGTATTAAAAAAGGCATTTGACTAAATCTTAAGCTAAAACTTACCCAATAAAACCATAAAATTCCTATAAAAAATCCTGTATGATAAAATTCCCATCTATTAGCTTTAAATAGCAAGTAAAAGCCTGTTATAGCAAGAAAAGGAGAGACAAATTCAAGAGCTAAATTTTCAAAAAAACTAAAAAATATAAAATTTGAAAGTAAAATAGCTATAACAAAGCCTTTTATAATCTCATTTATGGTAAAATACTTCCTTATAAAATTTTTTACAAAGGATTTATATGGAACAAGGGAACATACTAGGGTCATTTTTACCTCTTATAGTTTTTTTCTTAATTTTTTACTTTTTACTTATCAGACCACAGCAAAAACAAGCTAAAGCACACTCTCTTATGCTCTCAGAGCTAGAAAAAGGAGACAAAATAGTCTCAACTGGCGGCCTTAAATGTACAGTTGTGAAAACTGGAGATGATTTTATCACAGTTAAGCTTAATGATGACGTAATAGTAGAGCTTGCAAAAGTAAATGTTGCTAGAAAACTAGATAAAATAGATCCAGCTAACAATGCTGATACTCCAAAAAAAGAGAGTTCTAAGAAGTAATTATGCAAAAAACCAAACAAAAACCAAAAAGGATGAATTATAAGCTATGGATTTTGGTTGTTACCTTTATTTTTTCGCTTATTTTCTCTCTTCCTTCGTTTTTACAGCTTGAAAAGGGCCCTAAGATAAATTTAGGGCTTGATTTGCAGGGTGGACTTCATATGGTGCTAAACGTAGAAGTTGACGAAGCTGTTAGTTCAAAGATAAAATCAGTCGCATCGAGTGTAAGTTACTCTGCTAAAAAAGATGGTCTTTTATATACAAATTTTATGATTCACGACGAGAGTTTTGAGTTTGAAATTTTAGATTCAGATGAGCAGTCGAAATTTAACTCTATCTTATCTAAAATAGAAGGTCTTAATATTAAAAAAAACGATTTGATATGGAGTATATCTTTAACTGAGTCTGAAGCAGCATCAACAAAAGAGTACGCTGTAGATCAAGCAGTAGAGACTATACGAAACAGAATAGATCAATTTGGTTTAAGTGAGCCAACAGTAGCAAGACAAGGCGTAGATGATATCTTAGTTGAAATTCCAGGCGTAAAAAGCGCTGAAGATAAACAAAGAGCTAAAGATCTTATAGCTACATCAGCACATTTACAGCTTATGTAAGTTGATGGTAAAAGACAAGATCAAGCTCAAAATATGAGTGATGTTCAAGCAGCTCAATATGGTGATATTATTTTAGAAGATGCTAAGATAGAAGGCTTTAAATACGTTATAAAACAAATTCCCATACTTGATGGCTCAATGATGATAGATGCTAAAGTTGCTTTTGATCAAAATAGTAATCAGCCGATTATAAATTTTACTTTAAACTCTGAAGGTGCAGCGATATTTGGAGATTTTACAGGTGAAAATGTTGGCGAAAGACTTGCTATAGTTTTAGATGATAAAGTCTACTCAGCACCGCGTATAAATGAGCGTATAGGTGGTGGTAGTGGCATGATAAGTGGTGGATTTACTCTTGAAGAGGCTAGGGATGTAGCTATCGCACTTCGCTCAGGTGCACTTCTTGCTCCTGTAATTTTAGGAGAAGAAAGAAGTATTGGGCCTAGCCTTGGAGCTGAAAGCATTAAACAAAGCTCTGTAGCACTCATTTTAGCAGGTGTTTTAGTAATGGCTTTTATGATATTTTACTACGGTTTAGCAGGTATCATAGCCAATATAGCGCTTGTGATAAATATACTATTTTTAATCGCCATAATGGCTCTTTTTGGTGCTACTTTAACATTGCCTGGTATGGCAGGTATAGTCCTTACTGTAGGAATGGCAGTGGATGCCAATGTTATTATAAATGAACGTATAAGAGAGGCTTTACGGCAAGGAAATTCTGTAAAGTTAAGTATAAAAAATGGCTATGAAAATGCGATGAGTGCTATCATCGACTCAAACTTAACAAGTCTTATCACCTCAGCTGCGCTATATGCATATGGTTCAGGACCAGTTAAGGGTTTTGCTGTAACTATGGGTATAGGAATTATTGCTTCTATGATAACGGCTATAATTGGAACACATGGAATTTTTGACTTTTTAACTCCAGATATAGAAAAAAGCAAAAATTCTAAACTTTGGTTTGGTTATAAGATAAAAGGGAGTGCAAATGCAAATATTTGATAAAGGTAAAGTTTATGACTTTATGGGCGCTCGTTATATCTTTTTAGTTGTATCAATCCTTCTTTTTGTTGGCTCACTTATACTACTTGGAACACAAGGACTTAAGCTTGGTATTGATTTTTCAGGTGGAACTTTAGTTCAAGTTAAATATGACTCCATAGCGCCTTTAGGTGATATTAGAGATAGATTAACTAAAGCTGGTATTGAAGGTGCAAGTGTAACAGAATTTGGAAGTGATGAAGAGATAACTATACGTTATTCAAGTTCAAATGAATCACTTGGATCTGATGTTGGACTAGGAATAACTCAAATACTTAAAGATAGTGGAAATTTTGAGGTACGAAAAATTGATATAGTTGTACCAAAAGTTGGTGAACAACTTAAAAAGAGTGGTTTTATGGCGATCCTTGTCTCACTTTTAGGAATTCTTATCTATATAGGAGTCCGTTTTGAGTGGAGATTTGCTTTTTCAGCGATAGTATCTGAAATTCACGATATTGTTATAGTTTTAGGCTTTATTTCGCTGATGCGTATCGATGTAAATCTTGATACTCTTGCAGCTATACTTACGGTTATAGGGTATTCATTAAATGATACTATTATTATATTTGATAGAGTCAGAGAGAGTATCCAAGAAAATGATGAAAAAGATCTCAAAAAGATTATGAATGAGGCCGTTTCAAGAACGTTATCAAGAACTATTATGACATCTGTTAGTACTCTTATAAGTGTACTTGTTCTCTTCTTTTTTGGTGGAGATATGATACATAATTTTGCGTCTATTATGACAGTTGGTATATTTATAGGAACATATAGTTCGATATTTATAGCTGTACAAGCTCTTTTATGGTTTAGGTTTAATGTAGTAAAATATATAGCAGGTTTGGCTGAGAAAAAACGCCGTAAAAAAGAGAAAGAGAAGATGCGCGCAATGTACGAGAGAGGTTCTTTATAAAATGAATTGGGGTAGAGTTGTACATATTTTTTTCACACTTATGAGCTTTACTACGATAGCGGGTTATTTTTATGCGTCAAGTGCAATAGCACTTTTTGTGGCGGCTAGTGTTAACCTTATATCAACTTTGCTTAAAATAGGAGTTAGGAGTGCTATTTCAACCGAACTTTTTGCAAGTTCGGTAGTAGCTGATTTACATCTTATACCGGCATTTATAATATACATAATTTATCCAGAAAAAGGAGATATTATATATTCACTTATGATAGGTGCTTTTTTATGTAACTTTTTTTCTATAGTTTTAACTATTATTGAAGCTGCTAAGTATAAAGATGATTTTTAGGAGAATAGATGTCATATAACCCAAAGCAAATAGAGTCAAAATGGCAGAAAATCTGGTTAGAAAATGCAGAATTTGAGCCAAAAAATGACTATACTTTGCCTAAGAAATATATTTTAAGTATGTTCCCATATCCAAGTGGAAGAATTCATATGGGACACGTTAGGAATTACAGCATTGGAGATGCTTTAGCTAGATATTACCGTAAAAAAGGCTTTAACGTACTTCATCCATTAGGTTTTGATAGTTTTGGTATGCCTGCTGAAAACGCAGCTATAAAACATGGTATCCATCCTAAAAAATGGACTTATGAAAATATCGATTATATGATAAAAGAACTTGATAGCTTAGGGCTTAGTTTTTCTAAAAAACGTCTATTTTCTACGTCAGATCCACTTTATACTAGGTGGGAGCAAGAATTTTTTATTAAGATGTATGAAAAAGGGCTTATTTACCGTAAAAATGCGATTGTTAATTGGTGTGAAAACGATCAAACCGTCTTAGCAAATGAGCAAGTTGAATATGGTAAATGTTGGCGTTGTGGGCATGAAGTAGAGCAACGTGAGATGCCAGGCTACTATCTTAAAATTACAGATTATGCTGATGAGCTTTTAGCGGATTTAAAAGATTTAGAAGGAAAATGGCCTGCCCAAGTTATCACTATGCAGGAAAACTGGATAGGTAGAAGTTGTGGTTTGGAGTTTAGTTTTAAATTTGATAAAGAGAGTGCTCAAAAGGTAGACGGAATTCCAGGATTTAAAGTTTTTACTACTAGGGCTGACACTATATATGGTGTTAGTTACACAGCTTTAGCTCCCGAGCATCCAGTTGTAAAAAAACTCCTTAGTAAAAAACTTCTTGACGATAAAACAGAGACAAAGGTTAAAGAGATACTTAGTCAAAGTCTTAGAGAAAGGCAAGAAAAAGATAAAGAAGGTGCATTTTTAGGCTTATATGTAATTCATCCTTTAACTGGTGAAAAAATTCCTGTTTGGATAGCAAATTTTGTTTTGGCTGATTATGGTGATGGTGCTGTTATGGCAGTTCCTGCTCATGATGAAAGAGACTTTGAGTTTGCTAGTAAATTTAACCTTGATGTTAGAGTTGTCATTAAGTCATCTCAAGAAAGTAATGATGAAAGTAGTAAAAATGCGGCGTTTATTGAGGATGGGATTTTAGTAAACTCAGGAGAGTTTACAACTCTTAGTTCAGCTAAGGCAAGAGAAGCTATAATATCTGAATTTGAGAGTAAAAATATAGGTAGAAAAGTTATAAATTATAGACTTCGCGATTGGGGAGTTAGTCGCCAAAGGTATTGGGGAGCTCCTATACCTTTGGTACATTGTGGTAGTTGTGGACTTGTGCCCGAAAAGAATCTTCCAGTTACTCTTCCCGAGGAGGTTAAAATCACAGGCGAAGGAAATCCACTCAATACTCATCCTACTTGGAAACATTGCATCTGTCCAAAATGTGGCAAGGTAGCTACAAGAGAGACAGATACTCTTGATACTTTTTTTCAAAGCAGTTGGTATTTTGCTAGATTTGCGAGTGATGAAAAAACTTGGGAGAATATGGCATTTGATAAGCAAAGTGTTGATTACTGGATGAGTGTGGATCAATATATCGGTGGAATAGAGCACGCTATACTTCATTTGCTTTACGCTAGATTTTTTCAAAAAGCTTTACGTGACCTTGGATACTTAAGGGATAGTGAACCTTTTTCTCATCTTTTAACACAAGGAATGGTACTTAAAGATGGCGCTAAGATGAGTAAAAGTAAAGGAAATACTGTTGATCCAGATGAGCTTATAGAAAAATACGGAGCTGATACAGCAAGACTTTTTATACTATTTGCA
Organism: Campylobacter sp.; assembly: GCA_012728225.1. Taxonomy (GTDB): domain Bacteria; phylum Campylobacterota; class Campylobacteria; order Campylobacterales; family Campylobacteraceae; genus Campylobacter_B. Next base: position 7,891 of record JAAYFN010000012.1, read on the forward strand.
GCACCACCACAAAAAGAGCTTGAATGGAATGATAGTGCAGTTGAAGGAGCTTATAAATTTATAAATCGTCTATGTGATAGAAGTCAAAATGTTTATGAAACTACACAAATTCCAGATATCAAACATAGCTCTTTAAATAAAGAGGAGAAATATGCAAGGCTTAAAGTTTACGAGGCATTAGAAAAAGGTGAAGATGTTTATAATAAAACATTTGCTTTTAACACTCTTATTGCTGCATGCATGGAAGCTTTAAATGCTTTAAATTCTCAAGATAACAAAGATGTTTTAACTGAAGGATTTTTTATCATCTTAAATTTATTAGAACCTATAATCCCACATATAGCAAATGAACTTAGCCAAAATTTATTTAAAAGAGCAAATTTTACTGATATAGCTATAAAAGATGAGGTTTTTGCTCAAGATACTATAAGTTTAGCTATTACTATAAATGGCAAAAAAAGAGCCCAGATAGAGGTTGATGCAAGCGTTGATAAAGATGAAATTTTAGCTATCGCAAAGGCTGAAGTAGCAAAATGGCTAGAAGGAAAAACAGTATTAAAAGAGATATATGTTAAAGATAAGCTTGTAAATTTGGTGATAAAATGAGAAAACTTATACTTGTGTTTGTTGCTATTTTTATAGTTGGCTGTGGTTATCTTCTAGTTGCTAGAGTATCTGAAAATATACTAGGTGATAGTGTATTTGTTGATGTTGCTATGAGCAAAATTGACCCACAAAACACAGTTGCTATAAAAGATGCAGTTAGAGAAGGAGTAGTGTATCGTTTGCATAGAACGCTTGCAGATGAAAAATCTGCTCAAAGTAAGATTTTAGTAAGTATTAAATCTCTTAAATTCTCAGCTCAAACTTATGACCAATATGGATATGTGACAAGTTACAAAGCAAATTTATCTCTAAAATTTCAAACTCAACTTAGTGATGGCAGAGTGCTAAATATCTTAGGAAGTGGAGATCATGATTTTCGCGTGACAAGACTTGTTAAAAAGTCACGTGATACAAGCTCAGTTATAAGTGATAAAGAGAGATATGATGCCATACAAAATGCTTCAATGCAAGCATTTGATGAGTTTTTGGCAGCTTTAGCTGTGCAAGGATATAAAACTGAATCTAAGTAGTTATTTAGAAAATAAGCCACTTTTTTATAAGAAAATCGATTTTGATCGTTTTCCTAGAGCTTATAAGAGTGTTAAACATGCTCTGAATTTGGGTGATATTATCCATATAGTTGGAAGCAACGGCAAGGGAAGTACAGGGCGGTTTTTAGCTCAAATCTTAGAACTTTATGGCTATGAAGTAGGACATTTTACAAGTCCTCATCTTTTTGAATTTAAAGAGAGATTTTACACAAACTCTAGTATTGTAAGCGACGAAGATCTAGACAGGGCTCATGATACTTTGCAAGCTTTACTATCAGATGAATTTAAAGAGAGTCTTAGTTATTTTGAATATGCAACTCTTTTAGCGGCTGTGCTTTTTCAAAAGTGTGAGTATGTGATATTTGAGGCGGGGATGGGAGGAGAGTTTGACTCTACAAATCAGTTTGATAAACGACTTTCGCTTTTTACGCCCATTAGTATGGATCACATTGATATCTTAGGTGATACACTTGAAAAGATAAGCATCACTAAACTAAATGCTATGTCAAATTTAGCTATATTAAACGATGATATGAGTAAAATTCCAACTAAAATAGCAAAAGATATCGCTAAGCAAAAAGGCTCACAACTTAGTTTTGCAAGTGATAATTTAACTAATAAAGATAAAGAGCAAATTTATAGATATTCAGATAAATTTAACCTTCCAAATTTTCTTATATCAAATTTAACTTTAGCTTGTGCAGGTTTTAAAGCTTTGAATTTAGAGCTTGATTTAAGTGAGCTGAAAAAGCTAAATTTAAGAGGAAGATGTGAACGTATAGCGCCAAATTTAACTATTGATGTAGGTCATAATGAAGATGGTGCAAGAGCGATACTTAGGGAGTTTAAAGACCAAAAAGTAGTGCTGATTTATAACTCTTTTAAAGATAAAGATTTCTTTAAAATTTTAGAAATATTAAAACCTATTGTAGAAGAAGTTCAAATTTATCACTATAAGAGTAGTTATAGAGAACTCGCAAGTGATGAGATAAGTAAAGTTTGTGCTTTATTGGGGATTAAATGTTCAAATTTCACTGCTTTATCAAAGATGAAAAACTATCTCGTATTTGGCTCCTTTATGTTGGTTCAGGAGTTTTTAGAAAATGAAAACTTATCTTAATTTTACAGACGCTAGTGGTAGTAAAAAGTATGAGTTTTCACCAAATTTTAGGAGAAATTTAAAGCTTACAGTGCTTTTGCTTGCACTTATATTTCTATTTTTTATCATTTTAAGCGTTACTTTGAAGATTAAAAATGAAGATCTTTTAAAGTTATCAAAAGAACTTTATACCCAAAATTTAGAGCTAAAAAAAAGAGTTAAAAGTTTAGAAAAAAGTAGGTCAAATTTAGCTAAAGAGTTTGATCAAAGTGGAGAAGAACTTAGTAATTTAGAGCTTATACTAGCACTTCAAGACATAAGTTTAGAAAATTATGAAGAGAGTGAAAGTTTAAATATTTATGATAAAGGTAAATTTACTAGCTTGGTGCCAAATGGTTGGCCTGTCCAAAATTTAGGTATTACGGGGGATTATGGTGATAGAGTTCATCCTATAAGTGGGCTTGAGCGTTTTCACGATGGCATAGATCTTAGGGCTAGTATCGGGACACCTGCTTATGCGACGGCTGATGGATTTGTAAAATTTGCAGGAGATTCGGGTACTGGATATGGAAATTTAGTCATTATCGTGCATAATTTCGGTTTTGAAACACGTTTTGCTCATATGCAAAGTGTGGTAAAAAGGGTTGGCGAGTGGGTTAAAAAAGGAACTCTTATCGGCTATACAGGCAACACTGGGTATAGCACTGGCCCACATTTACACTATGAGGTTAGGTTTCTTGATCACAGTTTAGATCCTGTAAATTTTATCCATTTTGATAATATTTTTTATAAAGAGCGAAAAGTTCCATGGAGTGCTGTTGCTACGGCAGTAGAAGAGCTTTAGATGAGGGTATATGCAAGCAGAAGTTTATGAGTATTTTTTAGAAAACAACCGAGATATTTTAATATGTGAAAACGATAAAGAGGCAGAAATTTGTTCAGATGCTGCAAAATTTGCAGGTTTTGATACATTTATATTGCCTGATTTTAGAGCTGAGGTCGGTGATGATCTAAGAAGTTATCGTGATGAACTTGTTGTTATAAGTAGAGAACTTAGTAAATTTTATAACTCTAAAAGTGTTAAAAAGCTTATCATATCGCCATTTCATACGATACTTCACAAGCTTCCTACTAAAAAACATCTAAGTGTTAAAAGTCTAGAATTTGGACAAAGTGTTGATATAAGCAGACTTAAAGATGAGATGATAAACTTTGGTTATGAAGTAGTTGATATCGTTGAGATGAGCGGAGAAGTTAGTTTTCGTGGTGAAATCATCGATATATTTCCAGTTGCAAATGAGAGTCCTTTTAGAATTTTACTTGAATTTGATCAGATAGAAAGCATTAAAGAGTTTGATCCAGCCACTCAGTTAAGTAGCAGTGGAGAGCTTGAAAGAGTGGACATAACGCCATTTATAGCAAGTCTTAACTCAAAAGAGTGGGAAAGTGTAAACAAAAAAGCACAAAATTTAGATACCAACTCGCTTATTAACGATATAAATTCTCTTGGTTTTTGGGTTATAGATGGTTTTGAATGTTACTTAGAGAAGTATACAAGTATTGCGACGAACAAATTTGATGAGAGTTTTGAAGTCTTGCCTGAGCCTGTTAAGTTTAGAAATTTAAATACAACTTTTACTAAAGAGCTTTTAACATTTCATAGTGATAAAAAAATCAAAATTTTAGCTAGAAATAGCTCTATTTTTGAGAGTTTTGACTTAAAAAATAGTGAAAATTTAACTCTTATAAAGAGTGATTTGATACTAAATTTAGTAAGTAAAAACGAACTTATCATCTCTTTAAACAAGCCAATTTCTAAAAAACGTAAAAAACGCCCAAGTATCGTTATAGACGAGCTTAAAGAGGGGGATTTTGTAGTTCATGAAAGTTATGGAGTAGGCAAATTTAGTGGTCTTGAAAAAGCCAAAGTTATGGGAGCACAGCGTGAGTTTGTAAGCATTTTATATCAAGGTGGTGATAAGCTACTTTTGCCAGTTGAAAATTTAAATATGATAGATCGCTACATCTCAAGTGGCGGTGTGGCAAGCTTAGATAGACTTGGAAAAGGTAGTTTTGCTAAGATTAAAGAGAAAGTTCGTGTTAAGCTTTTTGCTATTGCAAAAGAGATTATAGATTTAGCCGCAAAACGTTCACTTATAGAGGGCAAAAAGATCTATTATAACAAAGAGGATTACGCTAAGTTTGTAAGTGTAGCAGGCTTTGAGTTTACTGATGATCAAGAGATGGCGATAAGTGATATAAGAGCGGATTTAGCAAGTGGTAAGGTGATGGAGCGACTTTTAAGTGGTGATGTTGGCTTTGGTAAAACTGAAGTTGCGATGAATGCTTTGTTTTGGACAATAAGATCTGGTTATCAAGCTCTATTTTTCGTACCAACAACGCTTTTATCTTCACAGCACTATAAAACTTTAACTCAAAGGTTTGAAAATTTTGGTATTGCTGTTTATAGGTATGATAGATTTACCCCTACAGCTAGCAAAAACAAACTTAAAGCTGAGCTTGAAAAAGGCACACCTTTAGTTTGCATAGGAACGCACGCACTTCTTAATTTGAATGCAAAAAATATAGGTCTTGTTATCATAGATGAAGAGCATAAATTTGGAGTTAAACAAAAAGAGAAACTAAAAAATATATCTCAAAATTCACATATTTTAAGTATGAGCGCAACACCTATACCTCGCAGTCTTAATATGGCTTTAAGCACTCTTAAAGGCTACTCCACACTTACAACACCTCCTAAGGAGAGACAAGATGTTAGAACGAGTGTAAAAGAGTGGGATCCCAAGCTTGTAAAAGAGGGAATTTTACGTGAGTTAAGGCGTGGTGGTCAGATATTTTATGTGCATAATCACATAGCAAATATGGAAAGTATAAAATCTAAACTTTTAGAAATTTTACCAAATTTAAAGATACTTATACTTCACTCAAAAATCGATGAGAAAACCACAGAGAGTGAAATTTTAAATTTCATGGAAGGTGGGTATGATCTGTTACTTTGTACAAGTATAGTTGAGAGCGGAATTCATATGTCAAATGTAAATACCATCATGATAGATGGAAGTGATCGTTTTGGTATAGCG
>JAAYFN010000013.1 GCA_012728225.1 Campylobacter sp.
TAAGAAGAAAAATATTCCTGCTATTTCAAAAACTAGATGGTTTATATCATAAGAGATAATATTTAAATCTAAATCATTTAAAACATAATAAAAACCTATCAACATAAACATAAAGGTACCTACAAATAAAGCTGGTTTTGCTTTATCTACATGGTATTTATCTTCAGTTGCAATAAAATAATATCCTACAATAAATATTACAAGTAAAGATATCCCAAGCCAAGTCATGGTTAGATCAGGAAAAACTGGTGCTACCTCTTGTGGGACACTGGCAAAAGCTGACATAACACCAATAAAAAGTGTTAGCAAAATTTTTGTCATTTAAACTCCTATTTTTAAAGTTATATTTATTAAAATAAATTAACGTGCAAGATTATACCTTAAAATAGATAAAATTTAAATATGTTAAAAACAGATGTTATATTTTGATAATAAGAGGATTAAAAGCTTTTGATGAAACTATTACTTTATCGCCTATTTGTAACTCTTTTATCTCATCTTTTGTAGCTATAACTTTGATTATATCTTGTGCTATTAAAATATTTACAATATAAACTATATCACTTTTATTAACTCCTACTATCTCTCCTGTAAATTTAAATTTACCACTAACATTTTCTTTTGAAAAAAGCTCATATGGAGTTCCTTGTTTGCTAATAACTCCTTTATTTAACTCAATTACAAAATTTGCTAATTTAAAAACCTCACTTATATCATGACTTACCAAAAAAGAGGTGATATTAAAATGTTTTTGAATTTTCAATAGTTCATCTTGAAGCTTAGCTCTTAGGTTAAAATCAAGTGCCGATAACGGCTCATCAAGTAATAAAATTTTTGGCTCTCTAACCAAAGCTCTAGCTAAAGCAACCCGTTGTTGTTGTCCACCTGAAAGAAAAGAGGGTTTTGTATCTTTTAAGCTCGTAAGCTCCATTAGTGATAGTATCTCATCAACTTTTTTAGTTTGAGATTTATCTTCTAGTGCATAAAGGAGATTTTGTCTTACACTCATATTTGGAAAAAGTGCATAATCTTGGAAAACAAATCCAACTTTTCGCTTTTGGGCTGGAAGAGAGATATTGTTTTTCTTATCAAACCAAACTTCTTTATCTATAACTATTTTGCCATCACTTGGTTCAATCAAACCTGCTATCATCTTTAAAATAGTGCTTTTTCCTGCACCACTTTGTCCAAAAAGAACAGTTAAATCACCTCTATTTAAAGAGGTATTAATATCCAAAAATATATCTCCATCTGCACCATGAAGTTTGTGTTTTAAACTTATCTCAAACATTAAAATCTCGCCTTTAAAAAGTGTTTATTGATAGCATATACTGTTATAAGTATAGTAAAAGAGACTATAAAAAGTGTCAATGCATATTGATTTGCCAATGAGTAGTTAAGTGCTTCTACCTCATCGTAAATAGCGATACTAGCTACTCTTGTTTGTCCTGCTATATTTCCTCCCATCATCAAAACTACTCCAAACTCCCCTACTGTATGAGCAAAAGCTATAACAATACCTGTTAAAATAGATGATTTCATATTGGGTAATAGCACCTTAAACATAGTATTTAGCTTACTTTTGCCTAGTGTATAGGCTGCATCTTTGAGGTTTTTTGGTATTGAGCTAAATCCATTTTGGATAGGATGAACCATAAATGGCAAACTAAAAATAATAGATGCAACAACTAAACCTTCAAATGTAAACACAAATCTTAGATCAAACATTTCATCAAGCCATTTGCCAAAACCATCTTTGGGTGAGAAAAAAACAAGCATATAAAAGCCTAACACACTAGGTGGCAACACTAACGGCATAGAAACAAGTGCTTCAATAGCTGGTTTGAAAATAGACTTCGTATATGCCAAAAAATACCCCAAAGGAATACCAATAAAGAGTAAAATAAGTGTTGTAATACCTGCTAACTTAAATGTTAGCATCATAGTTTGTAAAAAACTCTCTTCTAGCATTTAGGCTCTTACACTTACTTCATTGGCTTTTACAAACCATAAAAACTCTTCTTGCTCTTTGATATCCAATGCATTTAGGGCATTTGTGGTAATAATTGAGCTTATAATACCATCTATAAAAGAAAAATCTATTTGACTTAATATCTCACCTTTTTCTATAGATATCACTTTTGA
>JAAYFN010000014.1 GCA_012728225.1 Campylobacter sp.
GCTCATATCATTATGAGTTAAAAAACCAATTCTAGCCATAAATTCTCCCTTTAAATTTCAAGCTTAAATTTACAAACAGCTCATAAAATCATCTCTTTAGCCTATAAACTTTGGCCATAGGAGTTGAAATAACTATTTCATAAATTTCAGGATCATACCTTTCAAGCATAAATAACTGCACATAAGTTGAATTAAATATCTGGTTATCAGCTAACACAAACATACCATCATTTAAAACAATAATGTTTATAAGTCCATTAGGATCAACTATCGTCTCATTTGATGAAAATTCTAGCTTCTCATTAAATTTAGTCTCATAAAAACTTCGTATAGATATATTTTGTGAGCCTAAAGTTATAGTTTTCATATCATTAGATATCATCACACCATTATCTAAAACTAAACCATCTTTTGTATTTTCTGCGAAATAAGCCGAGGCGAAAAATGGCTGAGCAAAGCTCTTTCCTGTGGCAAGATCAATGTTTGAAAATAGATTAACAACGTTAAATATACTTATCATTCGCCTTGGAAGATAGTAGTATATATCTCTTGTAGGTTGTGGCAAAGTAAAATCTTTAATAGATAGCCCTATTAGAAAATCATTAACATCACTTATTGAGTAGTTTTTTAACATTTCATCTAAAATTGAGCTGATATTTTTATCATAAAAAGATCTTTCAGTATACTCAACGGCTAACCTGCTCATATTTGCTGAACTTACTCCATCTTTTAAAAGAGCAAAACTAACTGGAAAATTATCATCGCCTAAATGCTTTCCTCCATCAATTAATGTTTTAACATCTGAATAGTAACGTATCGGATAACCATAATCCCACCACGCAACCACATAATCTTCTCTATTAGCTATACTTTTAAGATAATCAAGCACCGCAACTTCTGAACTAAAAAATACAGTTGGGCTTTTATACCATCTAATATGTCCTAAAGCTGGCCAAACACAAAGTATAGCTAAAGCAAAAATTCCTGAAAGTCTAAGAGCTCCTCTTACCTTAAAAAGATCTAATAGATAATATATAAGATATCCAAGACCTAAAGCCATGATAGGAACTGCATAGATAGTAAAGCGAAGTCCTGCTTTATAAGATAAAAGTCCAAGACCTAAAATAGGAAGCGAGATAATGAAGGATTTATGTCTAAAAAAGAGTAAAACACACCCAATAAGACCTAAAACAAAGAAAAAGGGATGAGAGCTTATACGTGTCATAAAATACTCCCAAGCCATACTCCCCGACTCTTGTATAGTTTGATTTACACTAAAAAAATAAAAAGAGCTACTAACAACTTCAGCTGTATCACGTATAACGTAGAATTTAAGCATAAACCATATAGGGTTAAGACCTCCTTTTGCCAAAAAAATAATTCCTACTAGCAGACCCAAAAGAGCTGTCATTTTAAGACTATCTCTACTATCTTTTTTCATAAATATAGCATATAGTCCTATCATCAAAACAAGCCTTAAAGGCACTAAAATACTTGTGAGAGCAAGCACTAAAAGAATCAATGTTTGATAGTTTTGGATACTTTTTCTCTCAAACACCAAAGTATATATAAAGAAAATTCCTGTCATTGCCGCTACAATCGTAAATGACGAAGGATACCACCAGTAATATGCTAAAGCAAAAATCGGCGCGATGATGATAGAGCCTCTATCTTGCTTAACAACAACTCTTATAAGTCCCCATAAGACAAAAAGCGCAAAAACGATATTTAACATATCTGTATCGTAGTATCCAGCCATAGTTCGGTTATAGTAGCTAACCGCCACAACTGCCGATGCTGCAGCGATAACTCCTGCTTCTGTGGCTTTATAAAGTCGAGCTATAAGAAGTATTGGCATAACGATAAGAGAGCTGAAAAACGCACTCATATATAAAATAATTGTTTCAAAACTAAATGGCGTAATTTTGTATATAAGCACTGTAAGCTTGGACAATGGACTCCAAACATAACTTAGATCATTTAACTGATGAAATCCAGCTATAAGGTCTCTTGCTCCTTCAGCAAATGCATAGCCATCGTTTGTGTTTATCATTACTTGGTCATTATAAATCAGTTCAGGAAACTCTGACGCCCAATTAACCCAATATAATCTAGCAATAACACCAAATGCAAAAGTTATAAATATAAAAACAACAAGCCATCTACGACTATTAAAATTGATATCTTTCATGAAATTCCTAATACTAAATTTAATCCCCTTATTTTAGCCACTTTTAGTAAAATTTTGGATAAATTTAGTGCTTATAGTGGAGTTTATATAGGTTTTCTATATTTTCCATAAGATTTTCTGAAATTTTATATCTATCAAAAAACTCTGCTCTTTTAGTTGCTTTTGCTCTATATGAGTTAGTCCACTCTCTATCATCTAGAGCTTTTTGCATAGCTTTAAAAGTTGCCTCTTCATCATTAACCGGAACCAAAACTCCCCACTCATTATCTCCTAAAAGCTCTCTTGCCCCACTTTTATGCTCACTTGAAATAACAAAAGCACCACATGCTAAAGCCTCTATAAGTGCGTTTGAAAATCCTTCAAATTTTGATACAAAGACAAAAGAGATGCAGTTTGCCATGTATTTGTAGGGGTTTGCATTAAATCCTAGAAGATATACCGACTCTTTTAAATCCAGCTCGCTAATTAAATTTTCTAAATTTTGACGTAAAATTCCTTCACCAAGTATGATCAAGTCAACATCATCTCTTTTAAGCTTAGCAAAAGCTCTAATTAAAAGTTCGTGATTTTTACCCTCATCTAAACGCCCAACACTTAAGAAAAATGGCTTTTTAAATTCCAAAGACTCATCTGCTTTTTTGTTTATAAAATTTAGATCTGTAGCGTTATATAAAACACTCATTTTCTGTCTTGAAATCCCAAAATTTAACGCCAAATCCTCTAAACTCTCTAAAGAATTTGGTAGTATATAATCAGCCTTTGGATATAGTTTTTTAAGCAAAAATTTACTAACCTTTGACTTAAAATTTGACTCTTTATACAAAACACTTGGAGTTGAGCATTCATTAAATATAAAAAGCCCTTTTAGCCCTATACTTCTAGCTATAGCTGAGATAAAACAAGGTCTTACCATCCAAACAAAGTGAATTTCAATGCCTAAATTTTGAGATAACTTTTTATAGCGATTTGCCAAAAAAGGAAGTTTTAAAAGCTTTTTAATGCCGTTTTCAAAAGGAGCTGAGTTTTCTATGTAGTGAGTTTGCACACTTTTAGGAATTTCATAATCAACAGTATCATTCATCATAACTAAATGAACTTCATAGCTTTCACACAATTTAGGAAGTAAATTTGATACAACTCGCTCAGCACCGCCACCACCCATTGAGTATATAAAAAGTGATAGACGTTTCATTTTTTATCCTTTTTTAGTGGCTTGTTAACTGTTTTATTTATAAAGCTTTCCCATTTTTTATAGATATTTTCAACTCTAAACTCATCTAAACTCATGTTTGCATTTTTTACTAAACTATCTATAAGCTCATCACTACTCATTAGCTTTTCAAGCTTTTTTGCAAGCTCATCAAAGTCACCTATTTTAAACAA
>JAAYFN010000003.1 GCA_012728225.1 Campylobacter sp.
CTTATAATAGTTGACTTAAAGACGGATCTATCTATTGTTGTGCAAGCTCCTATCTCAACGTTATCTTCTATGATAACGTTTCCATTGTGATAAATTTTAACATGTTTTCCATCATTTGTATGTGCATATCCAAATCCATCACTTCCTATGACTGAGTTTGCATGAATTTCTACATTATCACCTATAACAGTATCATTATAAATGACAACATTTGGATGAATTGTGCAGTTTTCGCCTATATTTACATCATCACCGATATAAACTCCAGGCATTATAAGAGTGTTATTTGCTATCTTTGAGTTTGATCCTATATATACGTTATCCATAACTTTAGCAAAATCACTAACCAACGCTCTTTTTTTATCTCTTATGAGTTCTTTTGCAAAGTATTTACTAAGTATAGCAAAAGCAAGATGAGGATTTGGGTGGATTAAAGCAATTGTGTTTTGTGGGATAAAATTTATAAGCTCTTTTGTTATCATGACTACACTTGCACATGTATTTTTTAAAAAAGAGCTGTGTTTTACGCTATCACAGTAGCTTAATTCACCACTTTGTGCCAAATCAAGCGAGTTTAATTTCTCTATTTCTATATCATTTGCATTAAAACTAATGTTTAAAATTTCAGATATTTTACTTAGTTTCATTATAAAATTTAACTCCTTTAAATTTAGGGCTTAACAAACCTTAGTGTGATTATTCTCTTACTTCTAAAACTACAGAACCACTTCTTACTACATCTATTGGGTTGTATTTGTTCATAGTTTTTATAAAGTTATCTATCCTCAATGAGTCATCACTTGCCATAATTATGAGATTTTTATCATCGCTGTTTGCTACGCTTCCATTATAGGATTTTAAAACTGCATCAAGTCCTGCTAAATTTTCAGCTAATGGAATTTTGATAAGAACTAACTCTTTTTCTACAAAATCATCAGCTTCAACTACCTTATATACAGGGATAAGCTTATGAAGTTGTTTAACAATTTGCTCAAAAACTTTTTCATCTCCGCTAGTTACGATACTAACTCTTGATAGATTGCTATCTGGTATCGGCGCTACTGTAAGGCTGTCTATGTTGTATCCACGTCCCGAGAAAAGCCCAACTATACGTGATAAAACACCATGTTCGTTTAGTACTACAACTGAAATTAATCTTCTATCCATAACTCTTCCCTACTTTAGTATCATATTGTATAAAGCTCCGCCTGCTGGCACCATAGGAACGACATTTTCATATCTATCTATCCTAACATCAAGCACGCTGAAGGTTTTAAGCTCTAAGGCTGACTTTAGAGCATCTCTAAATTGCTCTTTTGTTGTTATTATATACCCTGCTCCACCAAATGCCTCTGCAAGTTTTGCAAAATTTGGCTGTTTTTTATTAAGATCAGTAGATGAGTATCTCTCTTCGTAAAATAGCGTTTGCCACTGTCTAACCATTCCTAAAAAACTATTGTTTAGGATTATGGTAATAACTGGAATGTTATTTTCAGCTAATGTCTGAAGCTCTTGGATATTCATCAAAACACCACCATCACCATTAAAATTTAATACCGGAACTTTAGAAGTAAAGCCCGCTCCTAAAGCAGCAGGAAGACCGTACCCCATGGTTCCTAGTCCGCCACTTGTAAGAAGTGTTCGTGGTTTACTAAATGGATAGTACTGAGCTACCCACATTTGATGCTGTCCAACATCAGTTGATATGATAGTATCTTCGTTGTTGACTATTTTAGCACTTTCTTGTATAACCCATTGAGGTTTAAGTACTTCATCACTATCTTGATAGGTAAGTGGGTGTATTTCATCGTATCTTTTAAGAGTCTCTCTCCAGTCTTGGTAACAAGACTTATCAACTAACTCTTTTATACGAGGCATTAGATCATTTAAAACATTTGTAATATCACCAACTACAGGGTAGTCAGCTGTAACTATCTTTGAGATAGAGCTTGGATCGATATCTACGTGAATTATTTTAGCATTTTTAGCAAATTCGCTAAGCTTACCTGTAACTCTATCATCAAATCTAGCTCCTAAAGCGATAATCAAATCAGCTTCACTCATAGCCATATTTGCTGCGTATTTACCATGCATTCCAACCATGCCAAGATTAAGCTCATGATCACTTCTTAAAACACCAAGTGCCATTAAAGTTTCAACAGCAGGAATTTCTGTTATATCTATAAATTCTCTTATCTCATCGCTTGCATTTATTGCACCACCACCTATATATAAAAGAGGCTTTTTGCTTTGAGCTATGAGTTCAGATATTTTTTTTATCTGTTTAGCGTTGCCTTTATATGTTGGTTTGTAGGTCTTCATAGAGATCTCTTTAGGATAGTCAAACTCTCCAATTGCTGCTGAGATATCTTTTGGAATATCTATATGAACAGGACCCGGCCTTCCACTTCTTGCGATATAAAAAGCCTCCTTAAGTACTCTAGGGAGCTCTTCGATAGTTTTAACTAGATAGTTATGCTTAACGCAAGGTCTTGAGATGCCAACTGCGTCTATCTCTTGAAAAGCATCAGTTCCTATCAAGCTTGTAGCAACTTGACCGCTTATGATAACCATCGGAATTGAGTCCATATATGCAGTTGCGATACCTGTAACTGTGTTTGTAAAGCCTGGTCCGCTTGTGACAAGTGCTACTCCGACTTTACCACTTGCTCTGGCATATCCATCAGCTGCATGCGTACAAGCTTGCTCATGACGAGCAAGAATTAGCTCAAAATAATCTTGTTTGTAAGTTTCATCAAATATATTAAGAGCAGCTCCTCCTGGGTAGCCAAAAACTACTTCAACACCCTCAGCTTTTAAAGCTTCCATTATCATCTGCGAGCCGTTAAGTTTAGCCATGTCTTACCTTTTTATTTGAAATTTTATTATTGTAGCAAAATAAACAAAAGATATGATAAATTTATTAAATTTTGTCATACCTAGATCTTAGATATCTGCTAATTTCAATCTTATCAAGTATGTTTTTATCTATTTTTTGATGTTTTACGTTTATAAAATTTATGATCTTTATAAGATAGATTGTTTTAAGTTGTAATAAAAATAGTCATTAATCTAAACATAATATAATGCTTATAGTTTGCTTGTTTTGCTATAAATTTGTAAACTAAATACTACCAAGGAGCTAATAAGTGGCAAGAAAGGTTTATATAGTTGATACAAATGTTGTCTTAGCAGATGTCTCTAATATAGAAAAACTATCTCAAGGAATGGATAATATCGTAGTAATACCTGAAGTTGTTCTTTTTGAACTTGAGGACAAAAAACGCGATCCAGGCGAGCTTGGATATCAAGCAAGAGAGTTTGCTAGAAAGATAGCTGAGTGTGAAGATCTAGGTATAAAAACATACAAAGACAAAGATACTCAAAAGATAAATTTAAAAGTTGTAAGACTTAAAGATGCAAATAGAGCTGAAATTTGGTTAGTTGCAAATGAGAGTTATGATAAAGATAATTTAGAGTACTCAAATTTAAAAGAATTTAATGATAAACTCATAGTCTCAACTGCTAGTAAGCTTGAAAAAGTTCTAAGCAAACGTTACTATGATGTCAAATTTATATCACTTGATATATACGCTAGGATGTTTGCAAAATTTCAAAATTTATCTGTTGAAACAATGAGAGATGATAGAAGTGAAATTCCTAAACTTAAATTTCACACAATAATAGAAGTTGATGATAGTGATAAGATTGATGAGAAAGAAAATTACAATTTTATAATATCAAATTTAGAACCAGCTGTAAAAAGTGTTACTTTTCGTGACACTAAAGGAAAAGAAAAACATGCTATTTTATCAAGTCGAAGACTAAATTTTATAAAACCAAATGATTTTAGATCGCTTGTTGTAAAGCCTGTAAATACTAAGCAGAAATTTCTTGTTAAAGCTTTGCTTGATCCTTATTATGATGCTTATGTAGTTGACGCAAAAGCAGGCACAGGCAAGACTTTGCTAGCTCTTAGCTGTTCGATGAGAATGATAGATAGTTATGATGGAGAGAGTGAATATGAAAAGATTGTATATGTAAGAAATTCTATTGAAAGTATAGACAAAGGTGCTGATGTAGGGTATCTTTCGGGTAATGATGAGAAATTTAGAATTTATAATATGGCTATTTATGATAGTTTGGAATTTATAGTAAGAAGAGGAGTTAAAAAAGATAAAAACGATGCTGAGGCGGTAAAACAAAAGGTTGAAGAGCTGATTAAACGTTACTCTATAGAAACTCTTTGGCCTGGTGAGGCGCGGGGTAGAACGTTAAGTAAAGCTATTGTTATACTTGATGAGTGGCAAAATAGCTCCAACAAAACAACCCAGCTTATTCTTTCTAGACTAGATAATAGTTGCAAGGTTATCATTATCGGCTCAAACCGTCAAATAGACAATCTCTATCTTAACCGCTTTAATAACGGACTAACTAGCATGCTTAAGCTCGCAAATTTAGAGCCAAAGCACATAAATATCTTTTCGATAGATTTACAGATGAGTGTAAGGGGAAAATTTAGTGAGTTTGCGGATGAGGTTTTTTAGTTAAAATTTAGCAAAATAAGAATTTTTGAATTTATTTTTAATTTATTAAACTTTAACTAGAATAAATAGCGAAGGAGAATTTATGAATAATGCTTTATATTTTATCTCTTATGAAGAGAACGATGTAAGTTGTTTAGAGGTGCTAAGTAATTTGTTACAAAATGCTTTTGGCAATGTTGCAATTTTTAAGCCTATCGGAGATGAAGAGAGTTCGCTTATAAATTTTGAGAACTTTTGTAACACTTTAGATAATACAAAAGATCTTGAACTAAGTATCATATCTAGATATGAAGAGTTAGCTAGCTCAAATAAAAGCGTTATAGTTATTGGTGATAAAAATCTTCACACTTTTAATGATAAGATAGCTAAAAATTTAAATATACCAATAGTTTTTAACGAAAAGTCAAAACCAGAAATTTATAAGTATGAATTTGAAGAAATTTTAAATGCACAAACTCTTGCGTATATAAAAGAGGGAAATTTATATTTTACGAAAAGTAAAAAAAGAGTTTCAATGGATATAGCTCATATAAAACCTGAAATTTTTAAAAATGAGTTAGAAAGTCTATCTTTAGATATTGTCACGCCTGTGAAATTTGAGTACTCACTGTATAAAGAAGCTAAAAAAAGTGAGAAAACGATAGTTCTTCCAGAAAGTGATGATGAGAGAGTTTTAAAGGCTGCTGATATATTATTAAATAAAAAAGCACTAAATATAATACTCTTAGGAGATGAAAAGCTTATAAAAGTTAAGGCTAAAGAGCTTGGGTTGAATTTGCTTGGTGCTAAATTTATAGATCCACAAACAAGTAGTTTAAAAGATGAGTTTGCTACTAGATTTTATAATTTAAGAAAAGAAAAAGGTGTTACTTTAGAAAAAGCTAAAGAGATTGTAAAAGAGCGAAACTATTTTGCTTCAATGCTAGCACTTCTTGATATGGCTGATGGTGTTGTAAGTGGAGCAGTAGGAACAACCGCCGATACTATCCGCCCTGCTTTTGAGATTATAAAAACTAGAAGAGATATCAAATCTGTAAGTGGAGCATTTTTTATCTGTTTAGATGATAGAGTCCATGTTTATGCTGATTGTGCTATTATTCCAAATCCAACATCAGAAAATTTAGCCCAAATAGCAACTATGACTGCTCAAAGTGCTAGTGCATTTTGTATCGATCCAAAAGTAGCTATGCTTAGTTATTCTTCAGGAGATAGTGGCACTGGAAGAAGTGTTGATTTGGTTAAGGAAGCACTTTATATAGCTAAAAATGAGCTCGGAGATAAAGTTGATGGGCCTATGCAGTTTGATACAGCAGTTTGTCAAAATGTAGCGGTTAAAAAAATGCCAAATTCTCTAGTTGCAGGCAAGGCAAATGTATTTATATTTCCTGATTTAAATAGTGGAAATATCACATATAAAGCAGTTCAAAGATCAGCCAAAGCAGTTGCTATCGGTCCTATTTTACAAGGTCTTAAAAAACCTGTAAATGACTTAAGTAGAGGATGTTTAGTAGAGGACATAGTAAGTACAGTTCTTGTTACCGCAATTCAAGCAAATAGCAATAAAGGAAGTTAATGAAAATATTGGTTTTAAATTCAGGAAGTAGTTCTATCAAATTTCAAATTTTTGATATGAATGGTGAAAAGACTTTAATTAAAGGTGCTATTGAAGAGATAGGAACTAAAAATTCAAAAACTAAAATTGAAATTATTGAGACAGGTGAAGTTTTAAAAAATAGTGATTTTATAGAAGATCACAATAAGGGCGTTGAAGTGCTCTTTACTATGTTAAAAGATAAATTTGACTTAAATCAGATAAAGGGTATAGGTCATAGAGTTGTGCATGGTGGTGAGCTTTTTACAAAGTCAGTTATCATAGATGATAACGTTATAGAAGGAATCGATAAGTTATCCTCTTTAGCTCCACTCCACAACCCTGGACATTTAGCAGGAATAAAAAGTGTTATGAATGCTATGAAAGAAATTCCAAATGTGGCCGTTTTTGATACTGTATTTCATCAAACAATGCCACCATACGCTTATATGTATGCTATACCTTATGACCTTTATGAAAAATATAGTGTTAGAAAATACGGTTTTCATGGAACTTCTCATAAGTATATCAGCGAAGAAGCAGCTAAATTTATGGGTATAAAGTTAGAAAATTTCAATGCTGTATCTTTACATATTGGAAATGGCGTAAGTGCAACAGCCATAAAAGGTGGTAAAAGCATAGATACATCTATGGGAATTTCGCCACTTGAAGGCCTTATGATGGGTACAAGAAGTGGTGATATCGATCCAGCAGCTTTGGAGTATATATCAGCTCAGTCAGGCATGAGTTTAAAAGAGATCGATCATATACTTAACAAAAGAAGTGGTCTTTTGGGGGTATGTGGAACAAATGATATTAGAGAAGTTAAAAGTCGCATTATAAAGGATAATGACGAAAGAGCAAAGCTTGCTTATAGTATGTATATGTATCGTTTGATTAAGTATATTGGTTCATATTTTGCTGTCATAGGAAGAGTTGATGCTGTACTTTTTACAGCTGGTGTTGGTGAAAACTATAGTCATTTAAGAGAGGATATTTGTGATAAAATACTACATTTAGGAGTTAGAATTGACCCTACACTCAATGAGATAAAAAGTAGTCAAATAAGATATATCACAAAAGAAAATTCGCTAGTAAGAGCTTTGGTTGTCCCAACAAATGAAGAGCTTGCAATAGCAAGAGAGGTTATAAGACTAATAAAGGAGTAGATAATGTTAAGGGATTTGCTGTATATAAGTGCTGGAGCAGGACTTGAAATTAAAGATAGAGTTTTAAAAGAGCTTAAAGCTTTGGAAGATATTGGTAAAATTTCAAAAGATGATAGCAAAACTTTTTTAAAAGGTTTGTATGATAGAGGCGAAAATATGCACAATGAGCATATGGATGAGTTTAAAGAGTGCCTTAAACAAGCTTTAGGTGAGCTAAATTTAGCCACTAAAGATGATATAGACAGAATTGAAAAAAAGATTGACAAGAAATTTGATAAAAAAGCCTAAACTTCCAAGAAGTTGGAAGATTTTTCATCTTTTATTAACATTTTTTTTACTTATTAAACGCAAGGATAGGATATTTTTTATACGTCCTATCCCTGCATCAGCAATCTCAAACGTTATAAATGAACTTGGAGCTAGTTTCATTAAGCTAGCTCAAGTTTTAGCTTCTAGGAGTGATTTTTTTTCACCAGCTTATACTAATGAGCTTAAAAAAGTTCATGATAAACTTCCGCCAATGAGCAAAGAGGAAGTTTTAAAAGTAGTTGATAGATCAAAATTTGCTAAATTTGATATAAATCCATTAGCATCAGCTTCTATCGGGCAAGTTCACGTTGCATACCTTGAAGATGGTACTAAAGTTGCTGTGAAGTTAAGACGTTTTGGGATTGAAAACCGGGTAAAAAAAGATATTAAAATTCGTGAAATTTATAGTGTTATCCTTAAACCTCTATTTTCTCACTACACAAAACACTCTATTGAAGCTGTTATAGCTGAGTTTAGTAGTATGATAATCAAAGAAGTTAGTTTTGATAATGAACTTCTAAATTTGGAGAAATTTAGTGAGGTTTACAAAGATTTTGGTGTAAAATTTCCAAAAGCTTATAAAGAGTTATCAAATGATGAGATGCTTGTGATGAGCTTTGAAGAGGGATTTAGATTTGATGATATAGAAAATATCAAGCGGTTTGATATCGATATAGATGAGGTTATCAAAACTTTAGTTCTTTTTTATGTTGAGCAAATGCTTATAAATGGCTTCTTTCATGCTGATCCTCATCCGGGGAATTTACTTATTACGAAGGATTCACAGCTAGTTTTGCTTGATTTTGGTATGGTTAAAAGAGTAAGTAGTGATACTCGTTTATCTATTATATCTTTGTTAAAAGCTGCTAATGAGAAGGATTACGAACGTTATATATTAGCTTGTAAAAGGCTTGGAATTTCAGCTTACGAAACTCCAACTAGCCTACTTTCAGAATTTACTGAGCAGTTTTTTGATATATTTTCAGATGAAAATTTAATCAAAACCACAATGCAAGAGCTTGCTTTTAATTTGCTTGATAACAGTAGAAAATTTCCTTTTAAACTTCCTGAAGAGGCGATTTATATACTTAGAGCAAGTGCTATAATAGAAGGTCTTGGGACAAATTATAAAGAAAATTTTAACGGTATAAAAGATATCCTTCCAATCCTTGTTGATAACATACCAAAAGCTATCGGCAAAAAAGATACTATAATTGAGACTGTTTTTGATGAGCTTGAAGAGTTGCCATCTTTGGTTTACGCTATGAAAGATTCGTTTTATAAAGTTAGTTCTGGAGAGCTTGAAACTCAAATTTCAAAACTCCAACTTAGCTACTTTAAAAAAGTTACCGATGAGATGATAAGCTCTTTTATGATAGGATTTGTCCTTATCATGAGTTCGTTTTTTATACTTTTACTTGATAAGGGTTTTAAAATTTTAGCTATTATCTTGTTTGTTTTGGGAGTTTTAAGGCTACTTTTTAGAAAATAGCTTAAATAAAATTTGGTGCATCGTTTGAAAAAAGTATCAAATCCCCTGCTCTAGTTTCTTGCCCTAAAATTTCAGTTAAATTTGCTTTATCTTTTATAATAATAACTTTATTTTGATCTATCACACTTTTAAGAGTGTTGGCATTTAGTTCGCCTGTTATCATTACTAGGTCAAAAACACTATTTATAAGTTTACCAAGTTCTTCATTCATCTGTTTAGTTGATTCAACGATACCTGGTGTAACGATAACTTTTCTACCTTCAAAGCTCGAAACTAGTTCATAGCTCTGACTCATTCCTTTAAAGTTGCCATTAAAACTATCATCAATGATGAGCTTTTTTCCTGCTTCAATTTTTTCTAATCTATGTTCAACACTTTTTAAGTTTGCAACGCTATTTTTTACCTCATCTAAACTAAGATTTAAATACTCGGCTACTTTTATGCAAACAGCGATATTTAAAGCGTTAAATTTACCTAAGATAGGGGCGTAGAAGGTCTCATCTTTAGAGCAAAACTCAAGGCTAAATTTAAGCCCATCTAAGCTAGCTTCTATATCTTTAAGGCTATCATAAATCAGAACTTTATCGCTTTTTGCTATGTTTGTAGAACTGTGCACAAAGGCTTTTTTAGTATCTAAAGAGGCAAGAGCTTCAAGCTTAGTTGCTCTTATGTTTTCTATGCTTTTAAAATACTCAATATGTTGTTCGCCTATTTCACCGATGATGACTATTTGAGGGTTTAAAAATTTTGTTATTTCATATATATCGCCTTTTAATCTTGCGCCTGCTTCAGCTATATAAATTTGAGTTTGTGGATCTAAATTTTCGTTGATATCTTTAACTAAGCCCATTAGAGTATTAACACTTCTAGGAGTTTTTTGGCAGTTAAATTTTGAGCTTAAAATTTGATATAAGAAGTTTTTAATACTTGTTTTGCCATAACTTGCAGTTATCATTATGATAGTTAGTTTGGGCATATTTTTTAACTTCAAACTAGCTTTTTTGTAAAAAAGTTTTGAGTTGTAGTTTTCATAGCTATAACTTATCAAAAATGCAACAAAAAGAGGCAGTATGATAGGTAAAATTTGGGCTTTATTTATAAGTATAAATCCAAAAAAGAGCGTTATTATAACCAGTAAGATAAAAAATCTCTTAACTCTAGGGGTAAAAACAAGCTTTTTATCAAGTTTTTTATGCCACAAAATAAGTAGTGGCAGATGTATAACCAATAGATATATTATAAAAAAAAGTGGATTTATTAGATTTAAAACTGCGTAAGTTATAAGTGGGATTATAAGAAATACAACGTGCCAAATCGGTTTTGTAAAGTGAAAAAGCACTCTTTCAAATTTATATGAAAACCACTGTAAAGTCGTGATTAGATAGAAGCCAAGAGTTAAAATAAAAGTTAAATTTACTATGATAAGCAAAATTTTCATTTATCGTCTTCCTCGTTTTCTTCAATTTCCTCAAGAGCTATTTTAGCAAGGCGTTTTTTATAGATATCACTAAATTTCACAACCTTTTCTTTATCATCTGCTATGGTTTGTTTATCTTTATCATTTTCATCATATTTTGTTGTATTATCACTATTTGAAATAGACTCTTCATCATCAAATTTACTTTCATAAAACTCATCATAGTCAAAATCATCTACTTTAAAAACCTTATCCATCCAGCTTTCATCATCTTTATATATGTTATTTTCTTCTTCTATAAGAGCATCTTGAGCTAAATTTTCACTATCACTTGGTTTAAGTGGCATATCTTCGTGCTGTGGAGTTTTAATGTTTGATTTTGTATCTTGAGCGAAAAGACCACCTAACTCAATATCATCAAAGATCTCTTTATCTTTATTTTCATTAATATTTTTTAATACACTATCCTCTTGAGTCTTTTTTATAAGCTCTTCATACTCTTTAGAGTCTTCATAGATTTTCTCATAAACTCCATTTGATACCTCTTTGTAGATAAATTTTCTAATATCTACCTCTTTGTTCTCTTCTATCTGGTTAGTTGGCTCATCTTTTGGAGGGTATTCACGTTCAAAAACCTTACCAACATCTGCATCAGTGTACTCAAATTTTGGAGTTATGTTTTGTGCTTTATCTTCATGTTGAGGATTAATACTGTTTTTTTCTTCTATATTTTCACTAGATTTTTCTAAATTTATATTTGAGTTAATGATATTTTTATCAGTGTAATTTTTTTGTAAATTTTCATCTTTAGAGCTTTTTTTCTCTGTTTTTAATGGTTTGATATCATCTGAAATTTTGTTTTTTGGAATTACAATTTGGTTTGCGATAGCCTTTTTTACGCTATTTTTTAGTTCATTTGTAAAATTTAAACTCTCATCTATCTCTTGGGATATATCGCTATCATCATTTAAAGTAGAAATTTCACTTTTTACGCTTTCGCGTTCAAACACTTCACCAACTTCTGAAATTTCATCAAGAGGATCAAAAGCAGAAATATCTCTCTCTTTTGAAGTAAATTTTTCTAAATTTTCAAAGCTTTTTTCTATGGTTTGAGCTATAAATTTTGCATGAAGTAGGAAAAAAAAGTGATCACCGCTAAGTGGGTAAAATTGACTATTTTTAATAAGTTTATGTATAAACTCACCACTTTTCAGACTAACAGCTTTGTCATTTTCACCCCAAAATATCAAAGTTTTGCTTGTAGAGTTTGCAAAATGAAAACTAAAGTCTTCATCAACGTCATTTTTAAGAGTTTCGTACATTTCTCTACTCATTCCATCAACATCTTTACTTGCAAAAAACTTATAAAAACGTCCTAATCCTATCATTTTTAAAATTTTAAAAGTTTTGATTTTTACTTTAACTAAGAGAGATTTTTCTTCGACAATCCCCGCTGTACTTAGAAGAACTAAATTATCAGGCTTTAAAAGAAGTGAAATTTTACCACCAAAGCTATGACCCATAACTATATTTGGTTCTATTTTAAGTTCTTTTAAAAAAGCTTTTACTATTTTAGTGTACTTTTGTGTATCAAGAGCTTCATACATATTGCTAGCACCCATTCCTGGGAGATCTATGTAAATTTGTTTTAGTTTAGAAAAGTGGTTTTCAAAAGCTTTTATCATTATCTCTTTGTTTGAGCCCCAACCATGAATGATTAAAATAGTGTCATTAAATTTTGGATTTCTTATCTCATAGCTTATTTTGTAGTTTTTGCCCAACGCATCTATTTGTCTACTTGGCATCTTTACCTCTTTTTTGTGAATAGAGTATATTTAGTAAATTTACAGCTTTTTCTAATCTTTCGTACTCTTTTACGCTTATCATCACAGCTTCAAATTTATTGTTTTTGACTACAACTGCTTTTTTAAGCTCCCCGCTACTTACTTTACTTAAAACGCTACTAAAATTTCTAACAACTTCAGTAGCAGTATAGATC
>JAAYFN010000015.1 GCA_012728225.1 Campylobacter sp.
AGATTACAGAGGTGGCGGACGAAGTAGTGCAAGAGAAAGCGCTGTTAGGGTAGCTGGTGGCGCTATCGCACAGATGTTTTTAAATGAATTTAAAATAGTTGTAGAAAGTGGTGTTTTAAGTATAGGTGAAAATGAGTGCTCAAATTTAGACTTTGATTTTGCCAAAAACTCTGAAATTTTTGCTCTTGATAAAAACTGTGAAGAGTCGTTAAAAGCTGAAATTTTAAAAGCTAAAAAAGCTCATGATAGCGTTGGAGGTGTTATTTTAACTCGTATTAAAAACGCTCCTTTTGGACTTGGAGAAGTGTTGTATGACAAATTTGACGCTAGGATAGCTGCTGCGATGATGGGTATAAATGCAGTTAAAGCTGTTGAGATAGGACTTGGCACTAAAGCAAGCCAAATATATGCAAGCCAAAACAATGATGAAATAAACGAAAAAGGCTTTATATCAAACAACGCTGGCGGTATACTTGGTGGTATAACAAATGGAGAAGATATCATCATTAAAACTCACTTTAAGCCAACACCATCAATTTTTATAGAGCAAAAAACTATAAACAGTGAGGGCAAAGAAATTACTTTTGAACTTCACGGCAGACACGATCCTTGCGTAGCTATTCGCGGAAGTGTAGTAGCAAATGCCATGGCGCGCCTAGTTGTAGCTGATATGATGCTTTTAAATGCAAGTAGCAGTATAGAAAAATTGAAAAAAATTTATATATAAAAGACTTTATATATCTTTTAAAAATTTAAACTTTTTTAGTCTGCTTGTGATACAACGAATGGATTAAAGAGCAAAATTTTCACTCTTTAATCCATTTAAATTTAAGAATGAAGCTCTTTTATATAAAATTTAATTGAGTTTAATCCCTCTTTTAACGCCCATTCGTAAGCTTTTGAAACAAACTCCCAATTTATATTTTCATAAAATTTCTCCAAATAAGCAGCTCTAGCATTTCTAACATCGATATAGTAAGCATGCTCCCAGACATCAACTACAAGAAGTGGTATTTTATCATCTGTAACTGGAGTATGAGCGTTAGAAGTTGATACTATCTCAAGCTTTTTTGAGTTTATATCATAAACTAACCATGTCCAACCTGAACCAAAATTTGAAGTAGCTGCTGATATAAACTCAGCTTTAAAATCACCAAAAGTGTTATTTATCGCATCTTTAAGCTCGCTGCTTGCTTCGCTTTTTTTAGCTATACAATCCCAATAAAAATCATGGTTATAAACTTGTGCAGCGTTGTTATATAGCCCGCCTTTTGCCTTCTTTAATAACTCATAAAGACAGCTATCTTTAAACTCGCTTTGAGCATATAGGTTATTTAAGTTATTAACATAAGTTTGATGGTGTTTTCCGTGGTGATAATTGCAAGTTTCTTCACTTACAACTGCGTTTGACTTTGCGTCAAATGGTAATTTTCTTAGTTTGAACATTTTTTATCCTTTAATAAATTTAAAGGTATTATATAGTGTAAGAGTAAGTGGATTGTAAATATTACATACAATCCACTTTTGTATTAAACTTCGTCATTAAAATCATAATCATCTTCGTCATAAACATAGTCATCTTCGTCTTCAAAGTCGCCGAAGTCATCATCGTACTCTTCAAAGTCATCATCAAAATTTTCAAACTCTTTAGACATACATTCTCCTTTAAAAATTAATTTGCAGATATTGTACTATTTTTTAGTTAAATGTGAAGATATTTTTTAAATTTATCTCCACATTTTTATTTCTTTTCTTTTCTATCGTTTATAGAATACTCACTACCATCACTCATATCAACTATACCATTAAATATCGATGCTGCATTATCGGAGTTGTCTATCTTAATGCTTGAACTAGGCAGTGCAAACTCAACATTATTTTTCTCTAAAATTTCCATTATTTTAAGCATAACATCTTGTTTAACATCTAAAAATTCTCCCCAAACAACACTTTTTGAAAAGCTATAAATCATTATATTTATAGAGTACTTTTCAAACGAATCAACCGTTACAAATAGTGTGCTTTTATATCCGGCTAGATCATCGATAGAGACTATATTTTGTCTATATCTAAAACGTAAATCCCTACTTTCTGTACTTGCAGGTTTTGCTATCCCTGGATGATCTATAAGCATCTGCTTTATCTCATCAGTTACTGTTTTTAGCTGTTTTGTAGTAGTGTTATATCCGATCTCAAGATACATTTTAATCTGACGCCCTACTTTTCTTCTTGACCAATTTTTGATGTTGCCAGCTATTATCTCTGAATTTGGTACAAATATAAGAGCATTATCAAAAGTTCTTATTGTTGTTTTTCTAAGCCCTATTTCAACCACAGTACCCTCAGCACCCGCAACTTCTATCCAGTCACCTTGTGAAAATGAGTTATCAAACAAAACCATAATAGAGGCAAAAAGATTTGCTATCATATCTTTAGTTGCTAAAGCGATAGCGATACCGCCGATTCCTAAAGATGCCATGATGGCAGAAACATTTACTCCTAAATTTGAAAGAACTAAAACTATTGCAACTACGAAAACTACGACGTAAAGCAGTCTTACTACAAGATTTAAAACCTCTTTTCTGCTGCTTTTTCTAGCTATTTTACTAATAATCATAACACCAAAACCATCAATAACTCTAATGGTTAACCATGCATATAAAACAACATAAACTACACCAAATATGCTAGCGTAAACTATCGGAACTGGGCTTGAATAGTAAAAAATACTAGTACATATATCAACTCCATATGCGATAAGCAAAGCGCCCATCGGTCTTTGGATAAGTCTAACAACTTGAGTTTTTATCTCTTTGCCACTGCTTTTATCTCTTATGAAGATATTAAAAATCATATATATGATTTGAGCTAAAAATCTTCTTATAGAAAATAAAAACGCCATAATAAACACTATGGGTATAATCTTTCCTAAATTTATCTTACTTGCCTCAAACGGTGAAATTTTATTGATATAGTCGATGACAGATTTGATATTAAGTCCAGTAAACAACACACTTGAACTTAATAAATTTCGGTTTTTGTTTAAAAAATCTAAAACTTCCCCATAGCTTTTTTTATACATAGCCAACTCTAAATATTTATCTTTTAACTCTAAAGCTCGCTCATTTTCAAAATTTCCAACCGCTTCTTTTATGTTTGTGAGATTTTTTACCTGTATTTTAAATAGTGGATCTTTAATAGCATCTTTTATATCTTCGTCACTTGCACCATTTGCAAACATTTTCTCAAGCATAAGTATTGCACCATAAAATGTTTCACTTAACTCAATAATTGATAAATTTATAGTTGAGTTTATATACTCAAAGCTTTTAGGTCTGTTTTTAAATTTCTCATTTATAGCTTTTATATCCTTTTTTATAGTCAGATACTCCATTAGCCTATTTTCATCTATAACCTGACTTGTGATAGCAGCTGGAATTTCTAGATACAGTGCGTTTTTTGAGCTTTCTAACAACTTTATCTCTGTGTTTGTAGCATTTTCATCTGCACTAGACTGGCTAAGAAGCTCTATTTTAAAATTTATATCTTTTATCTCGCCAAGTATCTCATAGATACCTCTTTTACCTGTTTTACTAGCTGTAAATTCACTACTAACAGTTTTTTCAGCAACCATTTCTATTATCATTTGATTTTCTTGGCTTATGTTGGTATCTTTATCAGTAACCTTTAATAGCTCAACTATGCGCTCTTTTTCTGCAGTTTTGTTCTCTTCGCTAGATCTTGGTTGTTTCATTAAAGAGCTAACGTTTACATCAAATGTTGAGGTTTTACTCTCGTGACTTAAATTTGTATCATTAACGTTAAAATCAGCTAAATTTTCCTCACTCGCTCCTAAATTTAGGCTAAAAATTAAACAACTAGTTAGAAAAAATTTCATTATAAATTTTTTCATAATCCTTCTCCTTGTTTAACAACACAAATTCTTTTGTAATCAAATCATAGTTAAAAAGCGAACCTGTTTCTATGATATAGTGCCAGCCATAAATTCTTATCTTTCCAAGCATTAAGCCCTCTTTTACTCCTGGATAAGTAAAAAGATTTTCTATAGAATTTATAATATTTAATCTCTCAGTAACCCAGGATTTTTTACCTACACTATCTAGATGCATGTTGTTAACTTGATCTTTTATATGAGCTATGCTATTAAGCCAAACTCTAACATTTGGCGTTTTAGCAAGCTTACTTTCATCATAATACAATGCTACGCACCCTCCACAATTACTATGCCCACATACTATGATATCTTTTATCCCTAAAACATACAAAGCATACTCTATAGCTGAAGTTGTAGCTAAAAATTCATCACTTGCTCTATATGGCGGGATGATGTTTGCGATATTTCGTACTACAAACATCTCACCTGGTTTAGTGTTAGTAATAAGACTTGGCACTACTCTTGAATCTGAACACCCTATAAAAAGAGTGTGTGGCGCTTGACTTTCGGCAAGGGTTTTGAAGTACTCTTCATACTCTTCAAAATATTTCTCCATAAATTCTATTCCGCCTTCTATAATTTTACTATCCAAAGCTTATCCTTATTGCTAAAATTTAGTTCAAAATTTTAGCCAAATAGAGAAAACAAAGAGTTAAATGTAACTTAAATTTCATATTGATTTAAAAATTTAACTTGTATTTACCAGAACTTTGTAAAATCACAAAAAACATAAGGAGAAATAGTGAGTTTATACGATAGAGATTATACAAAAGAGTCTTATGAAATAGAAGAAGAAAGTGCTTATCAAGGCAGAGTTAGCACCTTTGTTAAAGATACCTACAAGCTAGTGGCAGCTTCGCTTATAGCTGCTGTTGCTGGAGCTTTTATTGGTATGAGCTTTATGCCTGTTAGCGGTTTTTTGATGCCACTTCTCATATCTTTAGCATTGATATTTGGTATATCATATGCTGATAAAGCAGGTAGAGCAACCTTAGCTTTAGGGCTGCTTTTTGTATTTACATTTTTTATGGGATTAACGCTTGGACCTGTTCTTTCTTTTTATCAAGGAATTGGTGCTGGTCATGTAGTTACTCAAGCATTTATAGCAACAGCGGTAGTTTTTGGTGGGCTTACACTATATGCAATGAATACAAAAATCGACTTTAGCTCATGGGGAAGACCTCTGTTTTTTATACTTATTGGTGTTGTGATCGCTGGACTTTTAAATTATTTTCTCTTTAAAAGCACTGTTGGATCACTACTTATATCAAGTGTAACAGCTATACTTTTCTCAGCTTACATACTTTATGATACACAAAACATCATAAAAGGGGTATATGAGTCGCCTATAATGGCAGCAGTTGGTATGTTTTTAAATATACTTAACCTTTTTATATCACTTCTAAATATCCTTGGAATTACAAGAGACTAAGATTTATCGCATCATAGATGCGAATCTTAATAGATATAAAGAGGGCATTAGAGTCGTAGAGGATACTCTTCGCTACGGCTTTAATGAAAAAAGCTTAGCACTTAAACTCAAAGTCTTAAGACATTTAGCAAATTTAGATAGTTCTCAAGAATTTATAGAATTTAGAGATGCATCATCAGATGTTCTAAAACATACTCTAAGTTTAGAGCTAAACCGCACAAATTTAAAAGATATAATCATAGCAAATTTAAAGCGCTCTCAAGAAAGCTCAAGAGTTTTAGAAGAGCTTTTTAAGATTGTAGATATAGAGATTTCAGAGAAATTTAAAAGCGCTAGATATCAACTATATACTCTCGAAAAAGAAATTTTAAAGCTAAATTTATAAATTTTAAGGTATAATCTTAAGCTTAAACAAAAAAAAGGATAAAATTTGACAACAGTACTACTTACTTTACAGTTTATACTTACTGTGCTTATAACGATAGTCGTTCTCCTTCAAAAAAGCTCATCAATAGGACTTGGTGTATATAGTGGCAGCAATGAGAGTCTTTTTGGAGCAAAGGGAGCAAGTGGTTTTCTAGGCAGACTTACTGCTATACTTGGTATAGCTTTTATCATAAATACTCTTGCGTTAGGATATAGTTTTTCACAAAACGCAACAAGTTCAGTACTCGATAATGTCGATACAAAAACTATTGAAATTCCAACCAATGATGCTCCAATAGCACCACAAGTACCTAAAGCTAACTAAGTAAAGGAGAACTATGTTAGAAGAAATTTACACATCTCAAAAAGAGAGTTCACAAAAATCTATCGACTCTTTAAAAAGAGATTTTGGAACACTAAGAACAGGCAAAGTAAATGTTGGCATACTTGATAATATCTTTGTTGATTATTACGGCACACAAACCCCTCTAAATCAAGTATCTTCTGTATTAGCAACTGATGCTACAACTATCACAATAAATCCTTGGGAAAAACCTATGCTAAAGACCATAGAAAGCGCGATAGCAGCAGCAAATATAGGTGTCAATCCAAACAATGATGGTGATAGTATAAAGCTATTTTTTCCACCAATGACAACCGAACAAAGAGAAGAAAACGTTAAAAAATCCAAAGCTATGGGCGAAAAAGCTAGAGTTGGTATAAGAAATGCTAGAAAAGATGCAAATGATGCTATTAAAAAGATAGAAAAAGAGTACTCTGAAGATGAGATAAAAAAGGCTCATGATGAGGTTCAAAAGATAACTGACGGTTTTATAAATAGTATTGAAGATATCTTAAAAAACAAAGAAATAGAACTTCTAAAAGTATGATAGAGGAAATTTATAAAAAGTGTGGCGCTTACCTTAAATGACATTTTCTTTTAAGCAGTGGTCATCACTCTGAATTTTATCTTCAAAGCGCTAAAGTGTTAGAAGATCCAAAAAGGGCTGAAGCTTTAACCAAAATTCTTGCTGATATAATAAATAAAAATAATATAAAAGCCGAAGTTATCTGTGCTCCTGCTATAGGGGGTCTTTTAGCTGGTTATGAATTAGCTAGAGCTTTAAATTGTCGCTTTATATTTACCGAACGAGTCAATGGCGAAATGACTTTAAAACGAGGCTTTGAAGTAAAAAAAGGTGAAAAATTTATCATATGTGAGGATATCATCACAACAGGTGGTTCGGCTTTAGAAAGTGCTAATCTTATAAAAAATCTTGGCGGTGAAATAGTAGCTTTTGCAAGCCTAGCAAATCGTGGTTTTTGCACATCTACAAACCTCAGAAATCCCAAAAAAGGTGACGCAAGACTTCCTTTGGATATACCATTTTTTACCATAGGAAATTTCAATTTTGAAATTTACAATCCCCAAAATTGCCCACTTTGTAAAAACGGAGATAAAGCAACAAAACCAGGAAGCAATGTGATTCATGGCTAAAAGAAAAGGCTTTACCGCACCAGTTTTCTTACGCGTTAAAGCCTTTATCATCGATATATTTTTACTAGCTATGCCTCTTTTATACTTTACAACTTACGTTATCCTTGGCACAAAATAAGAATTTCAAAATAACCAACCAGCTATAACAGCTGTTTGGATAATTTATGGCATTATCACATCTATTTTTTTTCATCTTAAAGCTCAAACTCCAGGATATAAAGCGTTTGAAATTTATCTTATAGACTTACCAGATGGTAAAAAAGTCTCCTTTACTAAAGCTTTTATAAGATATCTCATCTTTATAGTAGCTGCTACAACTATCATAGGAATTTTACTCTGTTTTTTTAGAAAAGATAAACTAAATTTACATGATATTCTAACTAAAACTGCACCTATAATAGAGAGATAACTAAGCTCTTCTTAGACTATTTTGCTTGTGATTTTAGCTGTTTAAGAGTTATAAATTTGATCTTGCAATAGCCTTTTACAAAGATACCTAAAGCATATAACTATATAACTTTATGAAATTTTAAAGAGCTTTTTGTTATAATAAATCACCTATATTTATACGAAATTTAAGCACATATAAAGCACTAAAAAGAAAGGAAAGGCAAAATGATAACAAGCAAAGAGATACTAAAAAGAGACGGAAGTAGAGAAGAATTTCACGCTTACAAGATAGAAGATGCTATTAAAAAAGCCTTTAGTAGTACCGGCTTAGAGTATGATAAGGCCGTATTTTATAGTGTAGTTGATGAAATAGCCTTTCAAGAAATCATAGCAGTTGAAGATATTCAAGACATCATAGAAAAAGCACTCTTTAAGCATAACTATTTTGAGGTAATGAAAAACTTTATGGTTTACAGACACACTCACAAAATGCAAAGAGAGCAAATTTTAGGGCTTAACGATGACACCACATATATAAACTCAACAGAGACCATTGAAGAGTATATAAATGGTACAGACTGGAGAATTTCAGCTAACTCAAACACAAGTTACTCAAACGCAGGTCTTATAAACAATACCGCAGGTAAAGTTATAGCAAACTACTGGCTTGATGCAATTTATAGTAAAGAAGAGGGCATGGCTCACAGAGTTGGAGACTATCATATACACGATCTTGATTGTCTAACCGGATACTGTGCAGGATGGAGCTTAAGAGCCCTTTTAAATGAAGGTTTTAATGGAGTTAGAGGTAGAGTTGAAAGTAGAGCACCAAAACACTTCAGAGAAGCTCTTTATCAAATGGCAAATTTTTTAGGAATTTTACAAAGTGAATGGGCTGGAGCTCAAGCATTTAGTAGCTTTGATACATATCTTGCACCATATGTATTTAGAGATAAACTTAGCTATAAAGAGATCAAAAAAGCGATAACTAACTTTATTTTTAACCTAAATGTTCCTGCTAGATGGGGGCAAAGTCCATTTACTAACATCACGATAGATATGGTTTGTCCTAGTGATTTAAAAGATCAAATTCCAACTCATGAAGATAAGCATCTTTTTAGAGATATTGTGGGTGATCCTAAGCTATTAGAAAAGGCAAACAAAAGAGGTAAAGCAAAACTTATAGATATGACTTATGGTGATTTTAGAGAAGAGATGGATATGATAAACATCGCCTTTTATGAAGTTATGACTGCAGGTGATCGAGTCGGACAACCTTTTACCTTTCCAATACCAACGGTTAATATCACAGAAGATTTTGATTGGGATACTCCTGTGGCTGATGCACTATTTGCAAATACCGCAAAAATAGGCTCAAGTTATTTTCAAAATTTTGTTGGTTCGCAATACATTAAAGATAAAAATGGAAATTTAGTAGAAAACCCTAATGCCTATAAGCCTGGACATGTTAGATCTATGTGTTGCAGACTACAACTTGATCTAAGAGAGCTACTAAAACGTGGTGGAGGACTGTTTGGTTCAGCAGAAATGACAGGATCTATTGGCGTTGTTACTATAAATTTAGCAAGACTTGGCTATCTTCATAAAGGTGACAAAAAAGCTCTTTATGCTAAGCTTGACTATCTTTGCAACTTAGCAAAAAATACTTTAGAGAAAAAGAGAGTATTTGTTCAGGAGATGTATGATAGAGGCTTATATCCTTATACAAGACGCTATTTAGCAGGCTTTAACAACCACTTTAGCACTATTGGCATAAATGGTGCAAACGAAATGATACGGAATTTTACAAACAACAAAGAAAACATCACAACTGAATTTGGACGAAAATTTGCTCTTGAGTTGACGGACTATTTAAGAGAAAAGATTCGTGGCTTTCAGCAAGAAACTGGAAATTTATACAATCTAGAAGCAACTCCTGCTGAAGGAACAACTTATAGATTTGCTAAAGAGGATAAAAAACGTTATCCTGACATTATTCAAGCTGGAATGGGAGAAAATATCTACTACACTAACTCAACGCAACTTCCTGCTGATTTTAGCGATGATCCGTTTTTATCACTAGATCTTCAAGATGAACTTCAAAGTAGCTATACAGGTGGAACGGTATTTCACTTATATATGAAAGAGCGTATCAGCTCAACTGAAGCCTGCAAAGCTTTAGTTAAAAGCGTGCTTACAAACTATAAACTTCCATATATTACAATAACTCCAGTATTTAGTGTTTGTAAAAAACATGGATATATTTCAGGTGAACATGAGTATTGCCCTTATTGTGATGAAGAAATTTTAAAAGAAGAACAAGCCAAAATAAATGACGCAAGTTAAGTAAACAAGAGTCTACAAATAAGAAATTATAAGAAGTAACTTGAATTTTTTAGAGCTAAATTTCTTGAGCTATACATAAAATAATAAAAGAAATTTAGGCTCTAAGAGATAATTTATAATATAATGAGTATAATGTTTATATAAAAAACCTCCTTCACCTTTAGAAGATAGCGGGATTTTTATGAACAAAAGTACTACATATACAGATAATTAAAGGAGAAAAGATGAAAAGAGATGAAATTTTAAAAGCAAACGAAAGTAAAAGAACAAAATGTATGGTTTATACAAGAGTTATGGGGTATCATAGACCGGTTGAAAGTTTTAATATCGGCAAACAAGGTGAACATAAAGAGAGAATTCAGTTCAGCCAAACACCCAAAAAAGATATAAAAATCGCGTGATACACTCCATAACACCTTTTACAACAACTGACTATCCGGGCAAACTTGCGTGTATTGCGTGGTTTGCCGGATGTAATATGCGGTGTGTTTACTGCTATAATGATAGTTTGGTTTTATCAAAAGGGAGTATAGACTCTAAAGAATTTATTAATTTTTTAAAAAGTAGAGTAGACAAACTTGATGGTGTTGTGTTTAGCGGAGGGGAGTGTACTTTATCACCTGAGTTTAACCAGCTTGCAAAAGAGACAAAAGCTCTTGGCTTTAGCCTTAAAGTTGATACAAACGGCTCAAATGTAGATGTTTTAAAAAAAGCCATAGAAGATGGTTTAATCGATTACATAGCACTTGACTTTAAAACACTCAAAAGCGAATACAAACTTATAACTAAAACTAACTTATATGATAATTTCATTCAAACTCTTAAATATTTGATATCTATAAACTTTGATTTTGAAGTTAGAACTACTGTTCATGCAGATTTTATTAATGAAAATGATGTTTCTAAAATGTCTGAAATTTTAGAAAAAAATGGCTATACAAACACTTACTACTTACAAAATTTTTTAGAAACAGGCACTAACTTTGGGGCACTTCAAAATCCAAAAGCTAGTTTTGATCCATCTATGATAAAAACAAATTTAAAGATAGAGCTTCGAAATTTTTAACCCTATCTTAACTTAAATTTAGTTAAAATATTTAAAATTTAAAAAGGTAGAAAAAATGTCAAAAATAGTAAAACGAAAAAGGATTTATAATCCCGAATCAAACGAAAATATATCAGAAAGAAAAGTTTTTGGCGGAAACCCTCACGGTATCTTAAATTTCACAAAAGCAAAATATCAATGGGCGCTTAAACTTTGGGATATCATGGAGGCAAATACATGGTTTCCGCGTGAAGTTGACACAACAGATGACGTTAGAGACTACGCTTTTAACCTAACTTCAGCTGAAAAACGTATGTATGAGCTAGTTTGGAGTCAGCTTATATCTATGGATAGCTTTCAAACAAACAACTTAGCTGACAACATCAATCCTTATATTTCTGCTCCTGAGATCAACGCTATACTAACTCGTCAAGCTTATGAAGAGGCAAACCACTCTAAGAGTTATGCTGTTATGGTTGAGGCGATATGCGATAATACCGATATGATATATGAGATGGAAAAACATGATCCAATTTTAAAGAAAAAAAATGATTATATATCAAGCCTTTACGAAGAACTAGCAGGAAATGTAACTGAAACTAAATTAATTTATGCGATGATAGCTAACCAAATTTTAGAAGGAGTTTACTTTTATAGTGGGTTTACAGCTATTTATTCACTTGCAAGAGCGGGCAAAATGCTAGGTTCTGCTCAAATGATCCGCTTTATACAAAGAGATGAGATAACCCATCTTCTTCTTTTTCAAAATATGATAAACTCTGTTAGAAAAGAACGCCCTGACCTATTTACGCAAGAGGTAAAACAAAAAGCTTATGAGATGTTTGAAAAAGCAGGAGAGCTTGAGATAGAGTGGGGTAAATACATCACACAAAATCAAATCATGGGCTTTACAGATGAGATCATCGAAGAGTATATACACTATCTCGTTGACCTTCGCCTAGTGGCTATCGGTTTTGAGAAAAAATACAATGCAAAGCATCCAATCAAATGGGTAGATGATTTCTCTAAATTTAACGATCAAAAAAGCAACTTTTTTGAAAGTAAAGTGACAAATTATAGTAAAGGTTCACTAACTTTTGATGACTTTTAGTTAAGCTTAAAAATTGTCTTTGATATGAGTAAA
Organism: Campylobacter sp.; assembly: GCA_012728225.1. Lineage (GTDB taxonomy): Bacteria > Campylobacterota > Campylobacteria > Campylobacterales > Campylobacteraceae > Campylobacter_B. The sequence goes on from JAAYFN010000015.1 coordinate 12,237, forward strand.
ACAAATATATACTGGAGATGAAAGTGAGTATTTTTTGGCAACTTCAATGTGAAAAACTAGCTGATGAGATAGCTGACATGACAAACATAAGTCCTAGTCTTTATGAGGCTTTTTCTAAGATAAACAGAAGCGAATTTTGCCCTATAGAAAAGCATGCTTATACTCTTGATCCTCAACCAATTGCAGGAAATCAGTGGATAAGCTCGCCCTTAACAGTTGCTAAAATGACAATGGCCTTAGAGCTTGATAATGTAGATAAAATTTTAGAAATTGGGTGTGGAAGTGGATATCAAGCCGCTATTTTAAGCAAGCTAGTAAGACGAGTTTTTACGATAGAACGTATAGAAAGCTTAGCCAATGAAGCTAAACAGCACTTTACAAAACTTAATATTTCTAACATTCATGTTCGTTTTGATGATGGAAATTTAGGCTGGCAAAAATACGCTCCTTATGAGCGTATTCTTCTTTCGGCAGCTGCTACAAAAATAGATGAAAGGCTCTTTGAGCAGTTAGATATAGATGGTATTTTAATAGCTCCTATAGAAAAAAACGGCACTCAAAATATAGTAAAATTCCACAAAATTTCAACTTCACAAATCAATGAATATACCCTTGAAGAGTGTCAATTTGTACCTATTTTAACAGGCAAAGAGTAAATTTTTAGATAAGTCTTTGTTTACTAAAGATAAATCTCTTTAGACTAACAGATCTCTTTTATAACAAATTTTGGTGAAATTTTTCCTCTAAATGAGTTTTTCATGATAGTTGTTACGATATTTATCTCTTCATTTATATTTGGCTTTGTATCATAATTAAAAAACAATGCCTCTGCCGTAACTCCATCTTTTTCTAAGTTAATTTTTAGATGATTCTCCTCTTTTCCTATTGTTTTTACGCTCTTTACAAGAGCATTACTGATGGTAAACACTGGTTTTGGATTTTTCTGTCCATATGGCTCAAAAAACTCTAAAATTTCAAGCATTTCAAGATCAACTTGTGACATATCTATCTCGCCTAAAAGCTCATCACTATAAGGAGAAATATCTAAATCTTGTAAAAAACAGCTTGAGTTTATAGCTATTTTAAACTCTTCTAGTCTTCTAGGCTCTATCACAATTCCCGCTGCGCCTTTATGCCCTCCAAAGCTTAAAAGCAACTCTTTGTGTAGAGAAATTTCTCTTAATATATCAAATTTTCCTACACTTCTAGCGCTTCCTTTTGCACGATATTTATCTACACTAAATACTATAGCTGGGCGTTTATATGTTTTAGTTAAGCGTGACGCTACTATACCAATAACTCCTTCGTGCCAATTATCTCCCCAAGTTACGATAATCTCATCATTATCGCCAACCTTTAATAAAGAGTTTTCATAAAGCATTCTCTCTTCATCTTTTCTATTTTGGTTAAGCTGAGTTATCCTATCTAAGTAGTAATTTGCCTCTTTGTATGTTTTAGCCCTTAAAAAATTATATGAAAGTGTCGCATCAAACATGCGTCCTGTTGAGTTTATAAGTGGTGCTATCAAAAAACTAATATCATCAAATTCAAAAAAATCTTTTGCATAGAAGTTTTTAATCACACCAAAACAAGGTCTTGTTGAAGAATTTAATTTTTTAATTCCCATCTTTACAAGAAGACGATTAAGATCACGAAGCTCCATCATATCAGCTATTATAGCTATGACGATAAGATCAAGCATATTTGCCATATCATATTCTACTTTACACGCCTCTTTAAGCGCTCCAACTAAATACCACGCAACCTCAGCACCGCAAATTTCAATATTTGGAAATGGACATTCGTGCTGTTTTGGATTGATAATCGCGTATGCATCGGGTAGTTCAGGTGGTGGCATATGATGATCTGTGATGATAAGATCTACACCTTTTTGTTTACATGCTTTTGCAGCATCAACTGCACTTATACCATTATCTACTGTTATGATGAGTGAAACGCCCTCTAGCTCGTCAAGTATATGCGAATTTAATCCATAACCATCTTTAAAACGATTTGGAATTTTAACCTGATAAGTAGCGCCTAAAAGATCAAAAAACTCGGCCAATATCACGCTACTTACGATACCGTCCACATCATAATCACCCACTATAGCTATACATTCATTTCGTTCTATCGCAACTTTTATACGATCAGCAGCCTTATAAGTATCTTTTAAATGGCAAGGGAGAGGGATTTGTGAAATTTTAGTGTGAATATCTTTTTCAAATCTCTTTTCTAAAATCTCCCTAACTTCTTTTTTACCTAGAATTTGCTGCATTTATAAACCCTAGTATAGCTGGATTTGGTCTTGTTAAGCGAGAGGTAAACTCAGGATGAAACTGCACACCGATAAAAAATGGGTGCCCTTTAAGCTCAACTGCCTCGATAAGTCCGTCACACTCGCCACTTACCACAAGTCCTGCTTTTTCAAACTGTTCTTTATACTTTGGATTTACTTCAAACCTATGTCTATGTCGTTCCCTAATACTTTTTACACCACCATATAGCTTTTTAAGAAGCGTGCCATCTTTTAGCTTACAATCATATCCACCAAGTCTCATAGTGCCACCCAATGGGCTTTTATAAGTTCTAACTTGCTTAGAACCATCACTACCTATAAACTCATCTATAAGATAGACAACTGGTTGAACGCTTTTTTCATCAAATTCTACAGAATTAGCATCTTTTAAATTTAACACATTTTTGGCAAATTCTATTAAGCTAAGTTGCATACCAAGGCAAATTCCAAGATATGGAATTTGGTTTATACTAGCGTATTTTATACTCTCTATTTTACCTTCAACTCCCCTTTTGCCAAAACCACCTGCCACAAGAACACCATCAGCATTTTTTAAAACTTCACTTACATTTTCAGCATAAATTTTCTCACTATCACACCACATTATATCAACTTTAGTATCAAGGTGTGCTCCTGCATGAACTAAAGCTTCAGTAAGACTTTTGTAACTCTCTTTAAGTTCGATATATTTTCCAACAAATGCGATACGCACAACATCGCTTGGAGCTATAACGCGCTTAACAAGGCTATTCCACTCGCTCATATCAACTTTAAGCTCACCTAAATTTAACATCTGACTAATAGGCTCAAGTATATCTTGTTGCATAAACAAAATAGGGATTTGATATATACTTTGGCAATCAAAACTCTCTATAACACAGTTTTTATCCACACCACAGCTTCTTGATATCTTATCTTTAAGTTCACGATTTAGTGGCATCTCACTACGACATATAATCATATCAGGAGAGATACCTATACGCCTTAACTCACCTACACTATGCTGTGTTGGCTTAGTTTTAAGTTCACCTGCTGCTTTAAGATATGGTACAAGTGTTAAGTGGATATTCATAGCTCTACCTTTTTCAAGCTCCACACGCATAGCTCTTATAGCCTCTAAAAATGGAAGCCCTTCTATATCACCAACCGTACCACCTATCTCAACGATAAGCACATCTTGACCAACACCTGCTTTTTTGATACGCTCAACTATCTCATCAACTATATGAGGTATAACCTGTATAGTCTTGCCAAGATAGTCACCTCGGCGCTCTTTTTCTATAACTGAACTATAAACTCTTCCTGTTGTAAAGTTATTGCTTTGGCTTAAATTTTCATCTAAAAACCTCTCATAATGTCCTAAGTCTAAATCAGTTTCTGCACCATCATCTGTTACAAAAACTTCACCATGCTCAAG
>JAAYFN010000016.1 GCA_012728225.1 Campylobacter sp.
ATATTTTTTATCGATCTTTGGATTTTCAAACTCAACATAAAACGCTCTAAACATATCTTCTAAATCACCTACAAAAGCACTTCCTAAATATCCCAAACTAACTTTGTTGATATACTTTTTGAAGTTAAAAATTTGCCCTGCAGTGATAGTGTTAACTTCATGACTATTGTATTTACCTATCCCACTTCCATTTGATAAATTTACTGCAAAAATAGCATCATTTATACTTGAAATATTTGTATATCCACCTTTTTTAAATGCTTGAAAATATATACTATCTCTATCTGTGTCCATATGTTTAAATGTAAGCTTTGCACCATTTGCAAATTCATAAGTATAAACTAAATTTTGCTCATCAAACTTAGTTTTTATAGGCAAAACAGCGCTTAAATTTTGATCAAAAATAGTGTTAGGAAGCTCTTTAAGTTCAGTCTCTTCTTTACTAGCAGATCTGTAAATTTCAAATATATCATCCTTTGTGATGTTGACTTCATCTTTAGATATAGTACTTATTATAACTCCACCCTTACTAACTATATCTTTAAATTTTAGATCTATATCTTCAATTGAAATTTCATCTATGATTTTTTTATTCATATCATAACTGTCTTTTGGAGATAAAAAAGTAGTTTCGTCTTCTATATAGCTAAGCAAACTCCACATAATATCGCTGTTTTGCCTAGTTGCACTCTGCTCATAATTAACTAAATTTGCTGCTAAAAAGTCTTTTTTAATACTCTCAAACGCACTCTTGCTAAAGCCATTTTGACTAACGTTTTTTACGATATAAGCAAATTCACCAACACTAGCACTAAAATTTACATCAACTACTGATAAACTAAAGGTATTTAGTCTTTTGGCGTTATAAAGATCCATAGGATAAAAGCTCATATATATAAGTGTTTTTCCACTACTTTTACGTTCATTGTTTATATCTGAAATAAGTGCTGAAATAAAACTATACTTAGTAAGCTCTTTGATGTTTTTATAAGAATTTGCCTTTATAGGATTACTTTCAAACATGAAATTTATACTTTGACTAGCGATATCTTTATCATGAGCGTTAAAAATCACAGTTTCATTAAAATACCCTATCGGCTTATCTATCTTTGGAACTGATGAGCCTTTTATTTTTGCAAAATACTCTTTTATCAAAACCTCCATTTTCGTAGAGTTAAAGTCACCAACAATGATAAGCTCAGCATTATCTGGCTGATAATACCTCTCATAAAATCCACGCATAAGCTCTGGCGTTGCACCTTTTATAATATCCATATCGCCGATAGGAAGACGTTTTGCATAAATACTGTCTTTATAATAATATGGAATACTTGCTTCGAAAATTCTCTGACTAGCATTTTGCCTGTTTTTATCTTCTGCTATGATAACACCTTTTTCAGCTTCCAAATCATCGCTGTTAAATTCTACTTTAAAGCCCATATTAACTAAAACATTTATTGCAGTCTCTAAATTTTCACCTTCATTTTGGATATCAAGCTTATAAATTGTTGTGTTAAAACTAGTCATTGCATTTAGATCTGCTCCAAATTTTACACCTAAATTCTCTAAAGCTTTTATAAGTTCATTTTTACTAAAATCCTCAGTACCATTAAATGCCATATGCTCTACAAAGTGCGCTATACCTTGCTCGCTGTCTTTTTCATCAGTAGAACCAGCACCTATTCTAAGTGTCATGGCTACACTATTTTTTAAAGTATCATTTTCATAAAGATAATAAGTTAGTCCATTATCAAGCTTGTTAATGGTTAAATTTTCATCAAGTTTAAAAGCAAAGAGTGGCGCTAAAATTATAAAAAATAACGTTAAAACTTTTCTCATTTTATCTCTCCAAGTAAGCTTTTAGCTACTTGGCTTATGCTTTTACCATCACTTCTAGCTCCGATTTTCTCTCTAGCTACTTTTATTACACTTCCAAGATCTTTTAAGCTAGTTGCTCCAAGTTCATTTATCGTCTCTAAAATAATCTCTTCAAGCTCATTTGCTAAAAGCTGTTTTGGCAAATAGTTTTGAAGTATATCTATCTCTTTAAGCTCTTTTTCGGCTAAATCCTCTCTTGCACCATCTTTATACTGTGTAGCTGAGTCATTTCGCTTTTTTATCTCAGATTGTAAAATTTGAAGTGCTCTTTCATCATCAATTTCTATCTTTTCATCTACTTCTATCTGTTTAAAAGCAGCACTTATCATACGCAAAGTATCTCGTCTAAAGTTATCTTTGGCTCTCATCGCATCTTTTATATCATTTTTAATCTGCTCATATATCATCTAATCTCCTTAAAATTTCAGATATCATTATCCCTTCTCTTAGTCCATCATCGATTACTACAAACTCTTTTTTCTCACCAAACAGGCTCTCAAGCAAGATAATTCCAGCAAGCACGAGCATTTGCCTATTGTCTCCTAGTTTGTAATCTGCTTCTTCTTTGCTATATCTTAAAACTTCATCTCTAAATTTAGGTAGTTCGCTAAATTTAATACTTATGCCATTAACTAAATAGGCTAAATGCTCAGAGTAAGGTAGATCAAGTTTTAAGGCAGCTAAAGTTGTAGGAACGCCTGAAGACAAGATAATACCATCTGGCTGTAAATGAGTTATAAATTCTTTGGCATTTTTGGTAGTATGTGAGGAATTTATCATCATAGAGGCTAGATTGCTATAATCATTATAAAATCTAATTATACCAAATTCAAAGCTTTTAAAAATTTTGCCAAAAGATATCTCTGTCGATGCTCCACCCAAATCCACAATAAGTGGTGCTCTAAAATTTAATCCCAACAATTCAAGACGTTTTTTGACGGCTAATGATACAAATTTACACTCATCTATCGCTTTAATTACTCTAAAATTTATATCAAATTGATCTTTGATATAAGCAAATAGCTCATCTGCATCACTTGCCATACGAAAAGCTTCAGTTGCTACTGCAATATGGGGGTTATTTGTTAAAGGAAATTCTTTTTTAACTACTTTTAAAGCGTTTAAAATACGCTTTTTTGCCTCTAAATCAAGCTTTCCGCCGACTCTTAAATTTCTAGCACTTCCTACTATAAACTCTCTAGCTTTAAGAGTCTCAAAGCTAGAGTTCATCAAAGCTACTCTTAGAGTATTTGACCCTAAGTCTATTCCTATGATGTTAAATCGATGCATACCTCGCCCAGATGCAAGCATCAACGCTATTGAGTCTATCTAAGATATCTTTTTTGATATGCTCATCAACTAAAATTACAGCAAGCGCTGTGTTTTCATTTCCTCGTCCTAAGCGAAAATCAGCTATATTTATCTTTTCATCAGCGAGTATAGAACTTATATCGCGGATAACTCCTGGTACATCACGATTTTTAAGAAGTATCATTTTTCCTTTTGGCTTAAAATCGGTTTTAAAGCCGTTTATATCAATTATACGTTTTTCATTCTCCCCAAAAACAAGCCCGCTTGCACTTGAAATTTCCTCATCAGTGACAACTTTAACAGTTACGATTGATGATTTATTATCTCTGCCTGGAAGTACAACACTTTCGGACTTTATACCTCTTTCATCAGCTATAAATTTAGCATTTACATAGTTGATAGAGTCACCTAACTGCTCTTTTAAGCTACCAACTAAAGCAAAAGTTAACATAGGCTCAAGATACTCTTTTACATCACCACTTGCTTCAACTCTTATGCTTTTAATGGCTGATTTATTGTTGATCTGAGTTGTAAGATAAGCCATTTTAGATATCAGATCAAGATATGCCTGCTCTTTATCTGTAATTTTATCAGTTTCGATAGGTAAATTTAGAGCATTAGGAAAATAAATTCCTTTAGATGCAGATATAGCTGCTTCAGCTGCCTGAATAGCTATGTTTTTTTGTGATTCATGAGTGTTGGCACCAAGATGTGGAGTCGCACTTAAATTTGGAAGGTCAAGAAATTTATGATTCGTTGCTGGTTCTTTAGAAAAAACATCTATACCCGCATAAGCTATTTTTCCGCTTTTTACCGCCTCATAAAGCGCTTCTTCTTCGATAAGTCCGCCTCTTGCACAGTTTACAATACGAACACCATCTTTCATCTTTGCTATCTCATCTTTACCTATCATGTTTGTTGTCTCTTGTGTTTTTGGAGTATGGATAGTGATAAAGTCGCTAGCAAGGATATCGTTTAAATTTTTAGTGTATTTAATGCCTAAATCAGTCGCTTTAGCAGGCTCAATATATGGGTCATATGCGATGATATTCATACCAAAAGCTTTGGCTCTAATAGCCACTCTTGAGCCGATATTTCCAAAACCTATAATGCCTAAAGTTTTCTTATATAGTTCAACTCCATACCATTTTTCACGATTCCAAACTCTATCAATTTTAAGGTCGTTGCAAGAATTTACAAATTTCCTAGCTGTATTTAGAAGATGACACATTGTCAGTTCAACAGCTGCTATAGTGTTAGCAGTTGGGACATTCATTGCTATAATGCCTCGTTTTGAGCATGCATCCATATCAACGTTATCAACTCCAACACCGGCTCTAACAACAGCTTTTAAACTCTTAGCTGCGTTTAAAAATTTCTCATCAACTGGAGTTGGGCTACGCGTAATAGCGACATCAACATCAACTAAAAGATCTAATAACTTATCTTTTGGCGTATTTGAAGCATCGATAACTTCAATGCCCTTTTCGCTTCTTAAAACTTCAAAACCTGCTTCGTTGATTGTGTCGCATACTATTATCTTAATCATATCTTAGTATCCTTATTTATAAATGTAGTTCCCCAAAAATTTGGGGAAATTAGTTAGTTATCTGAAAGTTGCTCTTTGATTATATCGCCAAGTGTTACTTTATCATCATTTTCGCTATTTATTTCGTTAATAACGGCTCTTTCCTTCTCTCTTGATAGACGGCGAACACTTAAACGAATGCGATTTCTTTTATTGTCTATGTAGTCAATAGCAGCTTCGATTTCATCACCTGCTTTAAGAGACTCAACCTCATCGCTACTAAAATCATCTTTTCTAATAAGCGCATCAACATTATCCTCAAGTTGAACAAAAATACCAAAATCTTTAATGTCTCTTATCTTGCCTGTAACTATATCGCCTACTTTATGTTCTTTAGCATATATCGCTATCGGGCTATCAACTAACTCTTTTTTACTAAGTGATATTTTCTCTTCAGCTGGGTCAATTTTAATAATTTTAACCTCAAGATTATCACCTACTGCGAACATATCCTTACATTTTGAATCCCTATCCCATGACGAATCTTCATTATGAAGAAGCCCTTCAACTGAACCTATCTTGACAAAAGCTCCAAAATTTGTAAGAGTTGTAACATCTCCTTTGACGATATCACCTACTTTATAATTCTTTTTAAACTCATCAAATGGTTTTTCTTTTAGATTTTTAAGGCTTACTCTAAGGCGTCTTTCATCAGTGTCTATCTCAATAACCTCAACACCTATCTCTTCGCCTTCTGATATATAATCTTTAGAATTTTTAATATTTTTATCCCATGAAATCTCACTAATATGTAAAAATCCTTCGATATCATTTCCTAAATCAACAAAAGCACCATATGGTTCAATGTTATTTACTGTAACTTGAATAACATCTCCAACTTCAAGGCCGTTGCTAGCTATCTCTTTCCATGGATCAGGAAGAGCTGCTTTTATAGATAGTGAAAGGTGTCTTTTTTCATCATCATAACTAATAACTTTACCCGGAACTTTATCGCCTTCTTTAAAAAGTGTGTTTGGATTACCCGGGC
>JAAYFN010000017.1 GCA_012728225.1 Campylobacter sp.
GCTATGAACTTACTCGCGAACTGATAAAAAAAGCATGGGAGATACACTTTCCTTATTTTTCATATGAAAAATATAACAAAAAAGTTGAAGAAATTTACAATGAAGCTGCTAAAAAAGAGATTTCAAAAAGAGACCTTGAACAGTATGTTTTGGATGCTTTGGTTAAACTTGATTAGTCATTTTAAGCTTTAACTAAGACATACAATGCCCTCTAGTAGCTTTTTGCGGTAAAATTTAAAACTTACTTATCTTGTCAAATTTATTTGATATTATATCACTACTATCATTTATCAAATTTATAGCATCTCTAAGCTTTGTTGCATAACTTAAGGCTTGTTTGTTATGCTTTTTAAAAAGATTAAATTCATTTGAGAGTGCGTAAATTTCATCTCTTATTGCACTAGCATTTTCATTTATCTGCTCATCTCTTAAAAACAGCTCAAAAGAGTAAAGTAGTGCCATCAAAGTAGATGGAGAGCTAATAAAAATAGCTTTTTCATATCCATACTCAAGCACTTGAGGCAAACTTTCGCATATATAGGCAAAAATAGCCTCACTTGGCAAAAAAAGTACTGCGTATTCAGTAGTTTTAGGTGGCAAGATGTATTTAATAGAAATATCATCTATATGCTTTTTCATATCAATTTCTAAAGCTTTGGAAGCTAGTTTTTGCTCATTTTTGGATTGTGATGATAAAATTTTCTGATAGTTTGATAGTGGAAATTTAGAGTCGATAGGAAGTATTAAGTCCTTTTTTAACTTAAGGCAAGCATCGACAATAAGGCCGTTAGAATATATTTTTTGAAGCTTATAAAAGTTACTATTTTCGCCATAACTAAGGCGTAAAACTTTTTCAAGTTCAAACTCACCATAATTACCCCTAAGTTTTGAGTTGCTAAAAACACTATTTAACTTAATAACCTCATCTTTTAACGCATCAACTCCGACATTTGCGCTCTTTAGCTCATTTATTTTGCTAAGGAGTGAGTTAAATTTAAACTCAAGAGAATTTAATGAGTTTGCACTGCTGTTTTGAGTGTTTGAAATAGTTTGATTTATACTCCTGCTCATATCAAAAAAGCGGTCTATTAATGCATCATTTATATCATTTGATATGCTTTGATTTTTGCTGTTTTGATCTGTCAAAAACCGCTCAAGTTCTGAAATTTTAGCGTTAAAAAGCTCCCTTTGTCTTAACAGTAAAAAAACTACCACGATAAGTGCCAAGAAAAACAGGCTTAAAACTACAACGCTAACTATCTCAAATTCGCTCATTTAAAGCTCTATACTCAAAGGATTTACTATCTCATGTACAAATTTCAACTCTTCGATTTTACGCTCTAACGCCCTGTTTTCCTCAACTAAAACAGAGTGCTTTGTCCTAAGAGTTTCCATATCTCTACTTATATAGTAAATCTCATTTCTTATATATATAGTTGGAATAAAAAGAAGAATCATCACACCCATAAAAACAAAAACTTTTACAAGATCCATAAATTCCAAATTTCTAGGGTTTTCAAATTCTTTTAAAATTTCACTTTTTTCACTCATTTTATCTTAAACACCCTTAATTTTGCTGGCCTACTTCTTGAGTTTTGAGCTATCTCATTTGCACTTGCTGTGATCGCTTTTTTAGTAACTATCTCTCCTAAAGCATTTTTTCCACCACACTCACAACGCATAAAAAACTCAGGACATACACACTCTTTTGACCACTCTTTAAAGGTATTTTTAACTATCCTATCTTCTAAAGAGTGAAATGTTATAACAGCAACTAAGCAGTTAGTTAGTCCTAAATTTTTAATGTTAGTTAGTAAAGTTGTTAGCTCAACAAGTTCATCATTAACTTCGATACGAAGAGCCTGAAAAGCAAGCGTTGCCTTACTAATACCACCTTTTCTAACAGGAGCTAAACCGATGATATCAACTAACTCTTTTGCACTTGTTATCTCACTTTTTTCTCTTGCATCAACTATCTTTTTAGCTATAAAATTTGCATCTTTTAGCTCACCATACTTCCAAAAAATATCTGCAAGCTCATCAACACTATAGCTATTTACTATAAATTTTGCATCTTTACTTTGATCTCTGTCCATACGCATATCAAGCGTGTCGCTGTTAAGAGAAAAACCTCTATCATTTCTATCTAATTGAAGCGAACTAACACCGATGTCAGCAAGAATAGCGCGAATTTCAGAAATTTCTAATTTAGATAAAATTTCTGAAAACGCACTGTGGTAAATTTGAACTCTATCTTTATACTTTTCAAGCTTTTTCTTAGAGTAATTTATAGCAGTTTCATCTCTATCACAGCCTATTAAATTTATATCTCTATTTTGTTCTAAAAGTGCGCTACTATGCCCTGAGTATCCTAAAGTACAGTCTACAACTACACCATCTTTAAGCCCTCTAAACACACTTAACACCTCATCTAACAAAACTGGAGTATGTATCAAATTTAACCCTACTTTAAAAATTTTATGTATAATATCACAAAATTTGTTTAAAAAGGCTAAATTTGGATAAAACACAGACTCTTGAACTCATGAAAAAACTATCATTATCTATGTTTAGAAAGAGTTTTTTTGGTATCTATCACGGCTCTTTATCTGCTAGAATTTCACAAAACAAATTCCTCATAAATAAACGAAATGCTATATTTGACGGCTTAAGTGATAATGATTTTTTAACAATTGATGAGAAAAAAGATTATAAATGGGATGATGCAAGTATAGATAGCGATATGCATCTAAGCATATATAAAACTATATTTGAAGCTAAATTTATAGCATTTACCATGCCACCACATACACTTTCATACTCACTTGAACATGATTTTATCATACCAAAAGATTATTTTGGAAAAATGAACTTTGAAAAAATTAAGATCTATGATCCAAAAAACTTTAATGACTGGTATGAGAGAGCACCTTATGAGATAAGCAAATTTATGGTTAAAAACCGCGTGAATTTTATAGTAATTCGTGGATATGGCATCGTTGCTTATAACAGAACTTTAAATGACCTTGCAAAAACTATAGCTATTATAGATAATAGCTCTAAAATTTTAGGATATAGCGCCACAATATAGATAGTTTATTTACTTATTTGTCATAAACTAGCTAACAACTAACATAAAAATAACATTTGTTAGTTAAAAAGTTACTAAAATTTAAGAATTTAGACACAATATCTCACCATTTTAAGGTAATTTAAGTTTAAATTCAGTAGAATAGACGATAAATGTGTTAGTTAGTAAAATAAGGAAGTATAAATGATAAATTGGATGCAAAAACATAAAAAAAAGCTCGTGCCTGCCATATGGGTAAGTACAATCGCTTTTGTTGGTGCAGGATTTGTAGGCTGGGGAGCTTACAACAAAGGATTTGATAACTCGCAAATCGTCGCTAAAGTTGGCAAAACAAAGATAAGTGTAAGCGAACTACAACAAAAATACAACAACTTATATAGCTATCTTGACACAATCACAGATGGCGGTATGTCTCAAGAACAAGCCAATGCTATAAATCTCGATCAAGTTGCTTTAGCTGAAATTATCGAAGAAACCATGAAGGTAAATTTTGCTCAAGAGCTTGGTATAGGTGCAACAGATAAAGATGTCGCAGACTATCTTTTGGTTAGCCCAGAATTCCAAGTGGATGGATTTTTTAATAAAGATGTCTATTTAAATGCACTAAAAAGAGTCGGCATAAAACCAAAAGACTTTGAAAATACTTTAAGAAAAAAGATTGTAATAGACAAACTAAATTACTCGCTAAATCTTCCAGTTACAAAAGTCGATTTAGAGGCTATAACTAGCTCATATTTTATAGAAGATAAAATTTCAGTAGAAATTATAGAGCTAAACCCTGATGATATAAATGTAACTGAAGATGAAGTTAAAGAATATTGGGAAGCTAATAAAGAAATTTTTCAAACACCTATAATTTATGATGTTGATGCTCTTTTTATAAGCGCTGATGGTGATGCTAGCATTAAAGAGATTGAAAAATACTGGGAAGACAACAAAAACCTATATATAAATCTAGACGATACTATCAAAACATTTGACGAGGCAAAAGAAGAAGTTAGTAAAGACTATAAATTAAACATTTTAAAAGATGATGCACTTAAACAGTATATCGCACTTAAAAAAGGCGAAATTGACACTAACATGGAGTTAAGCATCAGTGAAAACAACCACACATTTCCTATGAATGAACTAACTAGCGTTACAGCTGGAGAGTTTGTTAAGCCTTTTGAGTACGATAATGGCTATATCATAACAAAAATCACTAAAATAAATCCACCAAGAGATATGACATATGAAGAGGCTGCTAAAATAGCAAAAGATATATATAAAACAGTTAAAGCTGAAAAAGAGCTTGACAAACTTGCTAAAGAGACATTAGAAAATTTTAACGGCAAAGATTTAGGCTACGTAACAAGAGATAGTCGCATAGCTTATGGCGGAATTAATGAAAGTGAATTTAGTGTATTTTTAAACGAACTTTTTAACCGCTCAAACATTAAAGATGACTACATAAAACTAGAAAATAAAATTATAGTCTACAAAATAACAGAGCAAAAGTTAGTAAATAATGAAAAAATGCAAGAGTATAAAGATAGTTTAAGCCAAAGTGCCTTTGCTATTAAAAACACAGAATTAACAGACAACATCTTACAAGCTCTTCAAAATAGATATAAAATAAAACAACTTTATAAAGGTGGCACTGATGAGTAACTACTATATACTAGGCCTTGATATAGGTTCAGTAAATGTAACGGCTGCGATGGCAAAGGCTGATGATGGTAATTTTTCAGTTTGTGGTATAGGAAAAGCTAAAACCTCAGGCATTAAAAAAGGCATAGTCACCAATATAGAAAAAGCATCTTATTCTATAAGAAAAGCTGTTAGTGAAGCTAAAAAAAGTGCTGGAGCTAGACCTGATAAAGTCATCATTTCCATATCAGGAGCTTATGCTAAAAGTGTATCTTCTCAAGGCATAGTAAGTATTCCAAATGACGAAATAACTATAAATGAGATCAAACGCGCTATGCAGATGGCAAAAGATAACGCTAGACTAGATAAAGATCAGATCATCTTACACGTTCTACCCTATGAGTTTAAAGTTGACGGCCAAGAATTTATAGAAGATCCTATCGGTATGAGTGGTTCAAGGCTTGAAGTTTGTGCTCATGTTATTACAGCTGAAGAAAATTCAGTAAGAAATTTACTAAAAGCTACTCAAATGGCCGGTCTTAAGATAGACTCCATGGTATTAAGTGGATATGCTTCAGCTATCTCAACTCTAAGCAAAGATGAAAAAGAGCTAGGTGTTGCACTTATTGATGTAGGAGGAGCAACGAGCGATGTAATAGTACATTTAGGAAATTCTATACGATATAACAGCGTAGTTCCTTTTGGTTCATCAAACATCACTACAGATCTATCTCATGCTCTAAGTACTCCACTTAAAGATGCTGAAGAACTTAAACTTAACTATACTGAATTTTTAAATAAAGGGGTAAAAGAGTTAAATCTTCCAACCATAGGAGAGTCTTCAACAACCCACACAGCTAGCCTTGATATCATAACAAATGTCATATATGCTCGCATCGAAGAGATGCTTTTACTTTTAGCAAACAATCTCGAAAGAGGCGGATACCTAAAAAGTGGTAGGCTCGGAGCTGGTATCGTTTTAACAGGTGGAATGGCAAAACTTGATGATATTAGAAATTTAACATCACTTGTTTTTAACAATATGCCTGTTAGAGTAGCAAAACCTCGCATGGTTGCAGGACTTTTTGAAATTTCAGAAGATCCTGAAAATTCCTGTGCTTTAGGACTTTGTTTATATGGTGCAGGTGAGTTTACAGCTTATGAGATTGATTCAAATGGTGAACTTAAATATCAAGATAATGAGATCAAAAACATATCAGCAATAGAAAATTTAGACAATAATCAAACTAAAAAGAGTAATACAAATGAAACTAACGAAACAGTAAACAAGGAGAAAATTCCTATCAAAATTTCTGAAATTTCTAAAAACAAAGAAGAGATTGGCGTTCTTACAAAATTTAAGAACTGGTTAACACAACTATTTTAAAGGGGATAAAATGAACAGTTTTAGTGTAGAAGAGAGCAGAAGAGTTTATGGTGCGAAAATGAAAGCTATCGGCGTTGGTGGAGGTGGTTGCAATATGATCAACCACATGATAAAAGAAGGACTTGATAGGATCGATTTAGCAGTTACAAATACCGATGCTCAAGCTCTCCAAAATTCATTAGCAAAAACCAAAATTCAACTTGGTGAGTCTTTAACAAAAGGTCTTGGGGCAGGAATGAGTCCTGAGCTTGGTAAAAGTGCGGCTGAAGAAAGCTATGATACTTTAAAAGATGCTCTTGAGTACTCTGATATAGTTTTTGTAGCAGCTGGTCTTGGCGGTGGAACAGGTTCAGGCGCAGCATCAGTTGTAGCAAAAGCAGCTAAAGAAAGACAAGCTTTAACTATCGGTGTTGTCCCAACTCCTTTTAACTTTGAAGGCAAAAAAAGACAACGTATAGCAAAAGAAGCAGTTGAAGAGCTTAAAAAAGAGTGTGATTCTATCATAGTTATTCCAAACCAAAAACTTCTTTCTATCATAGATAAAAAAGCTGTCATAAAAGAGAGTTTTAAAGTAGTTGATGACGTTTTAGCAAGAGCTGTTAATGGTATGAGTTCTATCATACTTGATTCAGGAGATAGCGATATAAACCTTGACTTTGCTGATGTTAGAAAAGTTATGTCACACAGAGGACTTGCTTTAATGGGAGTTGGCGTTAGCCAAGGTGATAATGCAGCTGCTGAAGCTCTAAAAGATGCTATCCAATCCCCTCTACTTGATGATATGAGTATAAATGGTGCTTTGGGTGTATTAGTTCACTTCAAAATTCATCCAGACTGCTCGCTTTATGATATATCTGAGGCGATGGAAACTATCGTCACAGAAGCTGTTCATGAAAATGCTGATGTTATTTTTGGAACTACAGCTGATGAAAGTATTGAAAATAACAGAGTTGAGGTTACTTTGGTAGCAACTGGCTTTGAAAGTGAGAAAAAAGAGCAAACAATTCAAGCAAAAAATGAAAAAACTGATTCTGAACTATCAGAGATAAAAAAGATGGCTTTAAGTAGACAAAGATTTAAAAAAGTAAGCGGAGGCGTTGATCTAAGTGATGTTTATGACGAACTAGATGAGCCTGCATATCTTAGAAATAAGATGGACTAAAAAATTTATCCCCGAAATTTGGGCTATTTAGCCCAAATTTTCTAAATTTAAAAACTAAGAGCTTTTTTAACCTCATCAGTTGCCATATCTATACTCCAAGTTGGCTCCCAAACCAAATCTATATCGCACTCTTCTACTCCCCCCACTCTCATAGCTGCATCATACACCCATTTAAGTATAAGATCATGAAGCGGACATGACTTAGTTGATAGTGTCATATCAATATGAGCTTTTCTACTATCTTCATCAAATTTTACACCATATATTAGCCCTAAAGAGACGATATCAAAGCCAACTTCAGGATCTAGTACATTTTTTAATTCTTCATAAATTTCATCAACTTTACCCATTATTCTCTCCAAATTTTATAAATTTAAATATATTTATCATATTATAAAGTAGTAATAAAACACTTATTACCATACTAAAAAGTGCTAAACTCTCCAAATAAACTACTACAAAAAAGATAGCAAAAGCATTAAACACAACTGATATATAAGCTATTTTCTTTACTATCATATCCTCAAGCATAGGCACTTTTTTCTTTCCAACAAAAGGTGATATATAGTGATACCATATCAAAAATGGTGCTATTTTATAAAGATGTCCTACGATAAAAGCATACAAAAACCCATAAAATAGCACAAAACTACTTGCATTGTGTCCACACTTATACAAAATTCCAGCAGTTATTAAAAAAACAAAACTCACTATAATGTTAACATTCCAGTAATCATATGCCTTTCTAACTCTTTTACGAAGAATAAGATAAATTTGTCCTATAAACCCAACCACACTTAATCCTATCCAAATAAGTGAAACTCGATAATCATAAGCAAGCACTAAACCAGCTGCTAAATATAACCCTGTTGCTGTATAATAAAGTCTAAAACTTACTTTATGAGACAAAGCAAACATTGGCACCAAAACACTTGACGCACCAAGTATCACAAAATATATAAAACCCAAAACCAGATATATGTGGTAGTGTAAAAGTAATATAAAATCAAAACTTATCACACCAACAACTACAAACAAGAGCAAAAATCCCACTGTAATACCAGCAAAAAGATAAACTCCTGCTGTAAATAACATAAAATAGGCGTAAGTTCTAACTTTTGCACCCTTAAAACTTAGTAAAAAACATACTATAAAATAGAGCAAACTAAGATATAAAAGCGCTCCTCCACCGTGCATCATGCCTACATTTTGTGTAAAAAATCCAACACAAAAAAGCAAAATAGATACAACATAAATCACTAAATTTGGTATAGCAAATTTTATAGTAAAAAAGTCTTTTTCAAGTATGACTGATGTTAACTGATAAAGTGCTCCTATGATGATACTCATCACAAATCCTACTAAAAATAGATGAAAAAATCCTGCCGTAGGAAACGCGAGTAGCAAGTTAAAATCAGCTAAAAAATATCCTCCGATACTTAAAAGTAAAGCTACTAACCCAACTATAAAGTAAGATCCTATAAGCTTAAAAGGAGGTGCAAAAGTTGTAAGTAAACCACTCATATCTTATCCGTGGCAAACTTGATTGGTATCAAACTGTTTAGGTTTAACTCCACTTTTAAGAGTAAAAGTTAACTTAACCAAACTATCCTCTAAATCCTCCTGCTCATAGTCAAACTGACTTTCTATCTTAGGAATCAATCCAGCTGGGAATTTATGATTTATCATAACAACCTTAGTGTTTTTATCTGTAACAAAGTTAAATGCTACCATTGCATTGACCATAGGTCCTGGAGGAGTACAACTGGAACTATCAAAACCTATAAAAAGCTCTTTTTGAGTAGTTTTTTTATAAAACGCAACTGTTGCGCCGTCTACTTCAAACTCCTCCCATCCTTGAAAATACTTATTCATATCTTTTCTCCTAAATTGAAATTTAGTCTCATTATATACAAATTTATAAACTCTTTAATTGATTTTGATCAAACGAATAGTAAATTTAAGATAGAGTTTTGAAAGAGCAGAAATTTGCTCTTTCAAATTTAGGTTAATGTAAAAAGTGTCTTTTGTTTGTGAAATACATAGCTATCCCCGCCTCATCTGCAGCTTGGATAACCTCATCATCTCTTATAGATCCACCTGGCTGAACGATAGTTTTAACTCCTACTTTTGCAGCGATATCAATACTATCTCTAAATGGAAAAAACGCCTCACTAGCTAGCGTACATCCGCTTAGATCAAGTCCCATATCTTTAGCTTTTCTCACAGCAGCATTTGCCGCATCAACTCTGCTTGTCATACCCATACCAATAGCCACCATAGCGGAGTTTTTGACATAAACAACGCAATTTGATTTAGTCAAAGCAGCTACTTGCCACGCTATTTTCATATCATTAAACTCACTTTTTGAAGCTTGTTTTTGAGTTACACATTTAGAATTTTTAAGCTCATCATCACTTACTTTATCTCTTTCTTGATACACAAAACCGCCATCAATATGTTTAAAGTCAAAACTCTCATCACTACGGCGTAAAAATTCAGAATTATGAGTGAAAATTTTAGTTCGTTTTTTATCAGCAAACACTTCAAGTGCATCATTTGTTACATTTGCAGCAACTATAACCTCCATGAAAGTTCCCTTTTCGTGAAGTTTTTCTGCTAAATGCTTATCAAGAGTACCATTTATCGCTATAACACCACCATACGCTGAAATCGGATCACACTTTAACGCTTCTACATAACTTTCAAAAACATCACCCTTTATAGCAAAACCACATGGATTTGCATGCTTGCAAATAGCTACAGCAGGAGCATTTCCAAAACTACTTGCAAGTGCTACGGCACCATGTATATCAGTCATATTGTTAAAGCTTGCCTCTCCCTTTAAAGCTACAAAATTTTGTGAGTAAAAATTTTCAAACTCATATAAAGCTCCTTTTTGATGAGGATTTTCTCCATAGCGAGTGATAAAAACTTTAGAACCTGTGATAAACTGCTTATCTCCAAAACCATTATTAAAACGTTCATTCATATAGTTTGCTATCATGCTATCATAGCTAGCGGTGTGTTCATAAGCCTTTATCATCAAATTTCGTCTAAATTCTAAATCAACTTTTTCACTCCTAAGAGCTTCTAAAACATATTCGTAATCACCCTTATCTGTTACTATGACAACATTAGCAAAATTTTTAGCTGCACTTCTTACCATCGCAGGACCGCCTATATCAATGTTTTCTACTATTTCACTAAACTCATCAGTTCGCCTGCAAGTCTCTTTGAAAGGATATAAATTTACACACACCAAATCTATCGCACCAACTCCATGTTCTAAAGCTTGGCTTACATGCTTTTTATCATCTCTTTTGTATAAAATTCCACCATGTATTTTAGGGTGTAAAGTCTTTACACGTCCATCAAACATCTCAGGACTTTTTGTATATTCGCTAACCTCTGTAACCTTTATACCATTTTTACTTAAAAGTTTATATGTGCCACCTGTGCTTAAAATTTCAAAATTTAGTGCTTCTAAACCTTTAGCAAACTCTACTATACCGCTTTTATCGCTTACGCTTATAAGTGCTCTCATCACATTCCTCTTTCTTTTTTAATCTCTTCATACGCTTCATTTATCTCTTGGAGCTTTTTAGTTCCAGCCTCAACTATCTCCTCATCAACTCCCCTGCCAATCAATATATCTGGGTGGTATTTTCTAACAAGACCTCTATATTGTTTTTTGATATCATCAAAACTAGCAGATCTATCCAAACCTAAAATTTTATAAGGATCTAACTTTGGCTTACTTGAGCTGTGCTGTTTGTTTGTGCTAAACTCAGCATCAAATTTTGCAAATATATGAGCTTTTAAATCTATATTTATCCCAAAACCATCACAAATTTCACCTATTATCTGTTTTTCTGCTCTACTAAAATCCCCATCTATATAAGCTACATTTAAGAAAAAATGTATCCTGCCAATAGCTGAACTTGTACTAAGTCTAAATTTCTGCCTATATTCAAAAGCTACATTATAAGCGTTTGATACACTCTCTTTTTCTATCTCATAAACTTTTTTTAGCTCTTCTCTGTCTTTATTTGAACCGTTAAATTGCCTTGTAATCTCACTAAGCATCTGAGTGATAAAAGTTGCTTCTGCCTCATTTACACGCCCATCACTTTTAGCAACTTTGGCAAGAAGAGCAACTATATATCTAGCCTCTAAAAAGCCTAAATTTTGCCTACTTTTTCCTGATATATTTATATCTTCAGTAAGCCAAGAGAAAATTAAAAATGTAAGTATAAAAAATACTATATAAAACAAACTCTAGCTCTCTTTATTTATAATATTCCTAAATTCATTAAAATATATATTACCAAGCTCGCTTAAACTTAGCTCTACCTCATTTATACTAAAATCATCCCCACCAATAACACCCAGTTTTTCTGCACTTAGTCCGTATTTTTCTAGATCTTTTATAAATTTAG
The DNA here is from genome assembly GCA_012728225.1 of Campylobacter sp. Lineage (GTDB taxonomy): Bacteria > Campylobacterota > Campylobacteria > Campylobacterales > Campylobacteraceae > Campylobacter_B. The sequence goes on from JAAYFN010000017.1 coordinate 11,715, forward strand.
CCTCATCTTTAACGCCTAAAATAGCTCTTGAAAAACTCTCATCAAAGATATCATAAGAGACATCTACACTCATCTTAAATTTACCACCTAAATTTGACATAGCGCTCATCTTTGCTAAAGTTATAGCCACTCCGCCAACTCCAACTGAGTTTGCAAACTCAAAATTCTCATTTTCATTAATGACTAAATCCCATAAAGCACGCTCTTCTTTAAAATCAACTTCAGGTAAAGTTCCTGCTACTAAATTTTGAGTAACTTTAGCGTATAAACTTCCTGCAAAAACGCCCTTTGTTTTACCTACTAGATATACATTTGCACCGTTATGTGAAAAAATACTTGGAATTTGCTTTGAAGCATCTTGATTTACACCAACACATACAATACCTGGAGTTGGATATATACTAGCTTTATCTGTTTCGTTATATAAACTCACATTTCCACTTACAACTGGAGTGTTTAGTGCAAGACAAGCCTCTTTTATACCTTCGCATCCTTCTTTAAACTGCCACATAACTTCTGGATTTTCAGGATTGCCATAATTAAGGCAGTCTGTGATAGCTAAAGGTGTTGCACCGCTCATAGCTACTTTTCTTGAACTACTTGCTACTGCTAAAGAAGCTCCAATACGAGGATTGACATAGTTCATACGTGGGTTTGAGTCTGCTGCCATTGCAAGCATAGCACCTGTTTGCTTTACTCTTAAAACAGCTGCGCCTAAATGCCCTGCTTTTTTGATAGTGTCTGATCCAGCATAAGCGTCACATTGCTCATATATAAATCTCTTATTTAAGACATCTGGATCTTTTAAAAGAGCTATAAAACTATCTTTTAATTCACTTTTACTTGCTCCACAACTTGCTAAATTTTGAGTTGCTATCTCATCAAGATACTTAGGTTTTTTTACCTCTCTATCGAGTATAGGAGCCGCTTCACTTAATGGATCTATAGGTATAACTCCTACAAGCTCACCATGCCAATAAAGCTCCATTTTACCACTATCTGTAACTTCACCTATAACCGCAGCCTCAACTTCCCACTTAGCAAAAATATCTAAAACCTCTTTTTCGCTACCTTTTTTAGCACAAATTAACATTCTTTCTTGAGATTCACTAAGCATAAGTTCATAAGGATTCATGCCCTCTTCTCTCATAGGAACTCTATCAAGATCCATTCTCATACCGCTTCCACTTCGTCCTGCCATTTCAAAACTACTTGAAGTAAGACCTGCTGCTCCCATATCTTGAATTCCAATTACAAGACCTGTTTCAAAAAGTTCAAAACATGCCTCCATAAGTAGTTTTTCAGCAAACGGATCTCCAACCTGAACTGTTGGGCGGTCTTCTTTGTTTTCGTCAGTAAAGCTATCACTTGCCATTACTGCACCACCTAGACCATCTCTTCCTGTTTTTGAACCTACATATATAACAAGATTTCCTATTCCTTCAGCTTTACCATAAAATATCTCATCACTTTTACAAATTCCTAAAGCAAAAGCATTGACTAAGATATTACCATTGTAACTTTCATCAAAACTAGTCTCACCGCCAATAGTAGGAATTCCCATACATCCTGCATAGTGAGACATTCCTGCAACTGAACCTTTAACTAAGTATCTTTGATAACGATTAATCTCTTCATCGCCTCGAATTTCACCAAACCTAAGAGAACTCATGCACGCCTTAGGCCTAGCTCCCATAGTAAAAACATCACGTAAAATTCCACCAATTCCAGTAGCTGATCCATGAAATGGCTCTAAAAAGCTTGGGTGATTATGGCTTTCCATCTTAAAGGCTGCTGCATATCCACCACCTATATCGATGACTCCTGCATTTTCTCCTGGTCCTTGTAAAACCCATGGAGCTTTAGTAGGAAAACCTGTTAGGTATTTTTTACTTGATTTGTAAGAGCAGTGTTCGCTCCACATAGATGAAAATATGCCAAGCTCTAAAAGATTTGGCTCGCGGTCTAGAATTTCTAAAATTTTAGCATATTCATCGTCACTTATCTTATGTCTCTTAATGGTCTCTTTGTCCATTTGATAATCCTTAAAATTAACTAGTTAATGATGATATCAAAAATTTACAAAAATAAAAATAAATTTTGATATACTCAACAAAAATTTAAATATAAAAATAGATATAAATAATGAGAAATTTTTAAAAAAATAAAGATTAAAAATACTATTTAACCTAAATATTTCAAACCGAGCTAAAACAGTTTTAGCGACTGTTTTATACTGTTTAGCTCAGCTTTACTTAGTCATCACAGTGATATATATCTCTAGTATAAACCTTACTATTGACATCTTTTAAATTTTCATCTATCCGGTTAGTGATTATAACACTTGAGATTTCCTTAAATTCACTAAGGTCTTTAACAACTCTTGAGTTAAAAAATAACTCATCGTCTAAATTTGGCTCATAAATGAGACTACCTCTATACCTTTAGCTTTGATGCGTTTCATAATACCTAAAATCGCACTACTTCTAAAGTTATCACTTCCGCTTTTCATGATAAGCCTATAAATTCCAACTACTTTAGGATTCATATCTATAATAGTTTCAGCTATAAAATCTTTTCTAGTAGAATTTGACTTAACAATAGCTTCTATCAAATTTGATGGAACATCTTTATAGTTTGCTAAAAGTTGTTTTGTATCTTTTGGCAAGCAGTATCCACCATACCCAAAACTAGGGTTATTGTAGTGATCCCCTATACGTGAGTCAAGCCCAACACCTTCAATAATAACTTTAGTATCAAGATCTCTTACTTGAGCGTAAGTATCAAGTTCGTTAAAATACGCAACTCTCATAGCTAAATAAGTGTTAGCAAAAAGTTTTATAGCTTCTGCTTCTGTACTATTTGTAAGCAAAATAGGAACGTCTTTTTGATGGCACCTTGTCTTAAAAGCTCAGCAAATTCCATACCTCGCTCGCTCTTTTGACCTACTATAATCCTGCCTGGGTATAGATTGTCATATAAAGCTTTACCTTCTCTTAAAAACTCAGGAGAAAAAAGAATGTTATCTGTGTCATATCTAGCATTTATCTCTTTAGTATATCCAACCGGAACAGTTGATTTGATGATGATAGTAGCATCACAATTATACTCTAATGCATCCTCTATAACTGCCTCAACTGATTTAGTGTTGAAATAATTCGCCTTTTCATCATAATTAGTCGGAGTTGCTATCACGATAAAACTAGCTCCCTCATAAACTTCATTTTTATCCATCGTAACTTTGAAATTTAAATCTTCTCTTTTAAGAAAACTCTTTATCTCTTTATCTTCTATGGGTGAAATTTTAGAATTTAACATATCCACCTTCTCTTTAACCACCTCAAGCGCTACAACTTCATTTTTTTGTGATAAAAGCATAGCTATAGATAATCCAACATAACCAAGCCCAATAACAGCTATTTTCATAGATATCCTTAAAATTTGTTCTTTTAAAATCTTAATTATAACTAAGTATTGGAAACATTTTGCTTATTTTGCTCTTTTAAGCGATGTTTTTAGAATTTTCATGTAAAATATCGTCGTGCAAATTTGTATAGTTAAACTTTCAGCATTTGGTGATATTGTTCATGCAAGCATTATTTTGCAATTTATAAAAGCTAACATTAAAGATGCTCAAATTTCTTGGGTTTGTGAAGAGAGATTTAGTGATTTACTTCAATCTCATGAGCTTATAGACACACTTATAACTTTAAATTTAAAAGAAGGTAAATTTAAAAATAGCTTAAAAGCTCTTAAAAACTCTCCTAAATTTGATATAGTTATCGATATGCAAGGGCTTATAAAATCAGCCATCATATCTAGAATTTTAAGTAAAAATGTAGTAGGCTTTGATAGAAAAAGTATCCGTGAAAGTGCTGCTTCCCTTCTATATAAAAGAAAAATTTCAAGTAATTACAGTACAAATATCGTGCTGCGAAATTTAACGCTTGTAAGTAAGGCGCTAAATTTCAGCTTTAATCAAAGTGAAATTTTAAATAAGCAGATATGTTTTAAATACAAATATGACAAAAGTTCAAATTTAGAGCTAAGTTGCGATAAAAAAAGAATTTTAATAGCAGTTGGCTCAAGTATAAAAGCTAAAATTTACCCACAAGATAACCAAATAAAACTTATAAATTCTCTTAGTCAATATGAAATTTGGCTTTTAGCAATTGGAGAGTTTGAGGAGAATTTAGCCAAAAATTTAGCTAATAAAACTAAAGCTAAAATTTTACCAACTATGAGTTTATCAGAGTTTGCATCAAATATAAGCAAATTTGACCTAGTTATAGGTGGCGATACAGGCCCAACTCACCTTGCGTGGGCGCAAAATACTCCTAGTATCACGCTTTTTGGATATACTCCACACTATAGAAACGCTTATATCACAAAACAAAACCTTGTACTTGACTCTGGTAAAAATATAGATGCTCTAAATTTAAACAAAAACGACTACTGCATCGCTGAAATTTCACCAGAAACAATAGCTTTAAAAGCAAAGGATCTATTAAGTGGATAAAATATACCTTTTTTCATTTAAATTTCTAAAATTTATCGTTGAAATACTGCCAAAAAGCTCTCTAAACAGCTTTACTAAAACAGTTGGAAACATAGCTTTCAAACTCAATAAAAAACATAGAAATATAGCTAAAGCAAATCTCGATCTAGCTTATGGCGATGAGTTAAGCAGTATCGAAAAACTTGACATTATCAAACGAACTTATCAAAATTTTGGCCGTTTTGGAGCAGACTTTATACTCAACCAAAACAGCACAAAAGAGTTTATTTTATCTAAAGTATCATTTAAAAATACTCACTTCTTTGAAAAGGCTCTATCTTTGGGTCACCCTATTATAATTCAGACCGCACACTACGGAAACTGGGAACTTTTTAGTCTTGCTATGTCAGCTAAATACGGATCTCTTAGTATAATAGGAAGATCCCTTGATAGTGATGTTATGAATGAAATTTTAAGCCAAAATCGAACTCAATTTAACATAGAATTAATTGATAAAAAAAATGCCACAAGAAGTGTGATACGAGCTCTAAAAGATAAGCGTTTACTTGGGATTTTAACTGATCAAAATACAACTAAAAAAGATGGTATAGAAGTAGAGTTTTTCGGTAGACGAGTGCTTCATACGCCTGCTGCATCAGTATTTGCTAACAAAATGAATGCTATAATCATTCCAACATTTATCTATCAAAACAGTAGTGGTATTGATGAGATATGCTTTTTTGAGCCAATAGATATCAAAAAATTTGATAAAGAAAACGCAATAAAAAAAGCTACTCAACTTCAAGCTAATGCAACTGAAAAAATAATAAAACAAAAGCCTGATGAGTATTTTTGGTTTCATAAACGTTTTAAACACTTCTATGAAGAGGCATATGAATAGATGAAAATTTTAGTTATGAAATTTCGCCATATAGGCGATGTGCTACTTACAACACCACTTTTATCAAACCTAAAACATTACTATCCTGACGCTACCATAGACTTTGCGCTAAATAAAGGGTGTGAAGCTATGATAGAAGGCAACCCAAACATTAGAAAAATTCATATCTACGATAGAGATAAGATAAAAAATAGTAAAATTTTTAAACACATAAAGCTTGAGTTTGAATTTGCTAAAGCTATAAAAGATGAAAAATATGACCTTTTCATACAGACAACTGAAGGTGATCGTGGCATATTTATAGCGAAATTTGCTAAAACCAAACGTATAATAAGCTTTGAGAGCAAAAGTTATATAATGAATAAATTTATAACTGATAAACTTAGCACTAACCTTGATAAAATGCATATAGTTGATATAAATTTACTTCCTCTTAAGGTGTTAAATTTAGAGCCTATACATAAAAAAGTGGAAATTTCAACTGCTAAAGAGCTAGATTTCGAACTTCCACCAAAATTTATACATATGCATATAACTTCAAGATGGATGTTTAAATGTGTAGATAACGCAAATATGGCCGAAATTTTAGACTTTGCCAACAGTAAACTTCCTGTCGTACTAACTGCTGATAAGGTAAAAGAAGAGCTTGAAAAAGTAAAAGTTGTGTTGGCTTTAGCCAAAAGTAAACCTATAAATTTAGCCGGCAAACTAAGCCTTAAAGAGGTAAATACTATCAGTAAAAAGGCTAGCATATATATAGGTGTTGATACAGCTATCATGCATATGGCTGCAGCAAACAATACACATTGTATAGCGCTTTTTGGTCCTAGTTTAGCCTATATATGGGGTCCATGGGATAATGACCTTATGCAAAGTGGTTACAAAAAGCCTTGTGGTATCCAAAAAATGGGCAAACACACCTTAATCCAAAAAGAGATGAGTCCTGATATCTATGCAAGTAAGGCAAAATTTAGAGCCAACAAAGAGCTTTTAAAATTTGATAATGAGTGGATGAGCAAGATCAAAGATATCATCCAAGAGACGATAAATAGTGTATTTGGCAGTGATACAAAGCTAGTTTTAACTGAGTTTATAGGTGGTGATTCAAAAAGATACACCTATGTTCATCCTTTTGATAAAAACAGATGTGTAAAGGTTTTGATAGACAAAGAAGCTGAAGATTTCAATATGAAAGATAGTGAAATTTACGATTTTTTAGGTGAAATAATGGGTGATTTTGTCCCAAAACATGAAAGTGGATTTGTAGATACGAATATGGGCAAAGGGATAGTTTCAGAGCTAATAAGAGATGAAAATGGCGAAATTTCTCAAAATTTAACAAACTATCTAAAAAATAATAAGTTTGATCTACATGAAGAACTAGATAAATTTGTAACTTTGTTAATAAAAAATGACCTATATTTTTATGATTTTAATCTTAATAACTTCTTAGTCCAAAAAACAGCATCTGGCAAAAAACTACGCTTTATAGATCTTAAAAGCTTTAAAAACTCACGTTCAGCACTAAATTTAGAAAGAAGTGATTTTTTCGCCAAGAAAAAACTCAGAAGAAGAGTTAAAAAACTCTACGAAATTCTAGGTATAACGCTTCCTGATTTTATCTAATTTAAGTGATTTGTTACTGAAATTTAGTTAAACTTGCAGAGACTTTATAAGTACAAAGGTTGCAGATGAACAATTTTAAAAACATTATAGCTAATACCAGCTTAGAAATTTTATTTTTTAAATTTGTTTTTTATCTATATTTAATATCTTTAACCTTTGAAGCAGCACCCTATAACATAGCATTAGCATTATTTGGACTTTATTTTTTAACACATATACTTATAAAGAAAAAAGCATACATTTTAAAACAAAACTTTCTTAACACAAAAGAACTTAGTATTATCTTTACACTTATCATCATTTCAATGCTTTTATCTAATTTTTTAAATCCTGATATGGACAAAGAAAGATGGTATAGGATAGTTTATATCATAACTAGATTTGCACTTGTTTTTATTGCACTTGCATATTTCTATGCACTTGGATTTTTTAGTAAAAAAGAGATAATTATAGTGCTTTTTATCTCGTTTTTCATATCAAGTTTTGGTGGAATTATAGAAGTTTTAAACCACCCATCAATGCTAAGTTCTGGTAAGAATGAAGGTATTTCAGGATTTTTATATGGCAAAAGAAATTCTTTTGGCACTATAATGGGCTTTGCTTCAATAAGCAGTATTGTGCTTTTTTTCTTTAAAGACAAAAAACTTTGCATTCTTTTTACTCTCTATTTTATGTTTTTCTTGATATTTAGTCTTTCTAGAGCAAACTGGGTTGGTTTTATTGCTGCAACTTTAATATTTTTAGTACTAAATTTCAAAAAATTTAACAAAAAAGATACTATTTTTGCACTAATTGCTATCGCTGTAACACTTGCGTTTTTAGCTCTGCTTTTAATGAATTTTGAGACATTTCAAAAAAGACTTGAACTACTCCTAAAAGGCTATTCATCATACAGAACAACTCTTTGGGAATTTGCAATAGCAAAAATCAAGCTAAGCCCGCTTTTTGGATATGGGATGAATGCCTGGGAAGTTTGGAGAACTGATAAATCAACCATTGTATATGGACATCTTTTCACTCATAACTTAGAACTTGAAATTCTCATAAATATAGGATTTGTTGGTCTTATTTTATGCACAGTTTTCGTATTAATTATAGCTAAAAATTTATGGAAATCTCACCCTGAATTTATACCTATACTTATATATTTCCTGGTTTTAATGCAGTTTGATCAAAACCCATTTAAAGCCAAATCAACTATGACATATATCGTATTTTTGATATTTTTTGCCTTTAGCAATAAATTTATATCAAAAACTAATAAAATGTGATAAAAATGAGAGTTTTTATAGAGCTCCCAACTTGGCTTGGCGACGCAGTAATGGCAAGTATGGCAATTGAAAATTTATGTGAAAATTTAAAGGACGTTAAGATAGTATTTTTTGGCTCATATGGGAGTATCGAGCTATATAAATCTCATCGAAATGGTGTAGAATTTATAGTTGATGAGAGTAAAAACTCTAAATTTCGTCTTTTAAGCTTAAGTAAAAATTTTACTAGTTTTGGTAAATTTGATCTTGCTTTTAGCTTTAGATCATCATTTAGTACAAAATTTAGCTTTAAATTTTTAAATGCAAAACAAAAATTTATATTTAATAAAAACAACAAACAAACTCATCAAGCTGAAAAATACAGCGCTTTTATAGCTAATAGTCTAGGATTTAAACCAAAATTTAACTCACTTAAACTCTACTTTGAACCTCAAAATTTCAAACGCAAAACGCTTGGAATAAATCCAGGCGCAAGTTATGGTGCAGCTAAAAGATGGTATCCTAGCTACTTTGCAGAAGTTACTACATCTTTAAGTAAAGAGTATGACATTATTATATTTGGCGGAAAAGGTGAATTAAAAATTTGCAATGAAATCGCTGAAATTTTAGCTAAAAACGGCGTAGAATTTAAAAATTTATGTGGAAAAACTACTATCAAAGAGCTTAGCGAACATATAGCAGGACTTACTCTTTTTATAACAAACGATAGTGGACCTATGCATATAGCTGCTGCCTATAAAATACCCACAATAGCACTTTTTGGTCCAACTAAATGGCTTGAAACAAGTCCATATAAAAACCCTAACGCAAAGATAGTAAAACTAGATCTTGAGTGTATGCCGTGTATGAAGCGAACTTGTCCTCTTAAAACTCACGAGTGTATGAAAAACCTAACTCCAGATATTGTTTTAGATGCTTATTATGAACTAAAAGCTAAATCAACTGCTTGACAGATAGTGTGTTCTATCAAAAGATGCATCTCTTGAATGCGCGCTGTATCGTTACTTGGAATGATAACATTTAAATCACAAAACTCAATCATCTTCCCACCATCTCTACCACTTAAACCAAGTGTTTTACACCCTATACTTTGAGCGTATTCTAAAGTATTTATAACATTTACGCTATTTCCACTTGTAGAAATTCCCAAACAAAGATCACCATTTTTAGCTAAAGCTTTTGCTTGCCTTAAAAACACAAACTCATACCCATAATCATTTCCTATCGCTGTTAATGCTGAAGTGTCAGTAGTAAGTGCAATAGCTTGGAGTGGCTCTCTTTCGCACTTATATCTACCCGTTAACTCAGCTGCAACATGTTGGGCATCAGCAGCACTTCCACCATTTCCAAAAAGCAAAATTTTGCCACCACTTTTTAGAGTATCTACAACCATTTTACATGCTTTTTCTATATCATTAGTTATGCTAAAAATTTTATTTATCGTTTCTAAGTGAGCCTTTAACTCATTTTCTACTATAATCTTCATATTTAACCTTTTATCTTATTTATAATATTTGTAGTACTAAATCCATCTTCAAATTCTATAAGCACTACTTTACTAGCTATATCACTACCTACAACCTCTTTATCCGCATAGTCTGCACCTTTTACTAACAGATCAGGCTTTATAGCTTTTATAAGCTCATAAGGAGTATCTTCATCAAAAATCACCACATAATCAACACTTGCTAATCCAGCTAAAACAGTAGCTCTTGCTTTTTGATTATTTATAGGACGATCTTTACCTTTAAGTCTTTTAACTGAATCATCTGAATTTAGACCCAAAACAAGCATTCCGCCAAGTGCTTTTGCTCTACTTAAATAACTCACATGCCCAGCATGCAATATATCAAAACAGCCATTTGTAAAGATTACTTGCTCTTTAGAAGCAGTTAGAATTTCACTTAATTCATCAATGCTTTTTATCTTATGAGCAATATCATAACTATTTATAAGTTTTTCATACTCGCTTATCTCTCCAAGTGTAGCTGTTGCACTTCCTACTTTTCCTATCACAACTGCAGCTGCTCTGTTTGCTAACATAGTTGCCTCTAAAGCATTCATGCCAGCTGAAAAAGCATATCCAAGCGTAGCTAAAACTGTATCTCCTGCACCAGTTACATCATAAACCTCTCTTGCTATAGCAGGTATGATATCAAGGCTTTTATCATATAAAGCTATACCTTTATCTGATAAAGTTATAAGAGAGTAGGATAAATTTAATTCATCTTTAAGTTTTATAATAGCTTTTTTAAGAGTGTTTTCATCAACTATCTCAATACCAGTTGCCAAAGTAGCCTCTTTGCGATTTGGGGTAAGAAGAGTAGCTCCTCTGTATTTACTATAATCTTTACCTTTTGGATCTACTAAAACAAATTTAGATCTTTGACGTGAAACTTCTATGACGTTTTGACAAAGTGTGGGCGTTAAAACTCCCTTTGCATAATCACTTAACAAAACACCATCATACTCTTTAATGATCTGTTTGAATTTCAAAATGATACTATCTTCACTCTCTTTACTAATACTATCTTTACTCTCTTTATCAAAACGAACTATCTGCTGAGAAACAGCCATAAGGCGTGATTTTTGACTTGTTTTACGCCCTTTTTCTTTAACTAAAAACTGAGCATCAACTCCATCAAGTAGAGATAAAATTTCATCCGCAACATCATCATCACCAACCACACTTAAAACACCAACCCTAGCTCCTAAAGCTTTAAGGTTAGCTATAACATTGCCTGCACCGCCTAAACGCTTATCTTCACGTTTGATATCGACTATTTGCACGGGCGCTTCAGGTGAAATTCTATCACATTCTCCCCAAAGATAGTGATCGATCATCAAATCACCAATAACGAGAATCTTATACATCTACTTCACTTTCATAAATTCGTTTTATTTCAGGAATATAGTTTTTTATACCATCTTCTAAACTAAATTTAGGGCTATATCCAAGACTTTTTTTAGTCTGTGATATATCAGCTTGTGTATGAAACTGATACTGTTTGATAAATGGGTTTTTGATATATTCATTTCCTAAATTTGTACCTAACTCTTTTTGTAAGATATCGGCTATATCTTGAAAACTCCTTGCTATGCCTGTTGCTGCGTTATAAACTCCGCTTAAGTTACTTTTAAGAGCTAGCTCATTAGCACTAACTATATCATCAATATATACAAAATCACGCTTTATCTTATCACTTCCTTCAAAAAGTCGTGGTGTTTTTCCACTTAAAATTTGAAGTCCAAACTGAAGTATCATAGAAGAAGTTTTCTCTTTAAAATACTCTCCTCGTCCATATACATTAAAATACCTAAGTCCTACGATGTGTAAATTTTTAGCCTCTTTTCTAGTAAGTGCATCCATCATTAACTTAGAAAAACCATAAACATTTCTTGGACTCTCTCCTATGCCAACTGTTTGAGGGCTTTTGGCATTTCCATATGTTGCGCCTGAACTTGCATAAATAAGAGTTGAGTTAATGTTTTTAGCTAAATGGATTAAGTTAGAAAATGCGTTTAAGTTTGTACGTATCATAAAGCCTTGATCGCCCACTGTAGTATCACTAATAGCTGCTTGATGAAATATCGCCTCAGGTCTAAATTTTTCTATAACTCTAAAAGTTTTATCATCATTAATATCACCTTCTAAAACTCTACCATCAAAACCAAGTAAATTTTTATAATGGCCAAAACTTTTAAGGTTGCCATTTGCAAAACGTTCATCACTTCTAAAGATATCTACGACTAAAACATCATCACCTTTTGCGCTGAAGTGTTTGGCTAAATTTGAGCCGATAAACCCAGCTCCGCCTGTTATCAGTACTCTCATTTTTGTTCCTTTGGATTAAGTGTATCATAAATTCCATTAACGGTTATGAAATTTTCACCTTTTTTACTACCTATAAGATATAGTTTGCCTACTCCTGCGCTCTCTCCTGCTTTGATATCACTTAGTTTGTCGCCTATCAAAATACTTTTTTTAAGGTCTATATCATACTCTTTGCAAGCTTTTAGTATCATCCCAGGACGTGGTTTTCTACACTGACAATTAGCCTCAGGAGAGTGTGGACAAAAGTAAACTTTTTGGATATTAATACCCGCTTTTTTAAACTCATTTAACATAAAATTTGTAACGATTTTAAAATCTTTAACTGTATAATACCCTCGCCCGATACCCGACTGATTTGTCACTATAAATATAATATAACCTAAATTTTGATAAGCAATAAGAGTTTCAAAAACTCTAGGCTTAAAGCTGAAATTTTCTATCTTAAAAACGTATCCAAAATCCTCATTTATAACACCATCTCTATCTAAAAAAAGCGCTTTTATCATCTACTAACTCCATATAAAAACCACTAAAGCTACTTACCAAGACAAAAGCTTGAAAACATCTCATCTAAAATTTCGCTCCTTTGGAATGGCCTTGAGATAGTTGAAATCTCAGATATAGCTAAATTCAGCTCGTACGCAAATAACTCAAGTGCACCATCATCAAGCTGAATAAAAGCACGCTTTAATGCATTTAGGGAATTTTTAGTTGCATTGATCTGCCTAGTTGTTATAAGCATAATACCTTCATAATTCATACTATCAAGATAATCTTTAAGTGTTTCAATAAGCGGGCAAAGAGATGATTTGGCTGAAATTTTAATAGGACTACTTTTGAAATTTGCACTAAATTTAGAAGAAAGATCACTTTTGTTTAATGCAAAAATCACTTTTTTACCTGCATTTAAAGCATCTTCACAGATAGTTAAAATTTTGTTATCCTCAAGAGTAAATTCTCTTGAATTATCAAAAACTGCAATGATGATATCAGCTTCATTAGCAACTCTCATAGAGTGCTCTATGCCGATATTTTCTATATTAGAAGTTCCCTCTCTAATACCTGCAGTATCAACAATACAGACCAAATGTGTACCTACTAGAAGACTCTCTTCTATAGTATCTCTTGTAGTTCCAGCCTCATCACTTATGATAGCTCTATCTTTTCTAAGCAAAGCATTTAAAAGACTACTTTTGCCTACATTTGGCTTTCCTATGATAGTAACTTTAAATCCCTCTATCAGTCCTTTACGTTGCTCGCTAACATTTACAATCTCTTCAAGCTTAGCTATATTATCACTAAGCATTTTGTTAGTTTGACTTAAAATATCACTTGGAAGATCATCCTCAGCATAATCAATGCAAGTTTCAACGTAAGCTAAAGTTTTAACAAGTTCATTGACAAGCAAATTTGAGACACTAAAACCGCCATGAGTTTGAAATTCAACTATATCTTCTCCCGTAAAACTAAAAGGAGCTTGAAAATATATAATGATACCCTCATCTATAAGTTCATTATTTAAAGTATAGATTTTACTAAATTTTGCATAACGTGGCTCTAAACTTTGAACTTTTAAAAGCTTAAGAGAGATATTTAACGCATCTTTGCCACTTAAACGAACGATAGAAATCGCCCCTACGCCATGAGCTGTGGCCGGTGCAACTATCGTATCAAGCATAAACTACTACTTTCTACGCTCATTTACAACGATAAATTTGCCATTTTTTGAGTTTCTAACACCGACATATTTATCAGGAAATTTATCTCTTAACTGCTTTAATGCGATTTTAACTAAAACACCATCAAGTGGCTTTGTTTGAGCTTTGCCACTGTTTTGGACTTTTTCAATGATATCAACAAGATAAACACCTATCATCTCTTCTTGGTTTTGAAGAAATTGTGCTATTTCTAGCTTTATATAATATCCATATTTATGATTTACCCAACTATAAAGCATATATGAAAGAGCTTTATACCTATGACCCTCTTTACCTATAAGAAGAGCTGCGTCTTTACCATCAAGCTTGATAAGTATCGTCGTAGCATCATATGTTGAAACCTCGATAAAATCTATATCAAAGTAACCTGCAGCAAAAAGATCTTTAAGTCCTTTTTGAATCTCTTTTACTGCAAGTGATATATCTACTTGATTTTTATCTTTTGATGTACTGTCTTTAGGGCTAGAAGGTTTATTATGTTTAGATCTACTGTCCTTACTATTTCCCTCACTGTGAATTTTACTATTTTCACGCACATTTCTCTTTTGTGATGCTCTATTTTTTGAATTTTTAAAAGAGCTAGCTTCAATAATAGCTATTTTCTTAAAAAGACCTAAAATTCCTTTACTAGGATGTTGTATAACTTTTATATTTAAATCAACAGTTGAACAATCAAGCTCTTTTGTAGCTTTTATAATAGCCTCTTCAAGAGTTAGTGCTTCTACTTTTATTACACTCACTTGTTTTTCTCCTTACTGCTCTTTTTTTGAATAATCTCACTGTCTTTTTTCTTTTTAATAATTTTATTGATAATAATTTGCTGAAGAACTGATAAAAGGTTATTTGTAGACCAATACAAGGTAAGACCTGCTTGAAAAAATGCCATAAATATACCAAAAAATAGTGGTAAAAATTTCATAACTTTTTCTTGCATTGGATCTTGAAAAGTCGCCTTAGTCATTCTTTGTTGAACAACCATAGAGATAACCATTATAAGAGGAAGTATAAAGTATGGATCCCTAACAGCAAGATTTTCTATCCATAGTATCCATGGAACACCTTGAAGTTCGATAGCATTTATTAAAACACGATAAATAGCGA
>JAAYFN010000018.1 GCA_012728225.1 Campylobacter sp.
CTCTAACTCCACCATCTTTTATGTTGTATTTTTTCTGAACTCTGTTTAATATGTATTTTTGGATATCAATGGCAAGCTTGTTTGAGGCTATTATCTTCTCACGATTTATAAAATTTAGATAGGTTTGCTGAGAAAAATAGTTCATATCTTCCATATCTCCTTTGTTTTCTAAAGCGGCAGCATTTTTACTTCTTTCACTTCTTGCAGGACTTAAAAAATATGTCTCAACGCCTGAAAGACTTTTGCCTGAACTTGTCGCTGGTCCTGCATTAACATGAATAGATATAAAAAGATCGGCGTTGTTTTTATTTGTATATGCTGTCCTGCTTTTAAGGTTGATAAATTTATCACTATCTCTTGTATATAAAACTTTATATCCTCTTTTACTAAGCTCCGAACCTAAATCTTTGCCTATATTTAAGACGATATCTTTCTCTTTAAGCCCCGCTCCAATAGCTCCTGGATCATTTCCACCATGTCCTGGGTCAACAACTACAACTTTTGGCTTTTCTTGTTTTGCCGGACTAGCTTTTGGCTGACTTTTTTCACTCTGCTTTTGCTCTTTTTTTTCTGTCTGCTTTTGTTTACTCTCAACTACGGTTTTACTAAAATTTGGTGCTGTTACTATGACTGATCTGCCTAGACGTTCTATCTGTATATTAAAGTGAGTTGGATCAGTAAAAACTACTCTAGAAGTTTGCTTGTCAAATTGTGCTATCCTGATCTGATCCAAACCATGATCGCTTATCTGACTAGTTTGAGCATAGTTTCCTGCTTTAAAATCGATAATATTTCTATAATTATCACCCTTTAAAACAAAGAATTTCATCTCATCACTTGCAACTTCTCGGTTAAAATTTAGAGAAATTCCACCTTCTATCTTATCAACACTCATTAAGTTAAGTTGCTTACTTCTATCGATATTAGCATCATTAACATTGCTTTTTATCTCTTGATTTTCCTCTTTTTTAGGTTCTTCTTGAACTAAATTTTCAACTATCTTGCTCTTTGTTGAAACGACTTCTTCTTTAATTTTTATAGTATCAACTTTTTGAGGCTCAGGTAAACTTTCTGGTTTAGTTTTATCTAAAATATCACTATTTGATGCGGATGTTGTAGTACTTATATATCTCGCATAGCTACCACCAAGCTCTTTGAGGTCATTTTCATAACCTACATAGTTGTAATTAAGCTCTTTTGATGAATGGACTAAACGTTCTAAGGCACTGATTTTATCTTGTGTGTTGTTGTTGATAGATGACTCTACATAAATTTGTTTAAGCTCCTTATGAAATGCCTCTTTTTGTGTTTTTGAAGAGTTGTTAAAGTTTTTATCGAAACTTTTAAAACTTGTATCATACCCACCTGCTACTGCAAAAGTAACAAATAAAAATAGAATAAAACCCCTTAAAAATCGCAAGCTATCCTCCATTTACAAGTTCATCTATAAGCTCTTTTACACTTATAAGTTTATCTAATCTATAACCATTTGCTCCACTAAAAAATAACCCTAATTCTTTGTTTCCTGCATATGCATCATAGAGTCTATCAGCTATACAATACCCAACTTTTTTTGCACCTTTGCCATGCTGACAAGGAGCAACACAGTTACTTATGCACTGAATTCTAGGTCCGTTGTGTTTTTCTACTAAATCAATTAAGTTGGTCTGAACTCCACGTGCAGGATATCCAACTGGTGAACTTATAAGTTTGATGTCTTCTTTTTTTGCACCTAATATAACCTCTTTGAACTCAGGCGCTGCATCACACTCAAAAGTGCCTATAAACCTAGTTCCCATCTGCACACCATCAGCTCCTAGTGCAATCATACGCTCTATATCGCCTTTATCCCAGATACCACCTGCCGCTATTAGCGGAAACTCTCCCCATTTTAAAAGTTCTTCTTTAACTTGTGGTATTAAATTTTCTAAACTATACTCAGGATCATTACACTGTTCATAAGTAAAACCTTGATGACCTCCGCTAAGTGGACCTTCTAAAACAACACCATCAGGAAGACGGTTATAGCGCTGAACCCATCTTTTGCATATAATTTTAAGAGCTTTTGCTGAAGAGACGATAGGAACAAGCGCAACATCAAGATAGCCCTCTGTAAACTCAGGTAAATTTGTAGGAAGTCCCGCTCCACTTATAATCACATCAATACCAGCTTCACAACTATCCCTTACCATGCGTCCGTAATCATTGCATGCATGCATGATATTTATACCAAGTGGAGCATCGCCACAAATTTTGCGTGCATTTGTGATGATAGCATTTAACCCATCTTTTGAGTAGAAATTTTCACTTCCTAAAGGTTTGAGGTTTATATCTTTTTTAGAGTATTTACGGTTTTCATAATACCCTGTGCCAACTGAACTTATGATACCTAAAGCTCCGTTTAAACTTACGTTTCCTGCTAGTTGATCCCAACTGATGCCAAGTCCCATTCCGCCTTGAAATATCGGATACTTTAACTCATATTTTCCTATCTTTAAACTTTTCATATTTAACCTTTTAAACTATTTTTAATTTAGCAAATTTACGTCTGCCTATCTGAAATGTGTAAATTCCTTTTGTTAATTTTAGCTGATCGTCGTTAACTTTAACTTGATCTATACTAAACGCATTTGCATTTATGTGGCGTCTTGCTTCACTATTTGAGCTAGCTAATTTACAAAAAACAATCGCTTCAACCACCCAAACACCTTCATTTAAAGTAAACTCCTCCATATCACTAGGAAGTTCATTTTGAGTGTGAACTTTATCAAATTCAGCTTTAGCCTTTTTAGCCAAATTCTCATCATGAAAACGCTTAGTTATCTCTAAAGCTAAATTCTCTTTGGCAACTTTAGGGTGAATTTTTCCACTTTTAACACTGCTTTTTAACTCAATAAGTTCCTGGCTACTTTTAGAGCTTAAAAGCTCATACCACTCCCACATAAGCTCATCACTAATACTAAGAACTTTTGCATACATAGTATTTGCATCTTCAGTTACGCCGATATAGTTATTTAAGGATTTGCTCATTTTATTAACGCCATCAAGTCCTACAAGAAGTGGCATTGTGATGATAGCTTGCTCTTTTCCCGCCCCATAAACTCTTTGTAAGTGTCTTCCCATAAGAAGGTTAAATTTTTGGTCATTACCACCCATTTCGATATCACACTTCATCACAACACTATCATATCCTTGCATAAGCGGATATAGAAATTCACTTATAGATATAGGGGTTTCATTTTTAAAACGTTTTTCAAAGTCATCTCGTTCAAGCATTCTAGCAACACTATATGTGCTAGCTAATGCTATAACGTCAGCAGCATTTAGTTTTTCAGCCCATGTAGAGTTAAACATAATCTCAGTTTTAGCAGGATCTAACACTTTAAAAACTTGTGCTTTATATGTTTTAGCATTTTCTAAAACCTCTTCTTTACCTAGAATTTTTCTAGTTTCACTTTTACCTGATGGATCACCAACTCTAGCAGTAAAATCACCTATTAAAAATTGTATAATAGCACCGTGAGTCTGTAAAAACGCCATTTTTTGAAGAGTTACTGTATGCCCTAGATGAAGATCTGGCGCAGTTGGATCCATCCCTATCTTTACATAAAAATTTTCGCCTTTTTCATAATAATTTTTGATAAGGTCTTTAACTTTGTCCTCATCTATCATCTCAGCTACACCTTTTTTAAGCTCTTTAAAAACGCTATCTAAATTCACAAATCTCTCCTATTTAATTTTTATATGCATCTGTTAATGAAGAAAACTCCACAATTTTATATCTATTTTTTAATCTATTTTTGATCTCATTTACATCTAAACTCTCATGAAGTTCAATGGTAAGATCAAAAAAGTCTGATTTGGTCTCTATGTTTTCATTTAAATTTATAGCAACTAAATCAACTTTAAGCTTAGCTAGAAACGATAAAAACTCTGCAAGCGAGCCTCTTTTGTTCTCTAAATTTAGTATTACGCTATAACGATAAGGTGCATTTCTCGTCCATTTAACAAATATCACCTCTTTACCGTCCTTCATCAAATTTGATGCTCTATCGCAAAATCTATGATGAACAGTAACTCTATCACCATCTCTAAATCCTATAATGTTATCTCCACGTTTAGGATTGCAACAGTAGTCAAACTCAACTGCTGTAACAGTGTAATTTGAGTAGACAACTATGTAGTCAAATTTCTGCTTTTCTACTGTATATTTTTCATTTGTCTTTTTGCTGTATTTCTTAAGTGCATTTACGATATCTTTTAAATACTCAGAATCATACGATGCTTTACCGACTTTTTTATGTAAATTCTCACTCTCAAGCCAAGTTAAAATTTCACTATTTTTACACGCAAATACTGCTGATAAAATTTTAATAGATATCTCTGTATTTATCTCTCTAAGTTTTTGTTTACAAAAACCCTTTATAGCAGCTCTTGCTTTTCCTGTTTTTACAGAATTTAACCAACTACATCTATAATGAGCTTCGTTTCCTGTGATTATATGAACTATATCACCGTTTTTAAGCTCTGTTAATAGAGGAACACGAACGCGATTTACATATGCTTCAACTGCCTTTAATCCAACTTGCGAATGTATCTCATAAGCGTAATCAAGTGCGGTCGCACCTCTAGCAAGCGTAAATATACCACCTTTTGGAGAATAAACTGCGATATCTTCAGCATAAAGACTATCTTTTGCGTATTCGTACATATCTTCAGGATCGTCTTCATCTGAGCTATTTGTAAGAAGAAGATCTTCTTTGGTTGTAATATCTGAAAGCCAATCAAGACGCGGATTTATCGTCCCGCTATATTTATATTTCCAGTGAGCTGCAACACCGTATTCAGCAGTGTTATGCATATCAAATGTTCGAATTTGAGCCTCTATTATCATACTATCATTAAAAACTGTAGTGTGTATAGTTTGGTAACCATTTTGTTTTGGAAGTGCTACATAATCTTTAAACCTTGATATAAGGGGGTTAAAATTTGTATGTATAACTCCAAGAGCTAAGTAACAGTCCTTTACGTCCTTAACTACAACTCTTACTGCCAAAAGGTCTAAAACTTCTTGTATAGATATCCCTTTTCTCTGCATTTTAAGATATGTAGAGTAGTAATGTTTTACCCTTTTTTGGATGTCAAAGCTGTTTTCACTAAAACCATTTGTAAGCAAAAGTTCAGTTATTTTAATGCTAAATTTGTTTAAATTCATCTGAAGTTGCTGTTTATGCTCATTTATATATGAGTCTATCATCTCAAATTCTTTAGGAAGAATGTATTTAAAACTCAGATCTTCAAGTATGTTTTTAATAGCTGAAATTCCAAGTCTATGTGCGATAGGAGCATAAACTACAATAGTCTCTTCTGCAACGCGCTTTTGTTTATCAGGTCTTAATGCGTCTAAAGTAAGCATGTTGTGTAGTCTGTCACATAACTTAACAACCAAAACCCTTACATCTTCAATAGATATAAGAAGCATCCGTCTAAAAGTAAGTGCTGAAGTATGAAGTTTTGCATTTTTATCACTAGATGGAGCAAGCTTATCTTCTCTTATAGCAACTATTTTGGTAAGTCCTTCAACTAATTTAGCAACACCTTCACCAAAATTTTCACGTACAGAACTAAGCTCATAATTAGTATCTTCTACTACATCATGAAGAAGTGCAGCCACTATCATATCATCATCACCACCCATAAAGGCAACAATACAACTAACCAATATAGGGTGAACTGAGTATGCCTCACCGCTTTTTCTATACTGCCCATCATGCTCTTTAATACATAACTCAACTGCTTTATCAAGCTCAGTACTTGGCTCTTTAAAAGTGCGAAGAAGATTTTTAGCCTCTTCTATGCTTGTTACTGATATAATAGTGTCTAAAAAACTCTCAATATCAGCATCATTTTTCTGTTTCAATAATTCCATCTAGCTCTACTTTGCCCTGGGCTATCTCTAAAAGCGCGATATCTGCAAATTTAAGATCTCTTTTGTTAACATCTACTAAAATATCATCACCTAAATGAAGTTGATTGGCCCTTTTAGCTACCATTAAAGATAGTTTATATCTATCTCCATTTACTCTTTTGAGTGCTTTTGCTGTTATATCTTCTGGTCTCATTTTAATCCTTATTATTTGATACTACCGAACAAAATGACATATCGTCATCAACTGCTATTTTATATAAATTTCCAGCTTTAAACATGTTACAAACTACAATAGGAAGTAAGTTGTCTTTAGCTAATGCGATAGATGTAGCGTCCATAACCCTTATATCGTCTCTAAGTGCATCTTCATAAATTAAATTTTTAATAAGCTTTGCATCTGTAAATTCTTTAGGGTCTTTATCGTAAACACCATCAACTTTTGTAGCTTTTATAATCATATCCGCACCTATCTCAATGGCTCTAAGAGTAGCAGCTGTATCAGTCGTAAAAAATGGATTTCCAGTTCCTGCTGCAAATATAACAACTCGTCCTTTTTCAAGATGTCTATTAGCTCTGCCCATGATAAAAGTTTCACAAATAGCTTCCATTTTAATGGCGCTTTGAACTCTTACGTCGATATTAGCATATTCTAAGGCTTCTCTAACTGCTATAGCATTTATCACCGTTGCAAGCATACCCATATGATCACCGCTTGTGCGTTTTATAATACCGCCAGCTGAAGCTGCGACACCACGAACGATATTGCCACCACCTATAACAATACCAACTTCAACTCCCCCATCAACTAAACTTTTAATCTCACTAGATATAAATTTCAAAATATTTGTATCGATACCAAAACCATTTTCGCCTGCAAGTGCTTCGCCTGAAAATTTAACTAAAACTCTTTTTTGCATATTATTCTCCGATTGTATATTCAAACCTTAAATTATATCTAAAAAGAGTTTAAAATCTGATAACTTTGTTAATTTTAATAATATTTTAAAGCTATATTTTAACTTTAAATTTCAAATTTATTCTAACAATTTTGAAGTTTAAAACATTTTGATATTTTGCTTAAAGAGAAATAAGTTCAAGCGGGTTTATATGATAATTTTTCTGTGTAACTTCAAAGGTTAAATCCTCACTTATGCGTCCGATAGCATAACCTTTTTTAATCTTACTTCCTATCTTTACAGTTGGAGCGATCTGATTTAAATGTGCATATATCGTATGAATTCCGTCCTTATGCTCAACTATAATAACATTTTCAAGCACAGGTGTATGCTTGGCAAATATAACTTTGCCATCAAGCACATTTAAAACTTGAGCATTTGCACTCTTTGATCCTAAAACTACACTTTCATTAAAGATCTTTATACCATAAACCGGATCTGTGTAGTTTCCAAATTTTCTCTTAACATATCCATCTTTTAAAGGAGATATCGTCTTAGCGCCACTATATTTTTTAACTCTGCTCTCTTGATAGCTTGATCCATAAAGTTTAACTTTTTGATCAATTTTTTCTATACGTTTATCTACGTTAGCTACCACAGGTTCGCTAGTTTCTTGCACTTTTTCTGATGTTTTATCTTTTAAAGATGATTTAGCATCTTGTTCTTGACGGCGTTTTTCCTCTTTTATCTTTGCTTTTTCTCTCTCTTCTTCATCATCTATAATTTTAAGTTTAGCTAAAGTTTCAGTAAGTGCACTGCTTGTATTGGCAGCTTTTTCTAATCTTACAATATAACTCTCTTTATTTTTATTTAAATTTGCTACCAAATTTTCTTGCTTTTGCTTCTCTTTGGTAAGTTCCTCTTTTTTAGCATTATACTCTTTAAGATTTTTTTCTAAACTAAGTATGTCTTTTTCTTTAGTTGCAATATCTTTTAAAATTTTATCGTACCTAGTTAAAAGCTCTTTAAGCTCCTCATTTACTACGTTATTTAAACTTTTAAAAATTTCATTTGATAGCAAGCTTTGCGTCGTTTTGATCTCTTCATCTTGAACCAAATCAAATGAAAAATCATTAACTATAAAATTTACCATCTCATGCTCTAAGCTGTTTTTTGACCCCATTAAGACTTTATTTTGCTCAACAAGTTTACCAAGCTTTATCTCTTCATCTTTATATTTTTCAGATAAATTTATAACTACACCTGTGATTTGATCTATCTTTTTACTTGTAGTTTCTAAATCTTTGTTTTGACTAACTATCTGCTTAGCTAAATCATCTATTTTTTTACTAAATTCTTGCTGTTCGCTTTGGCTTTTAGATATCTCTTGACTAGTACTTTTGATCTTATCTTTTGTTGTAGGCTCAGCAAAAACGGTACTTATAACAAAGATAAAAATCAGAAAAACCCTCAATTTAACGCTCCTCTTTTATGCTAAGCATAACAATAGTAACAGTTAAAATAGACAAAACTAATGACAAAACAGACAAAAAAATCGCGTCATTTGGCAAATTTATAGCTATGGATGTTACGCCGATAACCTCAGTAATCTGACTAAAAATAGCAAAATTTGGTAAAAAATAGTATATAAGTGTAACAATAGCTGCTGCTAAGATGCTATCAATAACCGCCATTTTATATAAAACAAAACTTTTAATAAGATAAGGTGCTCCAAAAAGAGTCATTATCTCAACTCTCTTTTTATGCTCAAAAAGCCAAATTCTCATCTGCTTAAACATAAGCATAAGGCCTAAAACAACTATAAGAGCTGAAAAAAGTGTAATTGTGTTGTTCATAAGAAGTAAAATTTTGTAGATATTGTTGTGAGCTTTAGCAAAAGCTTCTACTCTTGTAACTCCTTCGATCTTCTCTATTTTTTTTGAAATTTCATCTAATTTATCACTATCAGGAAATACATTTAAAGTAATAGAGTAAAAATTTGGAAGAGTATCTTTAAGATTTTCCATACTTTTGCTTGAAATTTTGCCTTCTAACTGGGCAAGCATTTTGGATGGATCGATAATTTCAACATCTCTTATATCTTTAATATCCGCAACATTTAGATCGCTTGTAGAAACGACGATGATGTTATATTCATCTTTCATCAACTCTTCATAATTGTTTATCAAACTGCTCATAAAAAAGCTAAATTGAACTGAAAAAAGCAGTGCAACAAGTGAAATAATCACTCCAAAATGAGTTTTAATACCCTTCAATAACTTTCCCCTCTTTTATCTCAAAATGTCTAAAGTCAAATTTCAAAGTTGATGGGGCTCTATGAGTTACAACTATAACACACGCTCCCCAAAGATCTCTTGCTGAACGTAAAAAATCCCAAACCATATTTGATGAAACCTCATCTAGGTTTCCTGTCGGCTCATCACAAAGTAAAAGTTGTGGGTTATGCGCCATAGCTCTAGCTACAGCAACACGCTGCTGTTCACCGCCACTTAATTCAAGTGGATATCTACCAACTTTATGTCCAAGCTTTACGAAATTTAGTGAATTTTCAGACTGTTTTCTGCAAACTGTCTTATTGTGACCTTGAATAAGAAGAGGTAACATCACATTTCGCTCTATCGTCCACTCGTTTATTAATCTATAATCTTGAAAAACTATACCGATTTTTTGTCTAAGACTTTTAAGCTCTCTACTTGTCGGGCTTTTCATATCATAAAAACATACATTAAGCTCGCCTCTATCAAGTTTTATACCACCATATAATGACTTAAGAAAAGTACTTTTTCCACTTCCACTCTCACCTGTTACAACGATAAAATCATTTGAACAAACTTTAAAAGATGCTCCTTTTATAACCGGTGTATCGTAACCTAAGACTACTTTTTCCGCCTTTATGATCTCTGCCATTTAATAAGCTGCTCCTCTACTTTCATATGTGCTTGCATGTTTATCTTTTTACTAAGTGGTTTGGCGATAAAATACTCTGCTTTATCTTTTGAAATTTTTATAAAGTAGTTGCCTGGCGTATCAAACGAACCATAAGCTACTTTTATCAAGATTTCACCGCTATCAAATTTATATATCTCTTCAAAATTTATAAAAAACTCACTAAATTTTTGAACTTTATGAGTGAAATTTTGCTCTATCATATCTGGATTTAAAAGAGAGAATTCCAAATTAGCTGAGCTTTTAAGTTCATCACAAACTCTAAAATTTTTAACTATAACATCATAAATATCAATACCTTGCTTACGCCATCTATCTTCGTATTTACTTGAAATCTCTAAATTTCTATTTTTATAAATTTCAATATCAACCTCATCCATATCGAGAAATTTTAACAAAGAATAGTCAACATATAGCCTACTATCGCTCCTTAACTCAAAAGCTCCGCCAACCTTCAAAACTCTTTGAATTTCACCCATAAACTCACTACTTATCACGCGACGATGAGGTGAGTCGTCCCAAGGAACGGGAAAATGCATATATACAGTATCCACAAAGTTAGAATTTAATAAATTTATAAACTCTCTTACGTCGCTATTTATAAGAATTAAATTTTTGATATCTTCTCTTATAGCAAGTTTTGTAACTTGCTCAATGCTTGGTTTATAAATTTCTATGCCAACAAAAAGTGTATCACTGCTCTTTTTAGCTTGATACAATAAGTGTCTTCCGCTTCCAAATCCTATCTCTATAACTACTTTTTTAGTACTTTTTAAACACTCTAAAGCTTCTAATTCTGTTTTTATGATGTGAGAATTTTTAACAAGTGAGTTTTTACTAAAATTTATAGCATTACTTGAAATTTCACTACAAAACTCATCTCTTAAAATTTCTAAACTTTTTTGAAGAAGACCAACTTTAGCTGGTCTTGTAAGCTTTTCACCTTTTATAACAAACTCATCTTTTCTTGATTTAAAAGTTATAAAAAACTGCTCTTCTTCAACTTCTACTAAGATAAAATCAACTTTTCTACCTTTAGCAAAATTTAAAAACTTTACCCCATCTTTTTCAAAAGGTAGGGTAAAATTTGATATTTTTTTAGCGATAAAATTTGGCATTAAAACTCTACACTTACACCATTTGATTTGCTTGAGCTAATGCCATATTCATCAACTGCGATAACTCTATATGTGTATTTATTTCCTTTAACCACCTCGCTATCAACATATGAGTTTCTAGTTATATTTTCTATAGTTTTATCTCTACCGCCACCACTTCTAGCAATAGTGTACTTTTGACTCCTTGCTCCTGTGTCCCAGTTAAGAACTATGGTATTGTTGTTAATGATAGGAGCTGATAAAACTGGTGCTGGAAGCTGGTCTAGAGTTTTGCCCATAACTGGATTTTCACTCATTGAACTTTCTAGTCCATCTTTATCTACAAAAGTTACTTTATAATAGCGCTTTGCGCCATTTGAGTTTATAAAATCCTCATAGAAATTCTTATCAGTTTTAGCAAGTGGTATAAAACCCAAACTTTCCAACCTTGAGATGTAAATTTGATAATGTGAGATATGCTCATTTACTGGACTATCCCAACTTAAAACTATTTTTTTAGGCTGATCGGTTGTAGCTGCTAAATTTACAACTCCGCTTGGAAGCTCTTTTGTTGTAGCTGATAAATTTTTGCTTGGTGCTGAAATTTCACCATCCATAGTTTTAACTTTTATCCTATACTCATAGTTTTCGCCACTTTTAACTTTTTCATCGATGTATTCAGCACTAAGTCTGCCTTTAACCTCAGCGATACGACTCCAATTTTTTGAACCTGCTTTAGAGCGTTCTATGATATATGAGTTTACGCGTAAATTTGTATGTGGTCTCCAAACGATTTTGACTTGCTTAGGCAAACCATACAAAGCTTGTGCAAAAGATACTGACTCAATAGCTTGAGCTGTGGTAGCTGTGACGGTTATACCTTCACCTGAGATGCCACTATCTGAATAAGTTCGCATAGAGTAGCGATAACTTGTGCCTGCTTTTAATCCATCGTCAAGATAGTGAGTTGAAAAGCGGTTTTTAATAGTCTCAATACGCTCTAAAGGTTTATTTAGCTCGCCTCTATACACATAAAAACCTTTTACGTTTGAATCTTTTGGGCTATCCCACTCTAAGCCAACTGAGCTAGATGAAACAACTGTTCTTATCGATCTAATCTCTGGAATATTGTTATCTTGAGCCTGAGTTTGCGGACCTTTACTAGTTGTAGCACACCCAACTATGAAGATGCTCAAAGCTAGAAATAATACTATCTGCTGAAATTTTCTCATAAATTTGCTCCTTGTTTGAATTTTTATCTATAACACTTCTAAACTCGCCTTCTAACTCGGCTATAAAATTTAGCCTCTTACCACTAATTGGATGGTCAAAAGAGAGCATAAAAGAGTGTAACATTAAAGAGTTGATTTTATCAAAATTCCTCTTAAAACCATATAAATTATCTCCTAAAATATAGCGTCCTAAGGAGTTAAGATGAACTCTTATCTGGTGAGTTCTACCCGTGTGAAGTTTAGCAGCTATCAAATTTATATCCTCACCTAAGTAGAGATTGGTAAAAGCTGTTTTTGAAGCTCGCCCATCTTCAACAACTGCTTTTTTAAGGCGATTTTTAGGATTTCTACCTATTGGACGATCAACTATCACGCTATCTTTTAATGCTAAATTTAGTAACGCTATATAAATTCTATCGGCTGACCTTAGTTTAAACTGAGTAGATAAACTCTCATGAGCTTCATTGGTCTTAGCCATTACTAAAGCTCCACTCGTTCCTCTATCTAAACGATGAACTACTCCGGGTCTGTTTTTGTTTATACTAGAAAGCTTGTAGCCACTATCAAGCAAATACTCACTTAAAGTGTACTCTTTTACGCTTGGTGCTGGATGAACTACTAAATTTGCGGGTTTGTTTATAACTAAAATTTCACTATCTTCATAGATAATACTTATATTTATACTCTTTTTTTGAGGTTTTTCGCTGTTATTTTCATCGCTAAAATAGATAGTTATAATAGAACCTAAATTTGGCTTTAAAGATGGTTTTAAAACTATCTCATCGTCTACTAAGAGTTTAGAATTTTTTATCAAATTAAGAGCTTTGTTTCTTGAAATTCCAAGTTTTTTAACTAAAATTTGATCGATTCTTTCTACATGATCTACCTCTATTTTATCCAAAATGCTACCTTTCTTTGCTATAATTCTCACACTAAATTTAATGGAGTAAAATTTGACTATATTTGATAAGCGTATTTTAGCACATTTTGATTTTGTGCAACCTTTTCTTGCGATACCTATCATTATTTTATCATATATCTTGGTATCTGAGGTTAGTGATACGCTTGCAATTCGTCAACTTATATACTTTGGTATAGGCTCTCTTGTTTTTCTATTTTTCTTTTTATTTCCGATAAAACGTATTCAATGGGCTATACCACTTGTTTACTGGATAGCAATAATTTTACTAGTTTGTGTGGAGTTTTTTGGAGTAACTAAAATGGGAGCAGCTAGGTGGCTTGAAGTCCCATTTCTTGGGTTATCTTTTCAACCTAGTGAATTTATGAAACCTGCCTTTATCTTAATGCTTGGATATCTTATCATGAAAAATCCACCCCCACTTGAAGGTTATGGGTGGATAGATTTTGCTAAATTTAGCTTTTATATAGCTCTTCCATCTGCACTTATATTAAAAGAACCTGATCTTGGGACAGCTTTGATACTTTTATTGGCTGGTTATGGCGTGATATTTATAGTTGGAGTAAAACGTAAAATTTGGATAACTTTATTTGCTATAATTGCTCTCTCATCGCCTCTTTTATACTCAAATTTGCACGATTATCAAAAAAAGAGAATATCGGACTTTGTAAGCGAAGAACCAAGTTACCACGTAAAACAGTCTATAATAGCTATCGGAAACGGAGGTATGAGCGGACGTCCAAAAGATGAAGCGACTCAAACTCACTTTAAATTTCTACCTATTGCAACAAGTGACTTTATATTTGCCTACAACAGCGAACGCTTTGGCTTTGTAGGAAATTTCTTTTTGATGAGTTTATATCTGCTCTTAATACTACATCTTTTAACGCTCCACAAACAGATAAAAAGTGACTACTTAGCAAGCACAGTCGCGGCTGGAGTTGCAACTCTTATCTTTATCTACTCATCAATAAATATTGCTATGACAATAGGACTTGCTCCTGTTGTAGGGATTCCTTTGCCATTTTTTAGTTATGGCGGTAGTAGTTTTATAACTTTTATGTCGCTTTTTGGTATCTTGCAAAATTTAATAACCTTTAAATTTAGAGATGAGTATAAACTAAGAACTGACTAAAAAGCTAAAGCTCTTTTAACATAAACTCTTTTATAAGTTCCTTTTTATCTATCTTGTGCTTAGTTTTTTTATATAAATTCTCCTCTAAAAGCTTTAAAGTGTCACCTAAAAGCTTACTATCATTTGCATATGGAAGTAAAATTTCAAAAAGCTCTTTATCACTTTTGGAGTTTTTAATCCTTGTTGTGATAGTAGTTGTGCTAGTTTTGAAATTTAACTTAGTAAAAATATAAAAGCATATCAATCCCGCTAAAAATGCTCCTATTGCAGTAGTTATGATAGTAAAAATACCAAATTTACCTTTCTTGTTATCAACGCTTTTATCTGCTATATCGTCATCGGTACTGATAGATAAATTTTGACTTTGAGCTACTCTTTTACCTACAACTTCAATATTTATTGGCTTAGTTTCTATACTTTTTGCCATACCTAAATTCTTATCAAAATATGTAAACTTAACTGCTGGTATGGTGAAGTTATTTTCGCCTATAATGGCAAATTTTTGACTAAACTTACCTCCATAAATATCGTCTTTAAGCTCTTTTTGTATCACAGGATCGTTAATATAAACTAGCAAATCACTCTCATTTATAGCAAAAGGCGCGATATCGTCGATATTGCCCTCACCTTCTACAGTAATGGTCAAATTCACAGGCTCACCGGCATTTACACTTTTCTTATCCACACTTGCTAAAATTTCAAAATCCCCATATACACTTAATCCATCAGGTAGAGGTTTTACCTCTATAAACAAAGAATTTGAGTAGATATTTTCATAATTAAATTCTTTAAAAAATGAACCAAAAAATGGATCGGCGTTGCGTGCAAGTTTACAAACTTGAGCACTTATCGCAGGAATTTCAAAACTTCCACTTTTTTGAGGAAATATAAGAAAATCCATACTTACAACGACATACTCACCCTCTATTTTTTGCTTACTTACTCCAAGTTCTTCTACCCAAAATCCACTTAAATTTGGTTTTTCATATCTAAAATCATCAATTTTACTAGAAGCGTGGTGCTTAAAAACTAAACTTAATATAGTGCTTTCTCCAATCATAAGTTCACTATTATTAACCCTCATCTCAACCATAAACTCATCACCACTTTTACTTGCAACTGGCTCTATAACAGTTATCTCAAGAGGCTTAGTGCTTTCTATCTTACCATCAACTTCTATATCAAAACTAGGAACAACCACGTTGCTACTAGGTCTAAAAGTGTATGTTCTAGAAACTATCTTAGTCATATCACCATTTATGATATTTGTTCGGCTTGAATTTGAAGTTGCTATTATCGGATATCCTTCAATATCGTTAATATTTGGAAATTTAGCCTCGCTTGAAGCAGTTAAAGTAAAGCTTACTATCTCTCCTCTACTTATAACTGGTGTGTTAGTAAAAGAGCCAACATCAGCATGCAAATTTAGTATAAATAAAACTAGTATAGATAAAACTCTACCAAGGTTTAAGGTTCTCATCTCTATCTCCTTTAGTTTCTATTTCAAGCATCATAGTATTAATCCCTCTTTTTTCTAGCTCTTTTTCCCATTTTCTAAGCTCCATATCACTTATAGCTTCGCTAATTTGGCTATCTTGAAAATTTTGCACATCATCAATTTGAGTATTTTGTCTGCTTTCTTTTTTAGTTTGATCGCTGTTTTTATCATCATCTTGATCTGCTTGTCTTGACTCTTGTGAGTTTTCTTTATCATCATCACTATCTTGTGAGTTTTCTTTTTGAGTGCTTTCATCACTTTGCTCTTTCTTACTACTCTTTTTTGATGAATTTTGTTCATTTTGCATCTCTTGCTTGTTATCTTCATCTTGAGAATTTTGACTATCTTTATCTTGATTATCTTGATTATCTTGATTATCTTGATTATCTTGATTATCTTGATTATCTTGATTATCTTGATTATCTTGATTATCTTTAGAATTTTGTGCTTGTTTAAGGATCTCTAAATTATATCTAGCATCTTCATCTTCTTTTATACTCAAAGCCTCTTCATATGATTTTATAGCCTCATCTAAATTCCCCAACTTTGCATAAGTATTGCCAAGATTGTAAAGTTTATCAAATTCTAAATTTTGAGTGTTTACACTATTGAAAGCTTTTAAAGCATCTTTGAAATTTCCACCTTTATAGTGACTAACTCCTTCGTTAAATTTAGCCTCATCGCCGTTCATTTGACTATAAATTTCAGCTGATTTAACAAAATCTCCATCATCAAATGCACTTTTTGCATCTTTTGCATTAAAAACTCCTGCATTTAACAAATTTATAAATACAAAAAACAACAAAATACCTCTCATTTTTTATACCTTTTAACTCTTGGAAGTGAAAAAAATGCTATAAAAATTAAAACAATTGCAATTATTAAAGGATAGTAAAAAAGCTCTATCTGTCCTATAATAACTGTTGTTTTTAGATCTTTTGAGCTGTTTTTAATGCTCATTAACTCATTTAATTTAACCATATCATCACTTATACTACTTTTAAACATCACTCCACCAGTTTGTTTTGCAAGTTTTTCTATGTTTTCATTGGCTTTAAGTGCTACCATATCACCATTTGGTGCTTTAAAAAGCGCTCCTTTTTCAGTAGCACTTAAGTATACAAAAACTGTAATATTGCTTTTCTTAGCATACTCTATCTCTTTGCTAAAATCACTCTTATCACCACCATCACTAAAAATTAAAACAACCTTATTTTCAGAACTACTTATAGAATTTACAGCCTCTAAAAAAGCCATAATACTTGTGCCTTTAAGAGTGAAATTTTCAGGATCTAAATTTTGAACTAGATATCTAAGAGAATTTAAATCTGATGTTAAAGGAGAGATGAGAAAAGCTCTATCTGCAAATGCTAAAAGGGCAACTTGCTTATCTACTGCCGAATCCAAAAAAGCGTTAAATTTATTTACAGCAAACAAAAAACGATTTGGATATATGTCCTCTACGCTCATAGAATCACTCACATCAAGCCCTACTATGACATCTATTTTTTGACTATCAAGCTCTATTTCTTTGCCTTTTATTATAGGTCTTGCTGTAGCAATGATAATAAAAACTAAACTTAAAAGAACTGCTAAATTTCTAACTTTTTTGCTAAGTCCTTGGTTTTTGACCAAAATTTTAGACAAAATTTCCTCATTAAATATCAGTTTTTTACTACTATTTTTTTGTCGTATAAATATATATAAAAATGGTACTAAAATTAGCAAAAATAATAAATTTGGATTCATTAAAGTTACCATCTTATCTCCTGTTATAAAGTATAAAATACAAGGTTAGGAAAAATAGAGCAAAAAGTGCTGGCACTAAAAAATAATAGTTTGTTTTGATATAATCTTGACTCTCTAACTTGCTTTTTTCTAACTTATCGATCTGCTTATAAATACTACTTAAGGTCATAAAATCATCTGCGTGATAGTAACGTCCTCCTGTTTGTGTCGCTATTTCTTGAAGTACTTCCGGGTTGAGATTGCGGCCGTTTCCAATACCTATAGTATAAACTTTGGCATTGTATTTTACTGCTGTTTTAACAGCAACATCAAGCGGGATAGTTGAGATATTGTTAATCCCATCTGTTGGCAAAATGATAACTTTATCTTTTGTTTTGCTCTCTTTAAAGAGATTTGCACTTATAAACAAGGCCTCATAAAGCGCTGTTTGTTTGCCCGCGATACCGATTTGGACTAAATCAAGAACTCTTTTTACGCTATCTTTATCATAAGTTAAAGGTATAGCAACATATGAGAAACTAGCATATATCGTAAGAGCTATTTTGTCATTTTTGCGCTCATCTATAAAATCGCTAAGTATCTTTTTAGTAGCATCAAATTTTCCATCTATAAGCATAGATTCACTTGCATCAAGAGCCAAAACTATCTCATAACCTTCATGTTCATCCAAACTAGCTAGTTCATCTTTTTTAACAGGGCTTGCCAAAGCAATTGCAAGCATGATGATAGTTAAAAATTTAAGTGTTTCAAGTAGTAAATTTGAAGCTTTTGAGGCACTTTTAACCATTTTAATATTTGAGAAGTATATGCTTGTTTTTTTTAGTTTGCAGAATTTAACACATATCAAGTAAAATACAATAATCAAAAAAGCTAAAGGATGCTCAAAACTCATAACTTTATACCTTTTATGAAATTTTGGATAAACTCTATATCTTTATTACTTAAATTTGGAACATCTTTTTTATACTTATAGACATTTAAACCCTTAACAAACTCATCTAAATTTTCACTCTCATCAAAGTAACTAAAATTTTCTGTAAATGTATAAACTGTTTTTTTAGTATCTTTAAAATCAATACTTTTAAGTCTTTCATAAGCTATCTCTTTGTCACTTTTGACTCTAAATTTATAACTTGGAGTTTTAAAAAATTTATAGGATACAAAAAGAACTAAAATCATAAAAACTAAAACTGCTAAAAGTATCAAAAATGTAGAATAATCATCTATTTCAACTAACCCTTTAATATCTCTTAACTCATTCATTAACTCATCAGCCTTGAAATTTTATATACTATATCATCATCTTCGTAAATTTTAGTTGATGAAATTTTGTTATTAAAAAAGTGCTCTTTTAGCTTGTAGTCATGCATTTTAAGCAACTCCTTATATCTTTGAGCTGTGCTTTTATCTATATTTAACTCATGCTCGTTGAAATTTACAGGATCGACGAAATTTAACTCAGCAAAAATAGATATATCCTCTTCGGCCCTATCTCTTAAGCATATCGCATAAACATCGTTATAAACAGCTATCTGGCTAAGATCTACTTGTTCTAAAAAGTCAGATATCACAAAAATCATAGAGCGTTTTTTAGTTTCTAAATTTATAGCATTACTTAAAGTGGCAAAATTTGCGCTTTTACCTAAGATATTAAGATTTAATGTATTATCTACAACTCTATAAACTTCCTCTTCACGAGATATCGGTGGATAAATTTCTTCAAATTTATCACTAAAAATATATGGATAAACTATGTTTTTAGAGTAAACTCCCGCTAACGCAAGGTTAGCAAAAATCTGAGCTCCTAACTCAAATTTAAGGCACTTAGAACCAAAATTTAAGCTACCATCTATCATGTAAGCAATGATGATATTTAATTGACGAGCTTCATTAAAAACATTTGTTTTAAGCTCTCTGCTTTTTGCAGTTGCTTTCCAATTTATCTTTTTAAACTCGTCATTTGCATACTCTCTTATCTCAACAAAATCAAGTCCATCACTTCCAAATTTACTGACATTTAAACCAAAATTTGAGTTTGTAACATCTCTTTTGGCTTTTAAAAATATCTCTCTAGCTTTTTGCAACTAAGGAGCCTTTATAGTTTGGACTATTTTTGTGATAATGTCATCTGTGCTTATCTCTTTAGCTCTTGCTTTGTAGTTTAAACTTACTCTATGACGAAGAACTGAGTTTACCACCTTTGCGACATCAAGTGGAGTAACATAATCTTTACCACCAATAAGCGCACTAGCCAAACTAGCTTTATATAGATCAATACTAGCTCTAGGACTGCTACCAAACTCGATATATTCGCTAACTTCTTCTATGTTGTAGCTTTTTGGATCGCGCGTTGCATATACTAAGGAGATGAGATATTTTTTAAGTGCATCATCGATGTGGATTTTTTTAATCTCATCTCTTAAAGCTAAAATATCATCTTTTGTTGCAACTTGCTTAATCTCCTCAAATCCTTTAGCCGCGACTCTTTCTACTATCTCTATCTCCTCATCAAAAGTGTTATAACCAACTAAAACTTTCATCATGAAACGATCAAGTTGAGCTTCTGGCAGACGATAAGCTCCCTCTTGCTCAACTGGATTTTGAGTCGCCATAACCAAAAACGGTTCATCAAGTTTAAAACTATTGTCTCCTATGGTGATTTGATGCTCTTGCATAACCTCAAGAAGTGCTGACTGAACCTTTGATGGGGCTCTATTTATTTCATCAGCTAGAAGTAAATTTGTAAAAGCTGGACCTTTTTTGATCTCAAAATCACCTGTTTTTATATTGTAAATTTCAGCACCAATGATATCGCCTGGAAGAAGATCTGGCGTAAACTGAACTCTTTTAAAATCTAAGCCTATGCTTTTAGCTAATGAGTTTATCGCCGTAGTTTTTGCAAGCCCTGGAACGCCCTCGACTAGTATATGCCCATCTGCTATAAGACCGATAAGCAAGGAATCTATCAACTCATCTTGACCAACTATAACCTTTTTAACCTCTTGCTTTATGCTATTTATAACCTGACTCATATCTCACCTATCTCTAAATTTTAGAGATTTTAACAAATTTAGTTATATAAGCAGTTAATGCAAAATAAATTTACCAAGCAAACATACTTAAAATTTTAATAAAACTCTAAAAAAGCTATTTTCAATAAACACCAAACTTGCAAAAACTAGCTTGATATTTTTGCTATCATCTTCTTTTATTTATCTATCTTTTTAAAAATATAGACAAAATGGTAATATAGAGGTAAATTTATATAATGAAATTTAATCTTTTTTAAATAATAGAATTTAAAAGCCAAGTTGGATCTTAGCTTTTAACTTTATGCATAATTTTCTAGTATCAGCCTATTTCAACTGTTTTTACTCTACTAAAAGAGTCTTTTTTAGATAAACTTAGCCTAACTATGCTGTTTTCTTTTGCAGTTAGTGAGTGTGGTTTGTTTGCCTCTAAAGTTATAGCGTCAAACTCTTTCATATCGTAAGATTTGCCCTCAACCTCAAAGTCTATCTGACCTTTTAAAACTTGAACAATGATAGCAGCTGGCGCTTTATGCTCTTTCATAACAGAATTTTTTTGCATTGATATGCAAATCTCTTTTGTAAATTCACTTTCGAAAACTATCTTTGGCTTAACAGAATCAAAGCACTCAACATCAAAACTATAAACTTTCATAATATCTCCTTGTTAAATTTGTATTCAAGGAACATTTTAGTAGTTTTAGTTACTCTAAGCATTGATATGAATCAAATTATTTTCTTAGCTCTTTAATCTTAGCTGATTTGCCTTTTCTGCCTCTTAAATAAAACAGTTTTGAGCGTCTAACTTTACCTTTTCTTAAAACACTGATCTCTTCTATACCTTCGCTAGATATAGGAAAAATTCTCTCTACACCAACGCTATTTGCTCCGATTTTACGAACAATGAAAGTCTCACCAGTACCTTGTCCGCGTCTTGCTATACAAACGCCTTCAAAATTTTGAATTCTACTCTTACCGCCCTCTTCTATCCTAATAGCAACTTTTAAAGTATCACCTGCTCTAAAGTCAGGAACACTTTTTTCTGCTAATTGAGAGTTTTCAAACGCTTCTATATATTTATTTCTCATGATTTTTCCTTTGATGATACAAATCAGGACGATAATATTTAGTCCTAAGCTTTGACATACTGTTTTTTAAAGCTAATATTTTATCGTGATTTCCCTTTAAAAACTCTGAAACTACTAAATTATTTTCAAAAACATTTGGTTTGGTGAAATTTGGAGCCTCTAAAAACTCTTTTTCAAAGCTCTCTTCAACTAAACTATCTTTGTTTCCCAAAACACCGTCTAAATTTCTACTAACAGCATCAGCTATACATAAAGCACCAAGTTCCCCACCTGTTAAAATAAAATCGCCCAAACAAAAAACCTCATCAACATTACGCTCTATATATCTCTCATCAACGCCTTCATAACGTCCGCAAACTAACGTGATACTATCAAATTTTGCAAGTCTTTTAGCATCATTTTGCTTAAAAAGTTTGCCATTTGGAGTTAGATAGATGATGTGAGTTTTCTCTTTAATACTTTTAGTTGCCAACTCTAAAGGCTCAACTTGCATCAAAAGCCCTGCGCCACCACCTATCATATAGTCATCGACTTTTTTATATCTGTCTTTTGTAAAATCTCTAGGATTTATAAAATTTATCTCTATTATTTTTTGATTTACCGCTCTTGCTAATATACTATCGCTAAAATAAGCTTGCATTAAATTTGGAAAAATTGTAATAAAGTTAAATTTCATGAGTTTTTGAGTATAAGTTTTGCATTTTTAGTCTGAATTTCGCCTTTTTCTAAAGAGATATTCAAAACATACTCATCTATATATGGTATATAGAAAATTTCAGGCAAAGAACTATCACTAGTGTTGGTTTTAACCTCAAAAAGGTCATTCATACCAACTTCATAGATGTCTTTAACCACACCTAAAATTTCACCATCTTCTACGATATTAAGCCCAATTATATCAAAATGAAAAAACTCATCTTTACCTAAAATACAACTTTTTCTTGTCTCTTCACAGCTTTGATATAAGGTTTCATTGACTAATTTTTGAGCTAGATTTATATCCTCATAACCTTTAAAAATAACCTGAAAATTTAAAGGATTAAAAGATAAAATTTCTAAAATTTCACTATTTTTCAGATAAAATTTAGCATTTTTTTTAAATTGCTCAGGAAAATCACTCTTATCATGTAACTTAAGAGCACCTTTAAGACCTACAGTTTTGCCTATCTTAGCAACTTCTAGGAGCATATTTACTCTTCAATAGCTTTTACTGTAACTTTATATGAGGTGCCATCTTTTGCCTTATAGCCATTTATCACTGTTTTAATAGCATTAATCATCTTGCCATCTCTGCCTATAAGCTTA
>JAAYFN010000019.1 GCA_012728225.1 Campylobacter sp.
GAAAAAGAGTGGTTGTGTGTTTTGTGATGCGCTTAACAGTCCTGAACAAGATGATAAAAACGGCATTTTGTTTCGCTCTAAAAATTGTTTTGGGATAATGAATTTATACCCTTATAATCCAGGAGCTTTTATGATTATACCAAATTTACATATCGACAATATTGAGAGTTTAGACTCTGAAATTTGGTTAGAGATGAGTAGATATGTTCGTGTTGGAGTTGGAATTTTAAAAGATAAAATAGGAGCAAGTGGTGTAAATATCGGCATGAATTTAGGCGAAGCTGGTGGCGCTGGTATAGCTAAACATGTACATTATCATTTAGTTCCGCGCTGGATAGGTGATACAAATTTTATCACAACCATTGGTTGTACACGCATAAACGGAGTTTTATTTGCTGATGTTTATGAGAAGATAAAACATGGTTTTAGTGAGTGTAAATTTTAAGATCGAAATCATGAAAAGATGGGTTATTTTAAAACATATAGAGTTAATAAAATAGTTTTTATAAAGGATTAAATTGGCAAATTTAGTAAGTATAGAGCAAGGTATTAAAGATATAAAAAATGGTAAAATGATAGTTGTTGTAGATGATGAGGATAGAGAAAATGAAGGCGACCTTGTCTTTGCGGCAGCATTTTGCGATGCGGAAAAGGTAAATTTTGCTATCACACACGCTAGAGGGCTTGTGTGCACGCCTATTAGCAAAGATATCGCAAAACGTTTAGGTTTTCACTCCATGGTAAAATCAAACACATCTAATCACGAAACAGCTTTTACCATCACAGTTGATGCAAAAGATGCAAGTACAGGAATTAGCGCGCTAGAGCGAGATATGACGATTAAACTTATCGCTTCTTCTAGTTCAAAAGCATCTGATTTTGTAGTTCCAGGGCATATTTTTCCACTTATTTCTAAAGATGGTGGAGTGCTTGAGCGAATCGGTCACACTGAGGCAAGTACGGATCTTTGCAAAATGGCAGGACTTGCGCCAGTTGCAGTGATTTGTGAGATTATAAATGAAGATGGAACTATGGCAAGAAGAGATGACTTGGATCTATTTTGTGAGAAATTTGGACTAAATATGATAAGTATCGCTGACCTTGTCAAATACCGTTTGGAAAATGAAACTTTGATAGAATTTAGCGAGCTTAAGAGTGGAATGTTGGCAGGAAAGGACGCTAAATACTATGAGATTAAAGACCATAATGGCAGAGTTCATAAAGCGTATATTTATGGTGAATTTGACCACAGAGCAAATGTTAAATTTCACAAAATATCTCAAGATTATGATTTTTTAACAACTGCAAAATTTAATGAGTGCAAGAGAGCTTTAGAAATTTTATACCAATCAGGTGGAATTTTTATATTTTTTGATACTTATGTAAATGAGAGTGCTCAGATGAAGGATTATGGTATAGGAGATCAGATTTTAGCACATTTAGGCGTAAAAGAGATATCTCTTATCACAGAAAACCGAGATCAGGAATTTTCAGGATTGAGCGGTTTTGGACTTAATATAATAAATTTTATATGATACTTCACATAGATCTTGACTGTTTTTTTGTTGCTGCTGCTAGGACAAAAGATCCTAGTTTAAAAGGCAAGAAAGTTGCTGTTGTAGGCGGAAATAGTTCTGTGATATTTGGAGAAAAAGAGAGTGTTGGCGGAGTTGTTTTAAGTGCAAGTTATGAGGCTAGAAAAGATGGAGTTTGTTCGGCCTTATCCCTTAAAAAAGCTCAAAATTTATGCAAAGATCTAATTGTAGTAAAAGCTGATCATGCCCTTTATAAAGAGTTTTCTAACAAACTTTACAAGCTTTTATATAATTATACACCAGATATTGAGCAGTTTAGTATAGATGAGTTTTTTGTAGATTTAAATGGTATAGAGGCAAATGATGATCCGCTAAATTTTGCTCACAAACTTCAAGATGAAATTTTATCTAAGTTAAATTTACCAGCAAGTATAGGCATAAGTGAAGCTAAATATATAGCTAAGCTTACTACAGATCTTGTTAAGCCTTATGGTGTTGGCATGGTTAGAGTTTGTGAGATTAAAGATAAGCTCGGAGATATAGATATAGCAAAATTTCCAGGAGTTGGAGCACGTATTAAAGTTGAGTTAAACAGATGTGGAGTTTATACTATAAATGATGTGTTTGGTGCAAAATTTCTATTTGAAAAGTTTGGTAAAAATGGCATAAAACTATATGAAAGTATCACAGGAGAGGGTTTAAATACTTTAGAGTTTCGTAGAGTTAGAAAAAGCTTTTCGCATGCTAGAACTTTTGATGTTTTAATGGATAGAGATGAAGTTGAAAGGAGAATTCTTATTTTGTGCAGATATCTTAGCTTTGATATCCATAAATTTGGAAAGTCTCCTACAAAATTTGATTTTAAACTTAGGTATTTGCCCCGCGAAACTCACAGCAAAAGCGTGACTTTAAAGGAGAGCTTTAGTCAGAGTTTGCTTGATAAAGTTATGCTTACTCTTTTTAGAGAAATTGATAGGAAAAAATCAATCGGTATATCGTATATAAGTGTTGGAGTAGGATCTTTTGTAGATGCTAAGATCAAAACTCTTTTTAGTGATGAAAGTAGGACAAAACTTGATGATGCTCTTCAAGAAATACGCGAAAAACATGGTATTGAACTTTTAAAAACAGCAAAGGAGATAAGGTGAAAGTTAAAGATATATATTCTATGATAGCGCTTATTTTTAGTGCAAATTTTCAAAATGTTATAGAAAAAGAAAAATTTGAGAATTTACCACCAAAGTGGCTTTTAACAAATGAATCTAAAGAGAATAAAAAAGCTCATGAGCTTTGGGATATGGCAAAAAGTGAGAGTTATGAGGATATAGAAAAGGACTTTAAAGAGTTAAAGCCATATTTTCAGATGAGTTATTATAAACTTATAAATGAGATAGAGGTACAAATTTTTTATGATAGAAGTAGATATAAAAAGCCATTTTCTACACTTAATGCAAGCCATGCATCTAATATGCTTGCACTTTTAGCAGCTATTTTTAAGGTTCACGATGAAAAAACTCATCAGTTTTTAGGTGAGTATTTAACTATCTATTTTATGGAGTCTTTCCGCGCTTTGGCTGAAATTTTAAAAACACAGAGTAAAACTAGTTACTATCAATCATTTGGTTGGTTTATGGATGATTATCTAAAGATGCTTAAAATAACACTTAAGTTAAAAATATAAAAAGGGCATGTATGATCAAAGTAGATATTAAATTTAGGCAGATATTGTAATGACTTGGTGGAATGAAATTTATAGTCACATTGATCCGATAGCTTTTGAAATTTTTGGATTTAATGTGTATTGGTATGGAATAATGTTTATTACAGCTTTAGTAGTTGCATTTTTTATAGCTAAATATATTATCAAAAAAGATAAGCTTTCATATAGTGATGATTTTTTAGATAATTATTTTGCATGGATAATTATAGGTGTGCTTTTAGGAGCAAAAATCGGCTATATACTTATATACTCAAATGATCAAATTTATTACCTAACTAGACCGTGGCAGATGTTTAATCCTTTTCAAAATGGTGAATTTGTAGGGATTAGTGGTTTGAGTTATCATGGAGCTGCTATCGGTTTTATCATTTCAACTTTGATATTTTGTTATAAATACAAGACAAATGTGTACAAACTTCTTGACCTAGTTGCACTATCTGTACCGCTAGGCTATACCTTTGGGCGAATAGGAAATTTCTTAAATCAAGAGCTTTTTGGTAAGGTTACAACTGTTCCATGGGGAATTTTAGTAGATGGCGAGCTTAGGCACCCTAGTCAGTTATATGAAGGTTTCTTAGAGGGGATATTGATATTTGTTATACTTTATGTTTACAGAAAGAAAAAGAAATTTGACGCAGAGTTAATTGCACTTTACTCTATTTTATACTCTATAATGCGATTTATAAGTGAAATTTTCAGAGAACCAGATGCTCATATGGGCGTATTTGGAGCATTTGGACTGAGTATGGGTCAAATATTGTCTCTTTTAATGTTTCTTATTGGAGCAACTATTTATCTC
This sequence comes from Campylobacter sp., assembly GCA_012728225.1. Classification (GTDB taxonomy): domain Bacteria; phylum Campylobacterota; class Campylobacteria; order Campylobacterales; family Campylobacteraceae; genus Campylobacter_B. The sequence goes on from JAAYFN010000019.1 coordinate 4,055, forward strand.
TGTTATTTCGGAAAAAATTTTTTACGAAAATAATAAATTTAAGTTCTTAGAAAGGAAATTTAATATATAATTAAGCTGATGTGCAATAAGTACAAATTAATTTTTTTTGAGGAGTTTTTATGGAAGCAAAAATCGAAGGATTTCTTGGTAGATCTACCGAGGGTAAAAGAAGCCGTATTCCAGCATACCAAGACAAATGGCAGAGTATAACAGGGTTTATTTTAGCTCTTTTTATGGTCTGTCATATGCTGTTTACAGGAACTATTATCTTTGGTGAAGCGGCATTTGAAGGTGTTGTAAGCTTTGCAGAGCCATTTGGCTTAACATGGATAACAAATTTGGTAGCTCTTGCTATTCTTGTCATATTTATAGTGCATGCTTTTTTGGCTATGAGGAAATTTCCTGCAAATTATAGAGCTTTTCAAGCATTTAGGGCTCATAAGATTCGCTTTGGACATTTAGATACCACTCTTTGGTGGTTTCAGTTTATAACAGGTTTTTTACTATTTTTCTTTGCAAGTGCTCATATCTTTACTATTATATTTAGCGATCCTATTACGGCAAGCCTTTCTATAAGTAGATTTGGACAACTACATCTTTTCTATCTTCTACTTTTAATAGCTACTGTAACTCATGCAAGTATCGGAACTTATAGACTTGTTATGAAATGGTACAGTATAGAAGGTGAGAAAAAAGAAGAAATGCAAGCAAAAAGAGAGAAGATTAAAAAGATAAACTTCATTATTTGGGGTGCTTTATTTGTTTTATCTATCATAGCAGACTTTGTTTGGCTAGCTAAATAGAAAAAGGAGAATTTATGAATATTATATATTGTGATGCTTTGATAATTGGTGGTGGTTTGGCCGGCTTGCGTTCAGCTGTTGGAGCTGCCAACAAAGGCAATAAAACTATAGTTTTAAGTATGTGTCCTGTTAGACGTTCTCACTCAGCTGCAGCTCAAGGTGGTATGCAAGCTAGTTTAGGAAATTCTAAAATGAGTCAAGGCGATAGTGAAGACATTCACTTTGAAGATACGGTTAAAGGAAGCGACTGGGGATGTGATCAAAAGGTTGCTAGAATGTTTGTTCAAACAGCACCAAAAGCGATACGTGAACTAGCTAGTTGGGGAGTTCCTTGGACTAGAATAACAAAAGGTGATAGAAGTGCTATCATTAATGCTCAAAAAACAACTATTACTGAAGAAGATGAAGTACATGGACTTATCCACAGTAGGGACTTTGGTGGTACTAAAAAGTGGAGGACTTGCTATACAGCAGATGCTACAGGACACACTATGCTTTTTGGTGTTGCAAATAAATGTGCTGAGCTAGGTGTTGATGTAAGAGATAGAAAAGAGGCAATAGCACTTATACATAAAAATAATCGCTGTTATGGCGCTATAGTTCGTGACCTTATCACAGGAGAGATTGACGCGTATGTAGCAAGAGCAACTATGATTGCAACAGGTGGATATGGAAGACTTTTTAAACATACTACAAATGCAACGATATGCGAGGGTATTGGACTAGCTGCTGCACTTGAAACTGGTGTAGCTCAACTTGGCAATATGGAAGCAGTTCAGTTTCACCCAACTCCGATAGTTCCAAGTGGTATTTTACTTACTGAAGGATGTAGAGGTGATGGAGGTCTTTTAAGAGATGTTGATGGATATCGTTTTATGCCTGATTATGAGCCTGAGAAAAAAGAGCTTGCAAGTCGTGACGTTGTTTCAAGGCGTATTATGGAACATATCAGAAAAGGTAAAGGTGTCAAGAGTCCATACGGTGAACATGTATGGCTAGATATCTCTATTTTAGGACGTGAGCATATAGAGAAAAATTTAAGAGATGTACAAGAAATTTGTATGACATTTAATGGTATTGATCCTGCTGATACTGAGATTGATGAAAATGGTATAGGCAAGGGCTGGGCACCAGTTTTACCTATGCAACACTACTCAATGGGTGGTATAAAAACAAAACCAAACGGAGAAAGTCCAACATTAAAAGGTCTATTTAGTGCAGGCGAGGCAGCTTGTTGGGATATGCATGGATTTAACCGTCTAGGTGGTAACTCAGTTTCTGAAACTGTTGTAGCTGGCATGATAGTAGGAGACTATATGGGTGATTTTTGTTTAGAAAACGAGATAGATATCAACACAAAAGATATTCAATATTTTGTAGATAAAACAACTAATTATCTTCAAAATTTAGTTGATAAAGAGGGAACTTACAACGTTTATGATATTAAAAACCGCATGAAAGATGTTATGTGGGAGTATGTAGCTATATTTAGAAATGGTGATGGTCTTGCTAAGGCAGTTAATGAGCTAGAAGAACTTTATAAAAAATCTCTTGATTTAAAACTAACTTCAAAGGAGAAAGCAGGAAATGCTGAATTTGAAGATGCTTATAGAGTACCTATGATGCTAAAATTAGCACTTTGTGTAGCAAAAGGAGCATTAGAAAGAACAGAAAGTCGTGGAGCTCACTATAGAGAAGACTATCCAAAAAGAGATGATGCTAATTGGTTAAGTAGAACTCTTGCTAGTTGGAAAGATGGCGATACTATGCCAACGCTTACATATGAGCCACTTGATATTATGAACATGGAACTACCACCAGCATTTCGTGGATATGGTGCAAAAGGAAATATCATAGAGCACCCTGATAGTGAAGTAAGGCAAAAAGAGGTCAATGAGACGATAGAGAAGATGAAAAATGATGGTAAAAATAGGCATGAGATACAAGATGCTCTTATGCACTATGAACTTCAACCTAAATATAAAGCACTAAATGAAAGAATAGGAGTTGGTAATGAGTAGAAAAATAACTATAAGAGCATTTAAATATAATCCGCAAAGCAAAATTTCTAAGCCACACTTTAAAGAGTATGAGCTTGAAGAGACAACTAGTATGACACTATATGTTGCTTTAAACATAATTAGAGAGAAATACGATGGCGATCTTAGTTTTGATTTTGTTTGCAGAGCTGGAATTTGTGGAAGTTGTGCTATGTTGGTAAATGGAAAACCACAGCTTGCTTGTAGAACTTTAACTAAAGATTATGAGAGTGGAGTTATCGAGCTTATGCCTCTTCCTGTGTTTAAACTTATAAAAGATCTAAGTGTAAATACTGGTGTTTGGATGGCAGATATGAACCAAAGAGTTGAGAGCTGGATTCATAGTACAAAACAGATCGATATCTCTAAAGTAGAAGATAAAATCGAACCAGAAGAGGCAGCTAAAACCTTTGAACTTGATAGATGTATAGAGTGTGGAATTTGTATTGCAGCGTGTGGTACAGCTATAATGAGAGAGGATTTTATTGGTGCTGTTGGACTAAATAGGATTGCTCGTTTTAAAGCTGACCCGCATGATGAAAGAACTGATGAGGACTTTTATGAGTTAATCGGTGATGATGCTGGTATATTTGGATGTATGAGTTTGTTGGGTTGTGAAGACAACTGTCCTAAGCATTTGCCACTCCAAAATCAAATTGCGTTTATTAGACGTAAAATGGCTAATGTGAAGTAGTTAAATTTAGCGAGAATTTCTCGCTAAATTTTTAAATTATCTATATTAAATTTTATCTTTTATTAAATCATCTTTTATATTGATTAAATTTATATCTTCTGCTTTTTTACTTGATAAAGATTTATCTTCTTCACTTATTATCAAGCGGTAAGCATTTAGACAAGCTACAAATAGTGTAACGATAGCAGGTCCAAGTATTAAACCCCAAAAACCAAACGCAGAAAGCCCAGCTATCATCGCAAAAAATATAATAAGTTCATTGATATTTGCAGGATTTGAGACAAGTTTTGAGTTTATAAATCTTATAAGCAGTGGCTTTACAAAGCTATCAGCGATAGTTGATATCATGATAACTGAATAGATAAGTATAAAAAACCCTTCAAATCTGTTTCCTATACTAAACTCATATATGCTTATAGGTATATAAACTAACGCGCCACCTACTATCGGTAACATAGATGCAAAAGCATAAACTATACCCATGAAAAAGCCATCATACCCAAAGAACATTATCATAACACCAAATAAAAAACCTTGAAGAACTGCAGTTGCGATAGTTGAGTATAAAACAACAGCCATTGTATTTGATACTTCGTTTGAGATGCTATCTATATGTTCACTTTCTACTGGAGTTGTTGATTTAATAAAGTCTATTAAGAATTTACCATAAATATTTGCAAAGAAATAAAATACCACTATAAGAGCAAGATCAAAGATAAATTTAGCGCTTGATTTGCCTATAGATGAGAGATAAGAAACACCTTGTTTAAAAATAGACGCGATATCAAAAGATGCTATAAATTCTTTTATACGTGGTTCCCATGAAGCAAAGGCTTCTGGCAGATGGAAGTCAAAGTTTTTTATAAAGTCCACAGTTTTATTTATATAACCGATATCAAAACTAGATGCGTGTACAGCTAGCTTTATGATAGCATACATAAAAGGAGCTAAAAAAAGTATGATTAAAGCAAATGTTGTAAGCGTTGCTGATAGGATATTTTTATCAGAAGTTATACGTCTAAAGTAGCGATTAAGGCTAGATGTTGAAACAGCTAAAAGTATACCAACTGATATAGGTAGCCAAAAAGGCATGAAAAGATAAACCACAAAGCAAAATACTAAAAGTATCAGACCTATAAAGAAATATTTTCTAGTTTTTTTCATTAAAAAGACCTTTTTGATATGGTATTTTAAGTGCTTCATGAGCTTTATATGTAGCTATACGTCCTTTGGAAGTTCGTTCTATATAGCCATTTGCTAACAAATATGGCTCTATAACATCTTCTATCGTACCTTCATCTTCGCTCAGTGCTGCAGCTATAGTAGAAAGTCCTAGTGGACGACCTTTTGCGTCAAACAAGATGTCAAGATATCCTATGTCCATCTCATCAAAGCCTAGCTCATTTACTCCAAGCTCATCAAGGGCTTTTTTGGCTCTAGTTTCGCTTATAAATTTCTCATCATTTACATCTGCAAAATCACGAATTCTTTTAAGCAAGCGAAGTGCTATCCTAGGAGTTCCACGGCTTCTTTTAGCTATTTCATAAGCAGCTTTATCATCTACTTTTTTATCAAGTTTAACTCCTGCTTTTTGAACTATATGAGTTAGATCTTTAGGGCTATAAAACTGTAATCTAAAGGATATTCCAAAGCGATCCCTTAACGGAGCTGAAATCATACCCGCTCTAGTTGTAGCTCCTATAAGGGTAAATTTAGGTACGTCTATTTTAATAGTTTGAGCTGCCGGGCCTGAACCGATGATGATATCAAGCCTAAAATCCTCCATTGCAGGATATAAAATTTCCTCTATAGCTGAACTAAGGCGGTGAATTTCATCTATAAAAAGAACATCACCTTCATTTAAATTTGTAAGTATAGCAGCTAAATCTCCAGCTTTTTCTATCATAGGTGCAGCTGTTATTTTGATATTTGTATTCATTTCGTTAGATATAATATAGGCAAGAGTTGTTTTTCCAAGTCCTGGTGGTCCGTAAAAAAGTGTATGATCTAAACACTCTCCACGTTTTTTAGCTGCTTCTATAAAAATTTTAAGATTTTGCTTGGTTTTGGTTTGACCTATATAGTCATCAAAATTCTCAGGTCTAAGGCTTATCTCATACTCATTTTCAAAGTTGATACTCTCTATCTCTACTATCCTATCCAAATTTTTCCTTTAAATTTCACTTAAGTTTGCTGTTTTAAATTTACACAGATAACGCCATTTTTTCTTAATTATTTTTAATAATACTTATTTTATCACAATAATATAAAATTCATATAAACGTGCAATATTTGCAATATAATGGCGTTAAAAAGAGTGTGATAAATTTGACAAAAGCTCTATTTTGCAGTATAATCCCAGACATTTTAATCGTGGGGGTGACTTGGCTTCGACAGGAGTAGAGTGGCCACGGTGGCATGTCGCTTTGAGCAAAGCGTTAAAAGCTCACAACAAATTAAACGCAAATAACGTTAAATTCGCTCCTGCTTACGCTAAAGTAGCGTAAGTTCAGTTGAGCCGGGCCATTCGCCGATACTATTTAGGCGTTTTGTCCGTAACTTAGATAGTGTAGCTTGAGTATGTGACGAGTGCTTGAGTGAAATTTAGTCTTAGCTTAAAACAGATGTTTTGGAAAGTGTGCTTGTTTTGAGTGAAATTCTACACTTTTGCTAAGCATGTAGAGGCTTTGGTCTTTTGCTTTTGGACTGCGGTTCGACCCCGCACACCTCCACCATCTTTGAGGTACTTAAGAAATTTGACTATTTTTTGACCTGATTTAGTATCGAAATTTGGAGTTAATGAGATCGTAGTATTTATAGATACTAAATTTTCACAATACAAAGCTATGATTTGTTTACCGCTAATTTAGCGCCAAATTTATCTCTTTTTCAACTATCTCATAATACAATCAAGAGCCATAAAACAAAATTCCAAAAATTTTAGATATTTACTAAATTTATAAACTAATTTTTTTAATTATTAAACTATTTATTAATACTTTTAAATAAATCTTTATATAAATCATTGACTTTAAAGGCTTAAAGCTGTAAAATTGAAGTTTAGTTTTAAATTTAATATAATTATAACTAAATTTATATGAGCAAATTAAAGCAAAATCATTTAAAAGGTGCTAACAGTGTCAAAGATTAAATTTTTTACAGAAGAGAAAATTCCACTTGAGATGCATAAAGTCAGGATAGTTCAAAAGCTTAGACTTCTGCCTATCGAAGAGAGATTAAAAAAGATGCAAAAAGCAGGAAATAATACATTTTTGTTAGAAAACAAAGATGTATTTTTAGATATGCTAACTGATAGTGGCGTAAATGCGATGAGTGACCGTCAACAAGCTGCTATGCTTGTAGCTGATGATAGTTATGCTGGGAGTGAGACGTTTTATAAGTTAGAAGATAAGCTTAGTGAGATATTTGATACTAAGTATTTTCTACCTGCTCACCAAGGAAGGGCGTGTGAAAATATCATATCTCGGACTCTTGTTAAGCCTGGAATGATAGTTCCTATGAACTATCACTTCACAACTACCGCAGCTCATATAACGATAAATGGTGGAAAAGTTGTTGAACTTGTAAGCGATAAAGGGCTTAATATAAATAGTGATGAGAAATTTAAAGGAGATATGGACATTTCTAAACTAGAGAGTGTTATCGCTAGTTATGGTTCTGAAAAAATAGCTTTTGTTAGAATGGAGGCAGGAACCAACCTTATCGGTGGACAGCCATTTTCTTTACAAAACATAAAAGATCTAAGAAAAGTTTGTGATAAGCATGGGTTAATTCTTATTTTGGATGCAAGTTTGCTATCTGATAACTTGTATTTTATCAAGCAAAGAGAAGAAGCTTACAAGGATATGAGCATAAAAGAGATAAATTTAGAGTTATCAAAACTATTTGATTTGATCTACTTTTCGGCAAGAAAACTTGGATTTGCAAGAGGTGGCGGGATCATAACTAATAATGAAAATTTATATCTAGGAATGAGAGAGTTTGTAACTTTATATGAGGGCTTTTTAACTTATGGCGGTATGTCGGTTAGAGAGATGGAGGCTTTAGTTGTTGGGTTAGATGAAACTATGGACGAGGATATTATATCACAAGGACCAGAGTTTATCTCATATATGAACAACGAGCTTGCAAAAAAAGGAATTCCTGTTGTTATGCCTGCTGGTGGGCTTGGATGTCATCTTAATGCAATGGATTTTGTAGATCATATACCTCAAGAAGAGTATCCTGCAGGCTCTCTTGTTTCAGCATTATATATTATAAGTGGTGTAAGAGGAATCGAAAGAGGCACTATGTCAGAGGCAAGAGATGAGAACGGAAAAGAACATCTAGCTAATATGGAGCTTGTCAGGCTAGCTCTTCCAAGAAGGGTGTTTACGCTATCGCAAGTTAAGTATGCTATCGATAGGATTGCTTGGCTTTATGAAAATCGCCGTCTTATAGAAGGACTTAAATTTATAGAAGAGCCAAAGATTATGAGATTTTTCTTTGGAAGATTAGATCCTGTATCTGATTGGCAAAATAGATTAGTTAAGAAATTTAGAGAGGATTTTGGAGATAGCTTATAAATTATTTAAACGTGTAGTTTTTACAAGAAAGCTACGCGTTTAAGTTTTTATCACTTATCATAGCTTCATAATTCTTTTTATTTTTGCCACTTTTTATCCCTTTAAAGAAAAGCATGAATTTATCTTTTAAGCTACTAAAATTTTGTTTTTTAACATCATACATTAAAGACTCTTTTTTGTCAGTTATAAAATTTTTGTTGTTTTTAAATTCTTCAAATTTAACTATTTCTTCCTCTAAAGATGCTAGAATTTCTCTATAATTTTGTAAAATTTCTTCAATTTTATTTCGAGCTTCTTTTACAAAATCTTCACTTTTAGAGCTTTGAAGTTGTGCAAGATATTCGAGCAGATAGCGGCTTTTGTTGTTTTCGATAAAGCTATCTATGCTAATATTTCTATCTTTTATATTTTCAACAAAAAGAATAGGCCCTTTAACACATAAATTTTGAGTTTCGCATGGATATATATCAAATGTACGAAAAAAATACTCTAAAAATTCACCTGATTTGGTGTCATATTTATAGTAAATATCCTCTTTTTCCTTCTCTTTAATGAGTATAAAAAGCTCTAAAATTTGTTCTTTTAGGTTCTTTATATAGTCAGGTCCGATTTTGTTAGTTCCTATAAAAACAGTTAGCTCTTTGATGATATTCTCCTATTTGTGTTTTTATATTTATTATACATTTTAAATTTTAATCTCTCTTTAAAGCGTTTATTTGGATAATTATAGATACATTTGTTTAGAAGATTGAGATTTTATAATTTTTATTTATGGGCATACTGTTATTGGTTGGGCGAAATTTATTTTTTCAAGTAGGGTATAAACAACTATCATCATTGAAATCACTGCTACCATAAATAAAATCATAAAGCCTATGTTTTGATTAAACTTTGTTTCTCTGTTTTTTCGCATTCTTTTTTGTTCTTCTAATGATAGGTTAGAGTAGTCACCTTTTGACATTTTAACGTATAAATCTATATTTTCCTTGATGCTATCTAGGCTTTGAGTGTTTTCATGTTTAATTTTTAAAAGTTTTTCAAGATCTTCTTCTTGTTTTTTTTGAGTATTTTTTAAATTTGCTATCTCTTTTTTAAGCTCTTCAATCTCACTGTTTTCATCATTTTTCATAAAAATCCTTATAAATCATTTGTTAGTTAGTATAACACAATAAAAATAGGTAGCAAGAAGCTACCTATACAAGCTATTTATATAGCGTTAGCTTCTATCTCTAATTCGAGATCTACTTTGCTTCCAAGAGCAGGACCAGATGTTCCAACATTAAATTCTGTTCTATCTATCTTACCTTCAAGACTAAAGCCAATTTTATCAACTTTTTCATCTGTTACCACTCCACCAAAATTATACTCAAAACTAACTTGTTTTGTAACATCTTTTATGGTTAAATCACCTTTAATTATTCCTTCTTCATTGCCATCTTCGCCGATAAATTCTGTCATTATAAATTTCATCTCTGGAAATTTTTCAACTTCAAAAAAGTCCGCTTCTTTTAGGTGTTCATCTCTGCCTTCATTGTTTGTATTAACTGATGAAATTTTAACTATGCCTTCTAATTTGTTAATGGTTTTCGTATCTAGATCAAAGTCAAGCACTCCCTCAAAATCACTAAAGCTTCCTTTAACGTTGCTTATTTGCATATGTTTAATTTTAAAGCTAATGTTTGTATGAGCAGAGTCAATGACGTACTCTTTTGCACTTAGACTTCCGATTAGAAGAAACGAACTCGCAACTACTGAAAATAACATTTTTTTCATAATTTATCCTTTTTTTAAATTTACTCTATTTTATAGCTTAAATATAAACAGATATTAAAAAATAAAAATTATTGTTTATTTGTTAAATTATTTAGTAAGAGTTGTCTAAATTTGCTAAATTCAGGCAGGTCAATCTTGCCTTTTCTTTGTCTTTTCCCCCACATTGATTCAGGAAAGTGGCTATCATTTTTAAATCTAGCCATTACATGCAGATGAACGCGTGGAAGATAGTTTGCAAAACTTGCGTGGTTTATTTTGTCAGGTTTATAAAACTCAATCATAGTTTTTTCAACTACCATAGCGGTATTAAAAAGAGCTTTAAGTGTTGCAAGATCGCAATCGCTTAACTCTTTAAATTCTACTTGGGTGAAAATTTTAATCCACGGAATAGTAGAAATTTCACGCTCTATATATATAAATTTATCTTCATAAATTCTATTCAACTGTGACACTTTTGGCTAAATTTCGTGGCATATCAACATCATTTCCTAGTCTTATAGCTATCTCTAATGCAAAAAGTTGAAGTAAGACCATCATCTCAAAAAACTCGCTCATATAATGTTTTGAATCGTTAGTTTTAAGAAAATCATCACATAGCTCAAATTCAAGCGGGCTTATAGCCAACACATGACCATCTCTAGCAGCTATTTCTTCAACATTGCTTTTAGTTTTTTCATAGAGCATATTTTGCGGAAGAAGGGCTATTGTAAATAGTTTTTCATCAACTAAGGCGATAGGTCCGTGTTTCATCTCACCACTTGCGTAGCCTTCAGCATGAAGATAACTTATCTCTTTTAGCTTTAAAGCTCCTTCAAGTGCAAGCGGATAAAATAGATCTCTTCCTATAAAGAAAAAGCCGTGACCGTGCAGATAGTGTTTGCTTATGCGGTGAATTTTTTCATGTATTTTTTTATCTACTTTTAAAATTTTAGGTATATTAAGAAGTGTTTTTATCTCTTTTGCTAACTCATCTTTTGATATAGTATCTCTTGAATTTGCAAGATATAAAACCACCATCCATAGTGTTAAAACCTGAGTCGCAAAAGCTTTGGTTGATGCAACTCCTTTTTCTATGCCAGCTCTTGTAAGGATGACATTTTGAGCTAATCTAACCATAGAAGAGTTATCAACATTGCATATTGCTAAAGTCTTAAGGCCGGCGGTTTTAGCTATTTTAAGTGCCTCTAATGTATCAGCTGTTTCTCCACTTTGGGATATAACTATGAAGATAGAATTTGGATTTAAAAATGGTTCCTTATAGCGAAATTCGCTTGCTATTTCAACTTTCGTACGTATCTTTGCAATCCTTTCAAAAAGATAGCTAGCAGTTAGAGCGGCGTGATAACTCGTACCACATGCACAGATAACTATTTCATCAACTTTGTTAAAAAGTTCAGGTGAAATTTCATCAAATTTTATAGTGTTGTCTTTAACTCTGCCCATCAAAGTTTCAGTTGCAACTGTGCTTTGTTCATAAATTTCTTTTTCCATAAAGAAGCGATATCCCTCTTTTCTAGCATAACTTCTATCAGTTGGAAGAGCTTGAGGTGATGGTTTAACAGGTAAATTGTTTGAGTAAATTTGAATATCGTTAAATTTAGTAACTCCGATCATCTTATCTTCAAGATAGATAGCATCTTTTGCAAAGCCGATAAGAGGAGCATCTGAGGAACTAAAGTAAATTTCACCCAGATCACTTTTACCTATTATAAGTGGAACTGCATTTTTAGCAAAAAAGATAGTATCAGGGGCAGATTTTGTGATGATAAGTATAGCGTAACTCCCAGATAGCTTTGAGATAGTTTTTTCAAACGCTTTAAATGGATCTTTTAACTCTTTGTCAAATTTTTCAAAAAGATGTACTATGACTTCAGTATCAGTTTGACTAAGGAAATTTACTCCATCTTTTTCAAGTTCATTTTTTATCTCTTGATAGTTTTCTATGATGCCGTTATGTGTTACAAAGCTGTATTGTCCAAGGTGAGGGTGAGCATTTATTTCACTTGGTTTGCCATGAGTTGCCCATCTTGTGTGTCCTATAGCTACTCCAAAGCCTTCTGAAGTAAAATTTTTGGTTTTATTTTCTAAATTTTCAAGTTTGCCAACTGCTTTGAAATGTTTTAAATTTCCA
>JAAYFN010000020.1 GCA_012728225.1 Campylobacter sp.
GCTATTTTTTCTATAAGCAGAGTTCTTGCTTCTATACTTGCCCATGCAATATGAGGAGTTATAAGTAAATTTTGCTTATTTCTTATGCTAAGAAAAGGGTGATTTTCTACCATAGGTTCAGTTTCAAGCACATCAAGTGCGACTTTAATCTCTTTTTTGTCTATAACCTTAGCAAGATCAGCTTCATTTACGATACCGCCACGCCCAAAATTCATCAAAATAGCGCCAGGTTTTAGTCTATTTAGTTCATCTTTTGATATTAAATTTCGAGTTTGCTCATTGAGCGGGGCATGTATGCTGATGATATCACAAGTAGCTAAAAGCTCATCTAAACCGACACTTATATACTCTGAGTTTTTGTTTTTTCCACTTGTAGAGTAGTAGTAAATTTCACACCCAAAAGCACTTGCAATAACAGCAACTTTTTTGCCGATAGTTCCTAGTCCTATTATTCCAAATTTTCTTCCTGCTATTTCGTTTATTTTAGGGCCAAGGTGAGTAAATATATCATTTTTAACCCATTCGCCATTATTGACAAAAGTTCTATAATAGTTAGTATTGTTAGTTAGTTCTAAAAGAGTAGCAAAAGTTTGCTGAACTACACTATTAGTTGAGTATCCAGCGACGTTTTTTACAGGAATTCCAGATTCTTTAGCAGCTTTAAGATCGATATTATTTAACCCCGTAGCACTAACACAAATCAGCTTTAAGTTAGTTTGTTCAATCACCTGTTTTGTTATCAAAACCTTATTAGTTATAACTATGTCAACGTCTTTAAGGCGTTTTATAGTGTCTTCTGCTTTAGTGTTGCTATAAGCATAAAAACTTCCAAATTTCTCAAAAATTTTCAGATCAACATCATATCCTAATGTATCAGCATCTAAACAGACTATTTTCATTTTTAATCCTTTATATAATGTCCTACAAATTTAGCGAAATTTCCTAAAATTTCACTGCCTTTTCTATACCCCAAAGCACATCCTTCAAAAGCAAAGAACACTCCTGCTTGATATGAGTTTGCTTTTGAATCTTTATTAAATTCATAAAATTCTTGGTATAAAAATTTCTGATGTTCATAGTCTCCATCTTCTTTTGTTACGACTTTGCCGTCTGCATCAAAAATAGCAACGTTTGCGCCCTCTCTACCTAAAAATGGCTTTTTAACCATTTTTTTGCCGATGATTGGCTCAAAGCTACTTTCAAGCAAAAGAGGGTGATTAGGGTATAGGTCCCATAGAATTTTAAGTATGCCTTTGCTTTGAAAAAGTAGTGTGTAGGCAGGGTTTAAGATGATAGCTTTTTGGTTTTTTATGATGCTTTTAAGTATCAAAGCAAGATCACTCTCATCTATAGCTATGCTCTCCCAAGGTATAAGTTTAAACCAAAATTCATAATTTATATCGTTGTAAAAAATTCCGTCTTCGCTACTAAACACAACTTCATCTACATATGCAAATTCAGTTTCAAAACCTGCATCTCTAGCAGCAAATTGAAGTAATTTTGTAGTTGCTTCATCTTCCAAATTTCCAGCGATAGAGCTAAAGAGAATTTTCCATCCTTGATATAGTTTATCAAATTTACTTGTATCTTCACTTAGCGTAACAAGACGTTTGAAATTTTGGATTAAAGCATCATATAAGTCGTTAAATTGCGAATTCTCATCCATGCTGTTTTGTTTAAGTAAAGCCCACTGTATGATGGCGGTTTCAAAAAGTGCAGTTGGAGTGTCTGCGTTAAATTCTATAAGTTTTATGGCTTTACCATCAAGCCCGCCGGCTAGGTCAAAGCGACCATATAAATGCCAATGAACATCATTTTCCCAACTATCTTTAATGATATTTATAAGGTTAAAAGGTATACCAAGTTCATGAAAAAGTTCATTGTCTATTACATATTGTGCTGCACTAATAAACATATCATATAGTTCATTTGCCGCTTGATAATAAGCTTGTGCTTGTTTTTTTGTGATAGCTACAACCTCATCAGCTATATACGTTGAATCATCACTATCTGTATGCCACGAAAAGCCTATACTTTCTAGATAATCAGCTCTTAAAGGCTTTAATTTTTTGAGCTCCATATCAACCGCCTGTTGAGCTTGAGGATTTAGCACCACCATTATAAAAACCACTTCTGCCACTTGTACTTTTTTTAACATTTTTGTTTTGTTTAGCATTTTGGAAGTTACTTACACTTCTTTGATAACTGCTTGGGTTTTTGTATGCTTGTTGACGTCCATTTTGATAAGCGGGGTTGTTAAAAAGTTTACTTCCTATCCAGCTACCTATCAGCACTCCAGCGCTACTTGCAAGCACTGCTTCACCTAGGCTTAAACCACCACTACTTAGTTGAGCATCGGGATTTATTAAATTTGATGTACCGTTTTCTATTTTGACATTTTCTTGGGCTATTAAAAAATTCATCTCTTCTTGGGTTAAAACTCTCTCAGTGCCGTCAAGTTGTTTTAAGATTATCCTTGTTTGGGCACTTGGAAATTCCTCTAAAATTTTATATCCACCACCTAAAACTTCTTCTATAACAACAAAAGCTCCATTTGTTGCCTTTTGCTCTTTTTCTGAGTTATTATTATTTTCACATCCACTTAATCCTCCGGCTAAAATTAGTCCAAAACCGCTAGCTAGTGAGAATGCTACTATTTTTTTAACTCTATTCATCACTATCCTTTTTTAAGCTAGCTATATCAAAATTCTGTTCTATATAGACCATTCCTGCCTCTATCTTTATGGATTCGTTGTCATAAGCTTCTTTTATTATAAGTTTTTTGATCTCTTTTCGTTGTTTTTTTCTAAGATCAAGCGTATCTAAAAAATCTTTTAAAAAGAGCCACTTTTTATCTGGCACTTTAGACTCTTCGGTAGTTTTAACTTCAATAGTTTCAACTCTATCTCTGTTTTGAGTAAGTGGACGTTCAAGAAGAGATAAAAAATACTTAAGTTTTTCATCTCTTTCATGATATAGGTTTTTTATCTCATTTTTACTGCTAATTAAAAGTTCTTCTTTTTCTTTATAAAGTTGCTCTTTATCTTCTTGTAAAGATATATTTTTAAGTTTTAAATACTCTATTTCAGACTTTAAGTACTCTATAAAGTTTGCATCTGCTCTACTTTCTTTTTGTTTGTTAGTGTTAGCAGGTATAGAATTTTCTAGATTTTTATTTAGTAAGACGTATCTGACCCCATCTATTTCTTGACTCTCAATCGTTTTACGGCGAATTCTATTGTATATAGCTTCTTTTGAAATTCCAAGCTTTTCTGCAGCATCAGTAACTGATAATCTTTCCATGTAACTAACCTCATTTAGTTTTGTTAGTTGATTGTATCAAAAGATCTTTAAATTTAGGATAAATTTTAGAATTAAAAAAGCTAACTAACAGAATTTTGTTAGTTAGCTCTGTTGGTTTAGAGTCTTGACTCGTATCTTCTAAGCATATAAAGTTTTTTAAGCAACTTCTTTCTAGCTGAAATTTTCTGTTTTTTACGAATTTCAGTCATAGGCTCAAAGTACTTTCTAGCTCTAGCTTCAGTGACAACTAGATTTCTATCAGTTTGCTTTTTAAATCTTCTATAAGCTTCGTCAAAAGACTCATTTGGATGAACCTTTACTCCAGGCACGTCCATCACCACCTTTCATTAAATTGGATTGCAATTGTACTATAAAATTTGCAGTTTTGCAAGTTTAAGAATATTATAACTTATAAAGTTGTAAAATAGTGTTTATTAAGTTACATTTAAAGGATTCGTTTTGACTAATTATACCAAACAACGTTATGTTACGTATTTTGTCTTAGCTGTGATTGCCTTGATTTTACCTTTTATAAGGATAAATGGCAACCACTTTTTTTTATTAAGCTTTGATAGAAAAGAACTGCATTTGCTATTTCAAGCATTTTCTACGCAAGAGCTTTTTTTACTTCCATTTTTACTTATACTGACTTTTGTTGGAGTTTTCTTTCTTACTTCTTTAGGAGGAAGAGTTTGGTGTGGATGGATATGTCCACAAACAAGCTTTAGAGTTGTATATAGAGATCTTATCCAGACAAAACTTCTTGGTATTAGAAAATCGACTAAAAATAAACAAAACAGCCCAGAAAAAGGGGTAGCTAGAAGAGCTATCGGGTTTATCATATGGGTAATACTGGCTTTACTAATAGCATCAAATCTAATGTGGTATTTTATACCGCCTGAGGATTTTTTCGCATATCTTAAAAATCCAGGTGAACACTCTTTCATGATAGGTATCGTTATAGGTATTACTCTGTTCTTAATCCTAGACATAGTTTTTATAAAAGAGAATTTTTGCATATACATATGTCCGTACGCAAGAGTTCAGTCTGTTATGTTTGATCCAAATACCATCCAAGTTATATATGATGAAAAAAGAGGTGGTAAAATTTATAATGATAATAAAGAGCTTATATCTAACAAGCCTCAAGGCGAAAATGATGAATGTATAGGCTGTAAAGCGTGTATAAATATCTGTCCAACTCATATAGATATAAGACAAGGGCTACAGCTTGAGTGTATTAACTGTTTAGAGTGTGCGGATGCATGTAGCATTGTGATGGGCAAGCTTAACAAAAAATCTTTGATAAATTGGTCAAGCGAATACTTTATGGAGACTAGAAAAAAGACTAGAGCGATAAGACCAAAAACTATAGGGTATATGTTATTTTTAACTCTTATATTTATCGTTATGTTACTTGTAGGAGCAAACAGAAACAGCATGCTACTTAACATTAACCGAGATAGTAACCTTTATAATGTTCGTAAAGTTGATCAGATCGTAACTATCGAAAACGACTATGTATTTTTGGTAGAAAACACAGATAGACGTGTTCATGAGTTTTATTTTGAGATAGATAGTGATAAGGTGTCTATTAAAAAGCCAAAAGAACATTTTACCATAAGTCCAAAGACCAAAAGCAAGATAATAGTTACTCTTTTGGTTAAAAAAGACTCAGTAGATGCGCAACTAGATGATATAAAAATTCCTATCAAAATTACTACTTACGCTGTAGATGATAAAGAAAATATCAATATCACCAAAAATAGTGTATTTATATATCCTAAAAAAGCTGTTTTAGAGGAATTTAATAAGTGAAATTTGACCCTGCCAATAAGAGAGCTTATGAGAGATATAATAGAATTTTAGAGGCAGGGTTTGACCTTTTTTTAGAAAAAGGGTATAAAGATACAAGTTTAAGTGAGATAGTAGAAAGAGCTGGCGGTTCTCTCTCTACTATATATAAGTATTTTGAGAACAAAGAGGGTCTTTTTAGAGATATCATTTTAAGTGGGATAGATAAACTTAATACGAGACTAAAAAGAGAAATAAATATAAATGAAAATTTATCTTTAGAAGAGTTTTTATATAAATTTGGCTTGCTCTATTTTGATATTATACTAGATGATAGAACAATAGTATTTTTTAGGCTTGTTCTTAGTGAAAGTTTTAACAAAGATACATATAAAACAGGTCAAATATTTATGAAAGATATCGATAGTTTTATGGACGAATGTCTGATAAACTTTTTTATAAATGATCCAAAAATGAGAGAATTTAGCTCTGAAGAGTTAAAAAACCATGCAGCACTTTTTACCTATTTAGTAAGAGAACCATTTTTTCAGAAGAAACTTTTATTTGGCATTAAAACTTCCCTTGAAAAAGAGGATAGAGAAGTTCATCTTAGAAAAATTATAAATATTTTTTTATATGGAATCTTTAAATAATTATTAAAAGCTAATTTAATCTTAATCTGTAAAATCATCCAATAAAATAACCATATGTCAACTAAATTTATGTTAAAACGTGTGTGTATGGATAGATGTTAAATTTACCTTTGGTTTGACTAATATAGGTATACTTTAAGTCCATTTATAGTAATTATAATTACATATAAGGTTTAATTTGAAGAGGAATATAAAACATGAGTATAATAAAACAAGCACTTATTTGTTCATCTTGCCTATTATTTTTAGCAGGATGTAGTCAAAGTGGCGATGAGATGGCAGGATCTGCATCGGGTGGTCAAAATACTTCGGTACCAGTTGGAGTGTTTATTGCTAAGATGGCTGATGAGCCTATAGAGTTAGAATATCCTGCTAGGATAGTCAGCAATCAAGATGTAAATATAGTTGCCAAAGTATCAGGAACCTTAGAAGAGCAGTATTTTAAGCCAGGCGATCAAGTAGATAAAGGTGAGGTTTTGTTTTTGATAGAGCCTGATAAATACCAAGCAGCTTATGATATAGCAGCTGCAAATGTATCTTTATCAAAGGCAAATTTTGAAAAAGCTAGGCTTGATTATAATAGAGCTGTAAAACTTAAAAACACAAATTCTATAAGTCAACAAGAATTTGACAATGCATCTGCAGTGTATAGAACTACACAAGCAGCTATACAAAGTAGTGAAGCAGCACTTAAAAATGCAAGTGTAGATCTTAATTATACTAAAGTAGTAGCGCCATTTAGTGGTGTTTTAGGTGATCCGTTTGTTGATGTTGGTACTTATGTTGCACCAGGAGCAAACGCAAATTTGGTTCGTTTAACTAAGCTTGATCCAGTATATGCTGAATTTGCGATACCTGATATAGACGCTTTAAAGATAGCTGAGAAAAAAAAGGCAAATGAGTGGGAGCAAGAAGGATCTAAAATCACATTAAAGATGGGAAATAGAGAGTACAATGGAACTGTAACTTTTATAGATAAAGTTTTAAATGAAAAAACCGGTTCTATTGATGCAAAAGCTGAGTTTAGCAACATAGATGGTTTGCTTTTACCAGATTCATTTGCTAGAGTAAAGATGGGCGGACTTTATCAAAAAGATGGTTTTAAAATTCCACAAGTTTCGGTTCTTATTGATCTTTCAGATCCTTTTGTTTATGTTGTAAAAGATGGAGTAGCAAGCAAACAGATAGTTAAAGTAGCGGTTGAAACAGGCGAGTTTTCTATCATTTCAGAAGGTCTTAAGGATGGCGATCAGATCATAGTAGATAATCTCCAAAAACTTCAAGCTGGAACTCCAGTAAACGTAGTTGAAGAGGTTAAATAGTAATGGCAAAATTTTTTATACATAGGCCGATATTTGCCTGCTGTTTAGCTATTATGATAGTTATAGCTGGTCTTATATCTATGGCGGTGTTACCAATTGAAGAATATCCTCAACTAACTCCACCTAGAATAACGGTTCAAGCCACATATAATGGTGCAGATGCCGAAACTATAGCAGAAACAGTTGCAGCGCCACTTGAAGATGCTATAAATGGTGTTGAAGATATGATATATATGCAATCAACATCAAGTTCTTCAGGACAGTTAAGTCTTAATATTTATTTTAAGGTTGGGACTGATCCCCAAGAAGCTTTAGTCAATGTTAATAACCGTGTTAGAGTAGCTGAATCAAGTCTTCCTGAAGAGGTTTCAAGACTAGGGGTAAATGTTTCTGAATTTAGTCCAAATATATTACAGGTTTTATCTTTTTATGACCCATCAGGACAGATGGACATTGTCGAAATGAATAACTATGTTCAAGTAGGTATTGTTGATGAGTTAAAAAGAGTTCCTGGAGTAGGTAGTGCTATCGTAATTGGTGGTAAAGACTACTCTATGAGAGTTTGGATAGATCCAGATAAACTTAAACATTATAATATGACGATATCTGAAGTTATCTCAGCTATAAGAGAACAAAATTCTCAGTATGCTGTAGGTAAGTTAGGTCAAGAGCCTACCGAGGCTAATAATGCTTATGTCTATATTGTTAAGCCAGAAAGTCGTTTGGTTACAACTGAGGAATTTGGAAATATTATTTTAAGAAGCGATATTAGAGGATCATCACTTAAATTAAAAGATGTAGCAGAAATTTCTTTAGATGCTCAGCAACACTTTTTTGAAGCTATGTATAATGGTTTTCCTATGACCCCAGTTCTTGTTTTTGCGCAAACTGACGCAAATGCTTTAGCGGTGGTATCAGCAGTTCAAGAAAAACTTGTTGAACTTAAAGAAGGATCTTTCCCAAGCGGACTTACATATGCAGTATCATACGATACAACACAGTTTGTTCAAGTTAGTATAGCAGCAGTTGTTAAAACTTTTATTGAAGCAATGATACTTGTTATGATAGTTATGTATATGTTTCTTGGAAATATGAGAGCGATGATTATACCTATGTTGGCTGTGCCCGTATCAATTATAGGAGCTTTCGCTGGTATGTTGGCTTTGGGCTTTTCTATAAATATGATAACACTTTTTGCGATGATTCTTGCTATTGGTATTGTTGTTGATGATGCTATCATCGTTGTAGAAAACGTCGAACGAGCACTTGAAGAAAATCCTGGCATGAGTGTTGTAGCAGCAACTGAAAAGGCGATGGATGAGGTATTTGCGCCTGTTGTATCCATCATACTTGTGCTTTCAGCGGTATTTATACCCGTAGCTTTTCTTGAGGGTTTTGTGGGCGTTATGATGAAACAATTTGGTCTAACGCTTGTTATAGCTATTATACTTTCAGGAGTTTGTGCTCTTACGCTAACACCTGCTCTTTGTAGGATGTTTCTTAAAAAAGATAAAAAACAGTCATTTTGGTTTGTTAGGACTTTTAATAAATTCTTTGATTGGTGTACGGATATATATACATTGGTAGTTAAGTGGGTGCTTAAAATTCCTGCATTCTCACTACTTGTATTAGTGGGAGTCATATTTTTATGTTCGGTTTTATTTAAGGTTGTCCCAACAGGGCTTGTTCCAAGTGAAGATAAAGGCAGTCTTATGGGAATGCTTTCCTTGCCGTCAGCTTCAGCTATAAATAGAACTTTAGGATATGGTGAGGAGTTAAGAGAGATACTAGGAAATGAAGAAGATGTAGTATCTTTTGGTTTTTTGGCTGGATATGACCTTATATCAGGAAATTTAAGAGAAAATTCTGCTGTTATGTTTGTTAAATTACAACATTGGGATGATAGGCGACTAGATAAGCAAAACTCATATGCACTAGCAAATAAATACAATCAGATGATAGCAAAAAACAGACATGGTACAGGTTTTATTATGAATCCACCTCCAATAAGTGGTCTTTCAACTACTAGTGGGTTTGAGTTATATGCTCAAACTAATAAGGGTAAAAAATATAACGAGATCGATGCTGATATGTTAAAGGTTGTTAAACTTGCCAATCAAAGACCTGAACTTACAATGGTAAGAAGCACTCTTGATACTAATTTTCCTCAATATGAGATTATTTTAGATAAAGATAAAATAAAGATGATGGGAGTTGGAGTAGCTGATATTTTCTCAACTTTAAATTCAACAATAGGAAGTTATTATGTAAATGATTTTAACTTGTTAGGTAAAACGTTTAAGGTTAGAATAAGTTCAGTAGGTGAATTTAGAAATAATGAGGATGCCTTAAGAAATATTTTTGTTAGAAGTGGCTTAACAGGAGAGATGATACCGATCAGTTCTCTTGTTATTATGAAAAAGAGCTTAGGTGCTGATAACGTTGATAGATTTAATGCTTTTCCTGCTGCTAAAATCATGGGTGAAGCAACTCCTGGGTATACGTCAGGACAAGCTATTGAAGCTATTTCTGAGGTGTTTAAAGAGGTTTTTCCTGATAATGACTATCTGTTAGGTTGGGCAGGAACTTCATATCAAGAGGTTAACTCAAGTGGAACAGGAATGATAGCTCTTATCTTTGGTATGATATTTGTCTATCTTATCTTAGCCTCTCAATATGAGAGATGGTTAATGCCAATCGCTGTTGTTGCAGCCGTTCCTTTCTCACTTTTTGGAGCGTTAACTTCAACTTGGATAGGCGGACAAAGTAATGATGTTTACTTCCAGATAGGACTTATTCTTTTAATAGGACTTGGTGCTAAAAATGCTATCCTTATCGTTGAATTTGCTATGGCAGCTCATGAAAAAGAGGGTAAAAGTCTTTATGAAGCGGGCGTTCAAGCTGCAAGGCTTAGGTTTAGGCCTATCGTTATGACATCACTTGCATTTACGTTTGGCGTTTTGCCATTAGTGTTTAGTACAGGTGCGGGCGCTGCTAGTAGACATGCTGTTGGTATTCCAGTTATTGGTGGTATGATAGCAGCATCAACTATAGCTATTTTATTTATACCATCATTTTACTATCTAGTTGAAAGTTTTAATAAATTTTTAGATAGACTATTTGGTGGTGATAGTAAAGAAAATTTAGTATCAGCAAAAACTATGGCAAATGGGGAGACTATCATAGAAGATGATGAGAAGGGAAACCATGTTAAGTAAGAAAATTTTGGTAACTATAACAGCTGGGGCACTGTTGCTAACAGGATGTTCTTTTAAACCAGCCACTCCTTTAAAGGACACTACTTATAAAGCTACTTATGAAACTACTAATATAAGTGACATATGGTGGAAAGAGTTTAAAGATCCAAATTTAAATGATCTTGTCGATAGTGCTTTAAAACATAATTCAGATCTAGCACTAGCATTAAACAACATAGAGATAGCAAGAGTAAGCTTAGGACTAAGTAAGTTAGACTATTTGCCAGAATTTGGTTATAGTGGAAATGCAGGTATTCAAAACAACTATCCTTATGCACCAGATGCAAACTCAGAAGAGGTTTATGGCGTAAATGTTAATATGAGCTATGAAATTGATCTTTGGGGTAGAGTTAGAAATAGTGTAAATGCTAACCGTTCAACTTATATGGCGACAAAATACGACTATGATACAGCAAGGCTTACCATAGCAAGCAACGTAGTAACTACATACTTTCAACTTTTGTTTTTAAAAGAGCAAGAGAGTGTTTTAACTGAAACTTTAGCTAGTTACACAGATACGTTAAATTTTAGAAAAAACCAATTTGAAATAGGGACGATAAGTTCGATCGTTTATTATCAAGCTCAAGCTCAAGTAGATAGTGCTAAAGCACAGCTTACAAGTGTGAAAAATCAACTTTCAAGCACAAATACAGCTTTAGCATTACTTACAGGAAAAACTTATAATGAAATTTTGTATAAAAATATAAACACATATAAAAACAAACTCTCAAATATACCAAAAGTACCAAATGGAATTCCTTCAGACTTGCTTTTACATAGAGCTGATGTAGCAGCATCTTTAGAGCGTTTAAGAGCATCAAATTTTTTAGTAGGAGTTAGTAGAGCTAATTATTTTCCAACTTTTTCACTTACAGGAAGTTTAGGATATATGAGTAGTGACTTTAATAAAGTCTTTACCACTAATACAAATAGTTGGAATATTGGAGGCTCGCTAGTAGGGCCACTTTTAAGCTTTGGCAGAACTGCAAAAGGAGTTGAGATATCAAATTTAGAGCAAAATGCAAGTTTTATAAACTATGATAAAACTCTTAAAAATGCTTTTGGCGAAGTAAGAGATGCTTTAGTTAATAGAGAAAATGCTATATCAAATCAAGATAGTATGCAGAATTTGTTTAACTCTCAAGAGAAGGTTTATAACTTAGCAAATGAGAGATATAAGGCGGGGTATAGTGATAACTTAGAACTTCTTGACGCTCAAAGGCAGTATTTAACTGCAAGGTTAAACCTAGTTTCAGCCAATCTTGATGTGGCAAATAGTGTAGTTAGTGTTTATAAGGCTTTAGGTGGCGGATTTAACTTAGAAAACAACGAAACCAAAGCGATGATAGAGTCAAATGTAACTATTGAACCTACAACTTCGGTAAATCCTTTTAAAGACCTTGATTGGTAAACACTCAAAGCAAGCTAGCTCCTAAATTTAGGAGCTAAGTTTTATTTGTAATTTTAGAATTTAAAGTTTAATTAAATAGGCATTACGCGTATTTTAGGGCTAAGATTCTCTTTTAAAACAGCTTCTATTGCAAAAAGAGTTCCACTTGCTCCGCTTGCACACCCACTACAAGCACCAAGATAGCGAATATATATATCGATATTTCTACCATCATCACTATTTCTAATATCAACGATATCCATATCACCGCCATCCATAGCTAGCATAGGGCGGATATCTGAGTCTATTAGTTTTTCTACAGCTTTAAACTGCCCGATAGCATTTAACTCCTCAAATCCCATATCACTTGCACCGTCACTTGTTTTAGCATTTGCTATGGCTGCAAGTCGTTCTTTTTCCATTTCAGCTCTAGTTTCTGCTAAAATATCCACAAGATAATAATCTCTTTCTTCATGTCCACCAGGCTTGATACAGCTTTTACAAAAAGCTCCAGCTTTGGTATATTGAGTGATTTGCTCGACTGTTTTTAGGTCATTAAGTCTGATAACTTCTTTTATAGTTCCAAGACTCACTCTTGCGCACTCACAAACTATAATTTCATCTTCAAAGTGTTCAGGATCGACACCTTTATAAGAAGCCGCAGCAGCTTTTATAACATCATATGCCATAACTGAGCAGTGCATTTTTTGTGGTGGGACAGCTGGAGTGTCAGGGTCATCACGCATAGCTTTTTCAACATCTATATTTGTAATTTTAACAGCTTGATCAACAGTTTTACCTATACAAAGCTCAGCCATAGTATCGCTGCTTGCGATAGCTGAACCACAACCAAAGCTTCTAAATTTTGCATCTATTATAGTGTTGGTTTTTTCGTCGATTAACCAGTAAAGCCTTACTGCATCACCACAACTTTCAGCGCCAAAATCAGCTACTATAAGCTTTGCACCTTTTTTTTCTGCTTCTTCTTCTGTTATTTCGCCCATAAATTTTGGATTGTTCATTCTATTTTGTACTTTTTTTGAGTATTCATCCCAAAAAGATCCACTTATTAAGTCATTTTTTGCCATTTTTTATCCTTTTAACCTCTTTTATAAACCACTATTATGCCACTTAGGTGCATATGCAAACGAACTTGAGATATTTCTTAACCTATCTATAGCTTTTTTTATCACATCTATTGAATAATCTATCTCTTCTTCGGTAGTAAACCTAGATAGAGACAATCTAAGCGCGGTATGAGCTAAATCATTATTTGCTCCTATTGCTTCCATGATCGGATTGCTTTCTAGATCTGTGCTTGCACACGCTGAACCAGTTGATGCGGCAATTCCTGCTTGGTTTAGATCCCATAGCATAGCCTCACCTTCAACCCCTTTAATGCTTGCAAGTATTGTATTTGGAGTTCTATGTTCTCTTTTGCCTATAACTGTGACATCTTCAATACTCAAAAGAGCATCTTCAAGTTTATCTCTTAGGCGTCTAACATGAGAATATTCATAAGCTATAAGTTTATTAGCAAGCTCCAAAGCCTCTCCCATTGCAACTATAAAAGGGACATTTAAAGTTCCACTTCTTCTGCCACCCATATGCTCACCACCATGAAGCAAAGGAGTTAGTTTTTTGCTATCTCTTATGTATAAGCCTCCAACGCCCTTTGGTCCGTGGAATTTATGAGCTGAAAAGCTTAAGAAGTCAACTCCCATCGCTCTTGCATCTACTTTTATTTTACCCACTGCTTGAACTGCGTCTGTGTGGAATGGCACTCCTTTTTCATGAGCGATTTCAACTAGTTCTTTCATTGGGAAAATCACACC